>NZ_JBHVYL010000004.1:0-153736 GCF_042880955.1 Leifsonia sp. NPDC058292
CCGTTACATGCCTCCATGTAACGGCGCGTCGGGACCCCTCGATTCAGGGCGGGGGCGTCAGCCGCCGAGGTAGGCGTGGTGCAGCACCTCGGGGGAGGCCTGCAGATCGGCGGCGGAACCCTGGTAGGTGACGCGTCCGCCGGCCACGACCAGGGCATCCGTCGCCACCCCCAGGGCGAGGTGCGTGAACTGTTCAACGAGCAGCACCCCGACACCCGACTCGCTGAACTGTTTGATCATGGGCAGCAGCCGCATGAAGACCACTGGCGCGAGGCCGAGCGACATCTCGTCGATGAGCAGATAGCGCGGCTTCGAGGCGAACGCGCGCGCGAGAACCACCATCTGCTGCTCGCCGCCGGAGAGCAGCCCGGATGCGCTGCCGCGGCGCTTCTCGAGTTCCGGGAACTGCGCGAGCGCCTCCTCCACTCCGCGCTGGGTGCCCGCGGTGAGACGGATGTTCTCCTGCACGGTCAGCGACGGGAAGATCGCCCGCCCCTGCTCGATGTGCACGATGCCGCGGCGGGCGCGTTGCACGCGGGAGAGCTTGCCGATCGGTTCGCCGTCGACGACGATCCTGCCGCCGCTGGCGTCGACGATGCCCGACACCGATTCGAGCAGGCTCGTCTTGCCCGCGCCGTTCGGCCCGACCAGCGCCGTGATGCGCCCCGGCTCGACCCGCAGGCTGACGTCGCTGATCACCGGCCCGGCGCCGCGGCTGACCGTCACCGATTCGAGTTCGAGCGCGTTCACAGCATCTCCGTTTCGCCCATGTAGGCCTTCACCACGGCCGGGTCGGCGAGCACGTCGGCCTGCGGCCCGCTCGCCAGCACTTCGCCGAAATCGAGCACGGTGATCTCGGAGCACACCGAGCGCACCAGGTCGAGGTCGTGTTCGATCAGCACGATCGCCACGCCGAATCGCGCCGGCGCGAGCAGCAGACGTCGCCCGAGCTCGAGGTGCTCTTCGTGCGACAGCCCGGCGGCGGGCTCGTCGAGGATCAGGATGCGGGGCCGCGACAGCACGTTGGCCGCCACCTCCACGAGCCGGCGCGTTCCCACATCGACGCTCTGCAACCGGGTCGTCGCCGTCGGGCAGCCGAAGAAGGCGAGCGTGTCGTCGATCTCGGAGTTCGTGAGCCGGCGGCGCGCGACGAACCGCACATACGCCTCGACCGTGAGTGTCGGCGGAACCCTGTCCTGCTGGAAGGTTCGGCGCAGCCCCAGCCGTGCGCGTTTCGTGGCCGACAAGCCGTTCAGGATGCGGCCGTCCAGGCTCACGGAGCCGGTGTGCTGCGGCAGGAAGCCGGTGACCGCGTCGACGAACGTCGATTTGCCCGCCCCGTTCGGGCCGATGAGTCCGAGCACCGAGTTCTCGCGCACCACGAGACTCACACCGTTGAGGGCCTTCACCTGCCCGAACGCGACGCCGAGGTCTTCGACCACGAGCACCGGTGCGCCGGGCGCGCTGTCGACCCGAGCCTCCTCCCGATCCGCGGCCGCCTCCGTCGCGGGCGAATCGGCCAGCCCCGTCGACGTCAGCCCCGTCGACACCGCCGTCGCGGCATCCCGTTTCGCCTGCCGTTTCCACCACGCGTTCCGGATGCCCTGCCCGAGGTTCGAGCCGCTGGTGAGCGCCTGCACGCCGAGAACGCCGAAGATGACGAACGCCCAATCCTGCGGGATGCCCCACCGCTTCAGCAGTTCGGGAACAGCCACCCACACGATGCCGCCGAAGATGGCCATGTCGATGAGATACGCGCCCGACATGATGGCGAGCACGTACAGGGCGAGCGACTGGATGGGCGTGAAACTGCTCGCGAACGGCAGCCCCACCTGCCCAGCGATGAGTCCGCCGCTGATGCCGCCGAGTGTCGCGCTGACGGCGAACGCGGTCAGTTTGGAGCTGCGAACGCTGGCGCCGACGGATGCGGTGCCGCGCTCCGAGAACGCGACGGACTTCCAGCTGCTGCCCCACCGGCCGCCCTGCAGGAAGTAGACGGCGACGGCGCAGATGACCAGCACGATCACGCTGAAGAAGAAGTACGACCGGTCGTCGCTGAACGCGTCGGGCCGCAGCACGGAGACACCGTCGGTCGACCCCGGGAACTGAATCTGGACGAGGGTGACGTCGGCCGCCGCGGCGAATCCGAGCGTGACGACGGCCAGGTTCACTCCGCGCAGGCGGAGCGCGGGGAGCCCGACGAGCACGCCGACGACTCCCGCCGCGAGTCCGCCGAGCACGAGCCACACGATAAAGCCGCCGGGTGCGTTCATCGTGTTGAGCAGCGAGACGATCCATGCGCCCATCGCGGCGAACGTCAGCTGGCAGAGCGCGATCATCCCCGCGCTCCCTGTCACGATGCCCAGACCGAGGATGGCGATGGCCGCGACGACAGCGCTCACGGCGAGGAACACGAAGTAGCCCGAGAGACCGACGCTGAGCGCGTAGCCGGCGGCGAGGCCGACGATCGCGATGATGAAGGGCAGTGCGATCCGCACGGCCGGGGTGCCGCTAGCGCGCCGCATCCCACACCTCCTTGCGCTGCATCCACAGCAGGAATCCGACGATGAACAGGAAGGGGAGGAAGTTGCGGATGAACGACACCTCGTCGATCTGTGCGACCAGGCCGCTCAGCAGTCCGAGCACCAGGCCGCCGATCACGGCGAGATCGAGTCGCCGGAACGCCCCGAGCAGCGCCGCGGCGGAGGCGGGAACGATCAGCATCGACAGGCTCGTCGCGTCGTTCGACTGCGAGGGCGCGACGATGATGATGGCGAGGGCGCTGATCACCCCGGTCACGGCCCAGACAGCGACACTGAGCGGTTTCGACGGGATGCCGATCAGCTCGGCCGTCGTCGGCCGCTCGGAGAGGGCGCGCAGCTTGGTGCCGATCGAGGTGCGGGAGAGCACCAGCCGGCAGGCCACCGCCACCACGATCGCGAGCGACACGGTGGCGACGGTGACCTGACTGATCACCACGCCGCCGACGGTGAACGCCGGCCCCGCGATGATCGGGCTGAACGGCTGCGGCTTGTTGCCGAACAGGATGAACGACAGCGAGATCAGGAGCAGCAGGGGCCCCACCGTGACGGCCGAGCGGGTGGTGATGTCCGCCTCCGACAGCCAGGTCGCGATGATCAGCCCGATCAGCGCGCTGAGCGCAGCACCGATGAGGATGCCGACGATCGACGCCAGCCAGATCGGCCAGCCGCCATGGCTGACGAACCAGACCGCCACGAAACCACCGAACATCCCCGTGGCGGCCTGCGCGAAGTTGACGACCCGCACGAGGCGGGACATCAGGGTCAGGCACACCGCGAGTACGGCGTAGAGGCCGCCCGCGGCGAGCCCGGCGAGTGCACCCTGCAGCATTGATCAGCTCCGTTCGACGCGTCTCGAGCTATTCGCTCGGGATGCGGATCCAGTCGTCCCCGTTGAGTTCCCAGGCGTTCTTGCCGGTGACCAGCTTGATCGGCCAGCCGGCCGTGTTGCCGGCGTGGGTCTTCGCCGTTCCGAAGCTGTACGGGGTTCCGACCATCGGGTTCTCGATGGGCTTCATGTCGTGCAGCGCCTTGGTGACCGACTCGCGGGTGATGTCGCCCTTGATGCCATCGGCGACCTGGATGAAGTACTTCGCCGCGAGGTAGCCGCCTTGCGAGAACGAGGTCAGCGGGATGTCGTTCTTCTGCATCAGCGTCCGCCAGTCTTTGTTGATGTCGCTGGAGGCGTCGGTGAACGGGTAGAACTCGGCCGGAACGTAGATGCCGGCGCCGGCGTCGCTGACCGCTTTGGCGAAGTTGTCGCTGTAGACGCTGGTGAGGTAGAGCCAGTTCACGTCGTTCCAGCCTTGGGCGTTGGCCGCCTTCACCTGTGCGATGGCGTCGGGCTCGACCGGGTTGATCGCCAGGGCCTTGCAGCCGGCGTCCTTCGCCTTCACGATGTACGGCGTGTAGTCGCTGGCGCCGTACGGAACGGTGTCGTCGACGTAGAGCGGCTTCTTACCCGTGATCTCGGTCCACTTGTCGATGGCCTTCTGGTAGGCAGGCCGAGTGCTGCCCGCGATCTCCAGCAGCACGCAGATGTTGTCGAGCTTCGCGACCTCGGAACCCCAGTACAGGGTGAGTGTCATGTCGTTGAAGGGCCCGACGTTGGCGGGCGAGATGTTCGCGTTGTCGAAGCATCCGGTGTCCACGCCGACGCCCGGGATCGAGAGCACTTTCTGCTGCTCGTAGTACTTGGCGTTGATCTCGCACTCGATGAGGCTCGCAGAGCCCACCATGGCGACGGCCTCGTCGCTGCCGACGATCTCGCGGGCGTTCGCTGACGCGGTGGCCGGGTCGCCCTTGTCGTCGAGGCTCTTGTAGTCGATCTTGTGGCCGTTGATGCCGCCCTTGGCGTTCTGGTCGGCGAAGACGGCCGCTGCTGCCTGCGACGCCTCGGGGAAGGCGGCGGCGCCGCTCTTGGTGTTGACCGATCCGACGACGATCTTGCCTGCACCATCGCCGCCCGCACCGCCGCTGCAGCCGCTCAGCACGAGCGCCGCGGATGCCGCGACCGCTGCGGCTGCGTAGAACACGTGTCTCTTCATGCGCTTCCCTGCCTCTCGGGTTGCACCACGACCACCTCGTCGTGGCACGCTCTCCGCCCGCGGTGTGACGGCGAACGGACGAATCTCGTGATTCGTTGCCACGACGCTATGGGCGGCCGGTCGACGGATGTTGTCTGTCGCTGCACGCTGGTTGATTCTGCGGGAAGGCTCGCTCAGCGCACGGCGTCGCGCACGAGCGCGGTGTCGGTGAACTGCTCGAAACGCACGACGCGGCCGTTCTCCAGACGCCAGACGTGGGCGACGCGGGCCTCGAAGGACCGCCCGGTCGCCTTGAACGTTCCGCTGTAGGTTCCCAGGCCGACGATGGTGTCACCGCCGTCGATGAGCTCGGTGATCGCGGCCGTGTAGCCGTTCCATTCGGCCCCGATGCGTTCGAACACGTTCGCCCGCACCTCATCGGGGCCGATGTAGGTTCCGGCGTACGGGAAGCCGGCCATCTCGGTCCAGCGCACGTCGGGGGCGAGCGGGACGAGCATCCCGTCGAGGTCTCCGCGGTCGCTCGCGTCGTAGTGCGCCCTGATGATGTCGTGGTTCGTGGTCATGGTGGACTCCTCCGGTCGGTCGTGCTCAGACGGGCTGGGCGTCGGGATACGACACCGAGCCGAGTGGGTAGATGTGGCCGCCGGCGCGCGAATGCTCCGACTCGCCCGCGCCGTTCAGGCCGAGGAAGATGCCGGTGGTCATCAGGCCGTAGCCGAGGTCGTGCAGCCACACGCTCGCCACGGCGATGCGGAACTCGCGGAAACAGAACAGGTACAGGCCGTCGGCGAACTTCCAGACGGTGGAGAGATCCATGTCGCCGTGGCCGCGCTGCACTCCCTCCAGGCACTGCCAGGCGTAGCGCTGCGACGACACGTACACGTGCTCGTAGAGGTGGTGCGGGCTGTACCGGTAGACGTTGCGTTTGCCGATCAGGTCGCGCGACGGAGCCGGGATCTCGCCCGACGGTTCGCCGCCGTCGGTGACCGCCGACCAGAACGTCTGCCGAACGAGTGGCGTGCCCTCCACATCTTCGTCGCCGATCACGGAGTGCGCGACAAGGGCCCGGTGCGTGGTCGTCGAGTAGACGATCGTCAGGGCCTCGCGCTCGACGCTGGTCAGCGGCAGGTTCACGAAGACCACGTCATCGCGCACCGCGACCGCGTCGTATGGGTCGTGTGCGCCGTCGGGGGAGCCGAAGGCCGCCGTGCTGCGCCACGCCACGGAGTGTTCGGCGAAAGCCAGCTCGACGGTGGAACCGTCGTCGAGCGTGAGAGCGATCGCGGTGCCTGCGATGTCGGTGTTCGGCAGCCGGTACGTGTCGATGCCGGCGGCGAACTCGTCGTAGGTGCGCCACTCCTCGATGGCGGGATCGGCGGTGGCGGGATCGGCGGTGGCGGCGGTCTCTGACATGGGAGTCCCTTCACTGACTGCCCGCCTCGATGCGGACATCCCCATGCTCGCCGTGCCTCAGCGCCCTCTCAACGGCTCGGACCGCTTCGTACGCCCGCCGACAAGCCGCCTTCGCTGCCCGACAACGCTCACCCCGCTCGCGCATCCGCCGAGGGGCGAGTCGTTGCGAGCGCGCACCGGGCGCAGCTCGCGTTGTCTCGCCCCTCGGCGGCGGAAGGACGAGGACGTCAGATGCGAGAGGTGGCGCGCAACTCGCTCGGGGACTCGGCGTACGCGGCCTTGAACACGCGGCTGAAATGGGCCGCATCCACGAAACCCCACCGCGCGGCGATGGCGGCAACGGGCCGATCGGCGTAGAGCGGGTTCAGCAGGTCGCGGCGGCACCGGTCGAGCCGGCGGGTGCGGATCCACGACGACACCGTGGTGCCCTGCTCACGGAAGATGCCGTGCAGGTGCCGCGTGGAGATGAAGTGGGCGGCGGCGATCTGCGTCGGCCCGAGATCGGTGGAGGCGAGGTTGGCGTCGATGTAGCCGCGGATGCGCTGCATCAGTGCTTGATGCGAGTTCGCCGGGCCCTGGCTCACGTCGAGCTCGTTCGCGAACATCGTCGTGACGAGGTCGAGCGCGCTGTGGGCGAGGCGGGCGCCGGTCGCGCCCGAGAGCTGTTCGAGGTTGCCGACGAGTTGCGCGAGGAAGGGCACGATGATGCTGCCGACGCCGGTCTTGCCGCTCATCCGCACCGCCGTGAGCTGCGCGACGACGTCGGCCGGCAGATCGATGAGGTGCTTCGGGAACATGACGACCATGGTGCGGAAGTCGTCGTCGAACACGAGGGAGTACGGCCGATGCGTGTCGTAGACGGCGAGGTCGCCGGGCTGCAACACCGCTTCGCGATTGTCTTGGATGAGGAGGCCGGTGCCTGCGAGTTGGAGGCTGAGCTTGAAGTAGTGCCGGTCGCTGCGCGCGATCAGCTCGGGCGTGCGCTCCACCACGTGTTCGGCGGCGCTCACCTCCGAGACGTGCACCTCGTCGGCGCTGGCCGATCGGATGCGACCCCAGAACGGGTCGGGATGCGAGCTCGTGACGTGCAACGGCACGAACGACTCGGACACCGCCGTCCGGAACTCGCTGAAGTTACGCGCGACCGACGTGGTCACGCGGCTGGCGGCGGGGGATTGCGGAAGGGAACTGCTGAGCACGGGGGCACCTCACTCGGGTTCGTGACGACACTGTATACGATCCGTGATACGGACCATATCATCCGTTCGCGGCGACCGACCAGTCCACCCCTGTTCCTCGCGGCTCGGCTCAGGCGAGTTCGGCCCGTACCGCGGCGACCGCATCCGCCAGCCTGGCCCCGATCGGCGCTACCTCTCGCCCGCCCGCCACGTAGACCACCGCGATGGCGGCCGGGGGCTGACCGGGGAGCACCAGGGGAACGGCGACCGAGGCGAGCCCCGGAATGACCTCGTCGTGGCTCGTCGCGTACCCCTGGCGCCGGGCGTCGGCGGCCTCGGCTCGCGGATGCTCGTCGCCGAGCGCCTGCCACTGGCTCTCCGTGAGCACCGACTGGATGGCGATCCCGGGCGCGCCGGATGCGAGTGGATGCCGCGTTCCAGGGCGCTGAGCGACGGCGGCGTGCGCGTGCGTGGGCTCCACACTCACCAGGGTGACGACCTCGTGGCGGTCGAGCACGGCGAGGAACGCCGTCATGGTGAGGTCGTTCGCGAGGGCGGTGAGGGCGGGCAGCGCCGCCGCTTGCAGGTCGCGCGACACGGACCGGGCCAAGGCGGCCATCCGCGGGCCCAGCTGCATCGATCCGGCAGCGTCGCGCACGACGAGGCCGTGGCTCTCCAGGGTGCGAAGGATGCGGTACGCGATCGAACGGTGCACGCCGAGGGCGGCGGAGACGGCCGCGATGGTCATCGGCTCGTCCGACTCGGCGAGGATCTCCAGCACCCGGATGCCGCGGGAGAGCGTCTGCGAGTGGGGCGTGTCGGGTGCGGATGCGGTCGCCATGCTGCCATTCTGGCGCACCGCCCGAACGGGTCTGTATAGTATCTCAGATCGTATACGTTCGAGTGTTCAAAGGAGAACGCATGACAGCCGTAGCCCCGCCCGTCACAAAGGACCTCCGCAGGGTCGCCGTCGCCACCGTGATCGGAACCACCGTCGAGTGGTACGACTTCTTCATCTACGCGAGCGCGGCCGGTCTGGTGTTCGCGAACCTGTTCTTCGAGCCCGCGGGCCCGCAGGTGTCGGTGCTCCTGGCGTTCGCGTCGGTCGGCGTGAGCTTTCTCTTCCGGCCGCTCGGCGCCTTTCTGGCCGGCCACTTCGGCGATCTCATCGGCCGCAAGGCGATGCTCGTCGCCACCCTGCTGCTCATGGGAGCCTCCACGACCCTGATCGGTCTTCTGCCCACGTACGCGCAGATCGGTGTCGCGGCGCCGGTGATGCTCCTGGTGCTGCGCATCCTGCAGGGGGTCTCCGCCGGTGGTGAGTGGGGCGGCGCGGTATTGATGGCCGTCGAGCACGCCCCCGACGACAAGCGCGGCAAGTTCGGCGCGTTCCCGCAGATCGGCGTGCCCCTCGGCCTGCTGCTCGCATCCGGCGTGCTCGCGCTGATGAGCGGAGTATTCTCGCCGGGCGACGCGTTCGTCGAGTGGGGGTGGCGTGTTCCCTTCCTGGTGAGCGCGATCCTCGTCGTCGTCGGCTTCCTCGTTCGCCGAACGGTCGAGGAGAGCCCCGTGTTCCTGCAGCTGGCGCAGCAGAAGCAGCGCACGAGGCTTCCCATCGTCGAGCTGTTCCGCCACAGCGGCTGGCTCGTGCTGCTGGCGGCGCTGACGTTCGCGGGCAACAGCGTCGCCGGCTACATGACCACCGGCGGTTACCTCCAGAACTACACGACCGACCCGGACGGACCCATCCGGCTCGAGCGCACACCCGTTCTCCTCGCGGTGAGCGCATCGGCCGTCGTCTGGCTGATCATGACCTGGTTCGGCGGCGTGGTCTCCGACCGCATCGGCCGCCGTCGCACCTACATCATCGGGTGGATCTGCCAGCTGATCACCGTCGTGCCGCTCTTCGTACTCGTGAACACCGGCAACGTGTTCCTGCTCTTCCTCGGCCTCGCCCTGTTCACCGTCGGCAACGGTCTCACCTACGGGCCGCAGGCCGCGTTCTTCGCCGAGATGTTCCCTGCCAGAGTGCGGTATTCGGGGGTCTCCGTCTCCTACGCACTCGGCGCGGTCATCGGTGGGGCGTTCGCGCCGACCATCGCCACCGCGCTCGTGCAGTCGACCGGAACGGTGTTCGCTGTCGCCGGCTACATCGCCGTGGTGACCGTGATCGCCTTCGGCGCGACCTTGCTCCTCAAAGACCGGTCGGGGGTGCCGCTCGGAATCGATGAACGCTGAGCTGCACCGCGGCATGAACCCGGTTCGTGCGCCCGGCCGGCCGGGCATCGTCGTGCCGATCGTCTCCCTGCTGGCCACCGCGGACATGGCCGTTCCGGCGATCACCGTACTGCCCGCGCCGGTGTGGATCGCCCTGCTGCTGACGCTGTCGGCCTGGGCGGCCCGGCGCGGCCGTCGGAGCGGAGCCGCCCAGCTGGCTGCCGAGCCGTTCGCGATGGCACTGATGGTGGTGCTCGGCCTCCTGTTCGCCCACCGCGGCCACAGCGCGGGGCCGGGCGTCATGGGGCTGGTCCCTCACGCGCATCCGGGGGCCGGCGGCGGGGTCGCCCCGATCACGGTGGCACTGGCGTTGTCGGTGGTCGTGCTCGGGATCGGCTGCCTCGCTTCGGCCGTGCGGGCGACCCGGCGCATCGGCCTGGTCCGCGGGCTGCTTCCGCTCTCGTCCGCGGTCGCGATGTGCGCCATGACGACCTGGATGCTGGTGCCGAGGTGAGCGACCTCCCGGCTAGGCCAGGGTCTCGATGCCGATCCTCACCACATCCCCGAGGCCGACGCCCTCCTTTTTGCGCACAGACCCCTTGATCGCCAAGGTGTACGCCCCGTCAGCCGACTCGGGAAAGATCGAGGTCGCCCACCGCGAGCCGCCGAGGGTGACCATCACCTTCACCGACCCCCACCCGGCCGGAGGATGCGGCTGATCGTGGATCTCCTGCGAGATGTCGAGCGGCAACCGCGCGAACACCCACAGGTCGCGCCGCGCCTCCCAGCGCCACAGATCCGCCTCGAATTCGTATCGGATGCCCGCCATGACTCCACTCTGCCGCATGCCGCCGACGCTCACCATTCCACGCGACCACCTGAAAGAATGGACGAGCCGAGCGACGACGTTCCGTTCGCGTCGGCCGACGACGAGGAGACGGATGCGCTGGCCGAACTGGTTCCGCAAACGGGCGGGCAAGCCCAGCATGCGGCCGTTCGACGAGAAGGCGCTCATCGAGATCGAGCCCGCCTCGCTCGACCAATCGGTCGAAGAGGGGATGCTGCTGGCGGACTACGCCACGCGCATGGCGGTCAAGAACCACATCGTCGTCGACACCATCCAGCTCGGAAACGCGTTCGACCCGGCGAGGCACACGGAGCAGGCGGCGGAGATGCTCCGGGAACTCGCCGACGAGCAGGAACAGGCCTCCGCCCGTGCCGCCGAAGCGTGGCTCGCGGTGGCCGGGCGCGGGGGTGACGCCGAGCATCCGCACGACTACCGCGACGTCGACGGCGCCAACCTGCTGCGGCGTGAGGCCGCTGCCACGGCGCTGGCGGATGCGCTGCGCACGCGGGCGGACTCCGACGAGGAGCTGCTGGCCATCGTGGAGCGGTCGCGCAAAGACGCGTGGGACGAGGTGGGCGACGCCATCGGCGCCTCCCTCGACGCCTTCTCCGGCGTGGAGGCGTTGAAGGCCGGCTACGAGGAGGAGCGACCCGGGCGGCTGCGGCTGCTCATCCAGCGCGACCTCGCGCGACTGCAAGAGGAGCGCGGCGGCTACTGACCGGGATGTCGGCGTGTGCGTGGTCAGCCGCGCAGGCTCGCCGGCGGCACCAGCACCCCGACCTCGGTGCGCATCCAGATCGCCCCGGACTCCCGCTTCTCCTCGCGGGTGGCGAAACGGTAGAGGAAGGTGCGCGCCCGCACGGCACGCGGTGGCGAACCGTTGAACGGATCGGTGCGCAGCAGGGCGAGGGTCGGCGCATCCGCTTCGAGGAGCCTCAGCAGGAACATCTCGAACCAGCGGGTGTCGCGCGAGCCGAGGGCGAGAAACCACATCAGCCAGTCGAGCCGCAGGTGATAGGGCGCGAACTGGCGGGGGATGCGCGTCACCTCGCCCGGCTTGCCCTTGAACCCGTACTCCCGCCATTCGGCATCCGGAGTCTCGGGATCGTCGGCCGTGCCCTCGACGATCACCTCGAAGCGCTGTTTGGTCACGCTGCCGAAAGCACCGTACGCGTTGACGAGATGCCAGCGGTTGAAGCTCGCGTTCATCAGCTGCCGGCGGGCGAACAGGTTGCGGAGCGGAGGCCAGCTCAACACGACGAGCAGTGCGCTCGCGGTGAGGGCGACCAGCGCGAACCACAGGGGCATGCCGGTGTCGCCGACCGGGCCCACCCGGGCTCCGCCCAGCACCCAGGAGAACGCCGAGTCGCTCACAGCGGCGAACGCGAGCACGATCGTGATCACGTTGAGCCAGGCGAAGTTGCCCGTCGCAACGAGCCACAACTGGGTCAGGATGACGATGGCGGCAGCCACGCTCGCCACCGGCTGCGGCGCGAACAGGAACCACGGCACGATGAGTTGGGCGAAGTGGTTCCCGAGCACCTCGACGCGGTGCCACCACCGGGGGAGCAGGTGCGCGGTGCGGCTCAGCGGATTCGGCATCGGCTGGGTCTCGTGGTGGTAGAAGAGGGCCGTCAGGTCGCGCCACGACCGGTCGCCGCGCATCTTGATCATGCCCGCGCCGAACTCGAGCCGGAACACCAGCCAGCGCAGCAGGAAGACGATCGTCACCGGTGGAGGCGTGTCGTGGGCGCCGAGGAAGGCGACGATGAACCCCGCCTCCAGCAGCAGGCTCTCCCAACCGAACGAGTAGAACGTCTGACCGACGGTGACGATCGACAGGTAGAGCAGCCACACGACGAGGAAGACGGGGATGAGCACCCACGACGGCGCCGCCTGAGGCACGCCGACGACGAGCAGGGCGGAGAGCCCGGCGCCCGTCCACGCGACGGCGAGCAACAGCCGGTCGGAGTACCGCCACCGGAACAGGGTGGGCTGGCGTCGGGCGTACAGGGTGGTCAGGAATCGCGGCACGGGAAGGAGCCCGTGCTCGCCGAGGAGCGCCGGAAACTGGTTCACGGCCGAGACGAAGGCGATGAGGTACAGCGCGGCGACTCCGCGCTGTAGCACCTCGCGCGCGACGGTGTAGTCGGAGGCCGCGAGCCAGTCCCACCATGTCATCGCCGAGCCTCCTCCGCCGAGTCCTCTCGCAGAAACGCGACAACCATACGCCGCAGTTCAGCAGGCGCACAGGGGTGCCCTCACGGTCGGCCGAGGGCGTCACGCGTACGTGCTCTGGTGCGGCGATATCCTGCCCACTACCGTCGAAGGCATTCGATATTTCACCACTGGGGAGGCTGCTGTGTTGCGCATTTCAACGATCGACGGAGGCGTCATCGACGTCGATTCGTCACTGATGACGATCGACGACGGCGTAATCGCCTGGTGGCGATCGGAGAGCGAAGAAGCCGTCGCCCGCTGGCGGCTCGACGAGGTGGTAGGTGTGCAGGTGCTCGTGGAAGACCCGATCCAGCGCGCGCGAAGGGAGCATCCGAACGCCTATCGTCGCTGGACGATCGAGGAGGAGGCCGCGGTGGTCGAGGCCTTCGCCCGCGGCGAAGCCGTGAAGGAGATCGCGGCGGCGACCGGGCGCCGGGTGGGCGGCATCCGGTCGAGGCTGATCGCCCTCGGAGTCATCGAACCCGCGCCGGGTGACAGGGTGTCGGTGCCGTCGTCGGCCGTCCCGCCGTCAGCGCCGGCGCCGGCCGTCCCGTCGTCGGCGGTGCAGACGTCAGGCGGCGAGGCGGGCGTCGAGGCTGATCGCGCGGTGGTCTGACGCGCCCGCGGGCAGAACATCGACCTGCTTGATGTCGAAACCGGTCGACGTGACGAAATCGAAGTAGCCGGTGAAGAACTTGTACCGCAGGTAGGTGGGCTCGGTGCTGCGCATGAGCGCATAGCCGGTGGTGGTCAGCCGGCGCTCGAGGCCGCGGATGAACCACGGGTAGTTGAAGTCGCCCACCATCACGGCGGGGATGTCGTCGGCGAGCGAACGCATGCCGGCGTGCGCGGCCGAGATCTGCTTGCGGCGCAGGGAGTTGGATGCGGTGAGCGGGGCGGCGTGGAACGAGCCGACCAGCACATCCTCGCCCGTCTCGCGGTCGTGCAGGTGGGCGGCCAGCAGCCGCTCGTGCGCCGGAGCGAGAACGCGATCGTGCACCGACTTCTGAACCGCGAAGACCTTGGTCTCGATGATGTCGTACTTGCTCTCGCGCACGTAGATAGCGAGGCCGAGGCGGTTCGTCTTGGTGGCGTCGGCCAGCACGAGGTGGTGCAGTCGTTCCGGCAGCGCCTCCGCGTCGCACTCCTGCAGGCACAGGGCGTCGACGTCGTGGACCGCCGCGATGTCGGCCAACTCGTGGCCCGCCGCGTGTTTGCGCAGGTTGTAGCTGATGATCCTCAGTTGAATCCCTCTTCTCGCGCATCCTCGGTCGGGGATAGGGACGCTTAGACATTCTTGCCCAGAATCGCACAGACCCGTTGCGCGACAACGCTTCGCACACGGAATTCACAACAGAGTCATCGGGGAGTGACTGCGAACACACGCCGCGAGTACGGTGGTGGCATGGCGAGCGAAGCGGTTGTGATCACGGTTCCCGGCCCGAACGGCGAGCGCGACGTTCGGATCTCCAGCCCCAGCCGAGTGCTGTGGCCCGAGCTCGGCATCACGAAACTCGATCTGGCGAACTACTTCATCGCCGTCGGCGACGCGTTCCTGCGCGCGAACGGCGACCGCCCGGTCTCGCTGCAGCGCTTTCCGGAGGGGATCGACGGCGAACAGTTCTTCTCGAAGAACCCGCCGCGCGGTGCTCCGGACTACGTGCGCTCGGTGATGGTGGTCTACCCGAGCGCGAGGTCGCATCCGCAAGTCGTGCTCGACGAGCCGGCGGCGGTCGTCTGGGCCGTACAGATGAACACGGTGGTGTTCCACCCCTGGCCGTCGCGTGCCGACAACTCCGACAACCCGGATCAGCTGCGCATCGACCTCGATCCGCAGCCCGGCACGGATTTCGACGACGCGGTGCCGGCCGCGATCGAATTGCGCAAGGTGCTGGCCGAGGCGGGTCTGGACGCCTACATCAAGACCTCCGGAAACCGCGGGCTGCACGTGTTCGCGCCGATCGAGGCGACCCACGAGTTCCAGGATGTGCGGCACGCGGTCATCGCAGCGGCCCGCGAACTCGAGCGGCGGATGCCGGATGCGGTCACCACCGCCTGGTGGAAGGAGGAACGCGGGGAACGGATCTTCGTCGACTTCAACCAGGCGAATCGGGACCGCACGATGGCAGGCGCATACAGCCCTCGGGCCCTGGCTCATGCTCCGGTGGCGACGCCGATCACCTGGGACGAGCTGGAGACCGTGAATCCGAAGGACTTCACGGTCTTGACGGTGCCTGACCGTCTCGCGAGCGTCGGCGACCCCTGGGAGACGTTCGGGCAGAAGCCCGGTCGCATCGACGAGCTGCTCGGCTGGTGGAAGCGCGACCTGGAGTCGGGCCTCGGGGAGCTTCCGTTTCCTCCCGACTACCCGAAGATGCCGGGCGAGCCGCCGCGGGTGCAGCCGAGCCGGGCCAAGAAGCCCTGAGCCCAGAGGCGACCCCTTCTGAGTCAGCCGACCGCCGAAGGGCGAGTTGTTGCGAGCCAGAAGACCCTCGCGCTCGCAACAACTCGCCCTTCGGGCGGTCTCAGCTGAGCACGTCGGCCAAGTCGTACGCGACCGGGCGCTCGAGCTGCTCGAAGGTGCAGGAGGCCGCGTCGCGATCGGGGCGCCAGCGTTCGAACTGGGCCGTGTGCCGAAAGCGCATCCCTTCCATCTGGTCGTAGCGGACTTCGAGCACGCGTTCGGGGCGCAGGCGAACGAACGACACGTCTTTGCCCGAGGAGAAGCGGCTCCGTTCGGTCTCGCCTTTCGTGGGGTCGCCGTTCTCGTCGCGCTCGACCAGCGGTGCGAGCTCGTCGATGAGTTCGAGGCGGCGAACGTCGCTGAAGGCCGAGACGCCTCCGACGTTGCGGAGCGTTCCCGTCGAGTCGTACAGACCGACGAGCAGCGAGCCGACGCCGCGTCCGCTGGTGTGGATGCGGTAGCCGAGCGCGACCACATCCGCCGTCCGGTGGTGCTTGATCTTCAGCATCGTGCGCTTGTTGGGGGCGTACGGGGCGGCAAGCGGCTTCGCGACCACGCCGTCGAGGCCGGCGCCCTCGAACTCCTGCAGCCAGCGGCGCGCCAGGTCGACATCGGTGGTCGTTCGGGTGAGCTGCAGGGGCGCGGGAAGCTCTCCGGCGAACTCTTCTAGGGCGGCACGACGGTCGGCGAACGGTGCGTCGACCAGCGATTCGTCGCCACGCGCGAGTAGGTCGAAGGCGACGAACGTCGCGGGCGTCTGCTCCGCGAGAAGGGTCACCCTGCTTGCGGCGGGATGGATGCGCTGCGACAGAGCCTCCCAGTCGAGCCGTTGCGACCCGGGCTCACCGGTGGGCACGACGATCTCGCCGTCGAGCACGCACGGGCCCGGCAGGAGCCGGGTGAACGCGTCGACCAGTTCGGGAAAGTAGCGGGTGAGCATCTTGGAGCCGCGGCTGCCGATCTCGACACGGTCGACGCTCGTGCCGGATCCTTCGGCGTAGACGATCGCCCGAAAGCCGTCCCACTTGGGCTCGTAGCTCAGGCCGCCCTCGACGGAGTCGGCCTCCGGAACTTTCGGTACGGCTTTCGCCAGCATCGGTGCGATCGGGGTTTTCGCCGTGGGCTGCATGGTTCGATCATGCTCCGCCGTGCGCTCGGAGGGAAGTCGCTGCTGGGCATCCGCTTCGAGCCGGTGATGGTTAGGTAAGGCTCGCCTATACTGAAAGCACGATGTACCGACCCGATCACGCGCACCACACCGCGACCACCGCCCACCACGATGACCGTGTGCAGTTCTTGGTCGTCGCGGACGAGTCGTCGCTGACGCAGCTCGAGGCGGAACTGGCGCTCTTGCCGCTGTGCGCTCGGGGCCGCGTGTTCGTCGAGGTCGAGCATCCTGAAGACGCCGTCGCTTTGGCGATCCCGATGCGGATGACGGTCACCTGGCTCGCACGCTCTCGTCGCACCGGGCGTCCCGGCAGCGGGGCACGCTGCGCTCGCGGCGAGGCTGCGACCCGTGCCGTTCGTGCCTGGAGCGCGGAAATGCTCTGCGACGGCCCGGGGGAGACCCGCGCGATCGTTCTCGGTGGCTTCTCACTCGTCGCCGAGGTGCAGGAGCATCTCGTGTCGGAGGTCGGCATGCTGCCCTCCTCCGTCTCGGTGCCGACCTCTCACTGAGCCGGGATAGCCGTCACCCTCGGCGTCACGCTCGCGGTCACACCACGGCGTCGACGCCTGTCAGTTGCTCGCTGACTGTCCAGAGGTCGCGCCCGAGCTGGGCGTTTCGCGCCTGTTGCCGCACCTTGCCATTGGCCGTCAAACGGTCGAAGTACGTACCGCTCGGAGCGCCGACGGGCGTATCGGCGGTCAGCCTGACGAGGGGAGCGGCGCCGGCTTCTACGGTGATGCCGTACGTTCCCCGTGTGACCGCAGCGCCGAAACGGATGAGCGGCGACGACATGCCGAAGTTGGTGGCGATGGTGCCCGGGTGGAACGAGAACGCTTCGACGTCGGTGCCGGTGAGCCGTTCGGAGAGCTCGCGGATGAAGAGAATCGTCTCGAGCTTTCCTGTGCCGTACGCGTGCCAGCCGCCGAGCCACGGGCGTTTCTCGAACTCGAGGTCGTCGAGCCGCACGTTGCCGAAGAGGTTGGCGAGAGAGGCGGTGGAGACGACGCGAGCGGGATGACCGGCCTCGGCCGTTGCCACCAGCCGCGGAAGCAGAATGCTCGTGAGCAGGAAGGGCGCCAGGTGGTTGGTCTGGAACGTGCGCTCGTGGCCGTCGACCGTCACCTCACGCTTGGAGTAGAGGCCTCCGGCATTGTTGGCGAGCACGTCGATGCGGTCGTAGCGGTCGAGCAGCGCGGCGCCCAGGGCGCGCACGTCGTCGAGACGTTCGAAGTCGGCGAGGAAGGGCGTCGCGCCGACCCGCTCGGCCACGGCTTCGGTGCGTTCCGCGTTGCGGCCCACCACGGCGAGCTCGTTGCCCTGCGCGGCCAGCTGCGCGGCCGCGACCGCGCCGATTCCCGAGCTGGCCCCGGTGAGCACGATCGTGCGCTTTCCGTCTGCTGCGCTCATACGTAGCCCCCTTTCTCGAGTCCTGCTTCGATCTCGTAGCGGTTCTTGAGTGGATCGCGCCCGGCGATCAGGTAGAGAAACGGGAACAGCATCCCGTAGCGCTGCCATTGCCGTTTGTGTACGGCTTCGTGTTCCAGCACGTCGTCGGAGACGTTCTGCGCGGTGAGGTAGCACCCTCCGACACACGAGCCGCCCCGGCCGAACGTGCGCGGCGGCATGCCGCGGAACACGAACATCCCCTGCCGTCGCTCCACTCGCCCTGTGCTCCAGATGAAGCCCCACACCAGGCCGACGGCCGTGGCGTAGAGGTATCCGAGCCAGCTGATCGGAGAGTCGAGCAGCATCCGTCGTATCGCGCGCACTTCTACTCCGTCGGCCGGCCGTAGGTCTCGAGGAGCCGGAGCCAGACCTCGCTGAGCGTCGGATACGACGGCACCGCGTGCCACAGCCTCGACAGGGGAACCTCGCCGACCACGGCGATCGTGGCGGAGTGCAGGAGTTCGCCGACGTCTTGGCCGACGAACGTCACGCCGAGCACGACCTGACGGTCTTCGTCGACGACCATGCGGGCCTGGCCCGTGTAGTTGTCGGCCGCGATGGTGGCGCCCGACACGTTGCTGATGGCGTAGTCGACGACGCGGATGCGGTAACCCGCCTTTTCGGCCGCCTGTGCGGTGAGCCCGACCGACGCCACTTCAGGATCGGTGAACGTGACCTGGGGAACCGACTGGTGGTCCGCGTTCGCCACATAGGTCGTCCACGGTTCGAGGGAGACGTCGACGCCACGGGCACGCGCCGCCATGGCGTCGCCGGCCGCTCGGGCCTGGTACTTGCCCTGGTGGGTGAGGAGCGCGCGATGGTTCACGTCTCCCACGCCGTAGAGCCAGCCGCCGTCGACCGGCTCACCGTCGGCACCGAGCACGCGCAGGGTGTCGTCGACGTGGAGCCACTCTCCGCCCTCGAGGCCGAAGGCCTCCAGACCGAGGTCGGCGGTGTTCGGCACCCGGCCCGTCGCGACCAGCAGTTCCTCGGCCTCGATGGTGGACCCATCGTTCAGTCGCACGAGGAGCTTGTCGTCTTCCGTGCGTTCGACCGAGGTCGGCGACGCATCCAGGTGAAGCGTCGCACCCAGCTCGCGCAGGGAGTCGGCCACCAGCTCTCCCGCGAACGGCTCGTTGGCGCTGAGCAGGGCCCCGCGGGCGATGAGATCGACCTTCGTGCCGAATCCGGCATATGCCGTCGCCATCTCGACCCCGACGACGCCGCCGCCGAGCACGATGAGCGACGACGGGATGTGCTGGGCGCTCGTGGCGTCGCGGCTCGTCCAGGGCTGGCTCTCGCGCAGGCCGGGGATGTCGGGCAGAAGTGCGGCGGAACCGGTCGCGATGCCGACCGCGTGCTTGGCGGTGAGCACGGTGACCGTGCCGTCTTCGGCGGTGACTGTCACCTCACGCGGAGCCGTGATGACTCCCCGGCCACGCACGAGGTCGATGCCGGCCCCGTTCAGCCATTCGACCTGCCCGTCGTCCTTCCAGTCGCTCGTGACGTAGTCGCGACGTTTCAGCACGGCCGCGACATCGAGCTTCCCGGTGACCGCCTCGCGAACCCCGCCGACCCGTTCGGCCGCCCGGAGCAGGGCGCCGCTGCGCAGCAGGGCCTTCGACGGCATGCAAGCCCAGTAGGAGCACTCGCCACCAACGAGTTCGGACTCGACGATCACGGTGCGGAGGCCGCCCTGCGCGGCGCGGTCGGCGACGTTCTCGCCGACGGCGCCCGCACCGATCACGATGACGTCGTATTCGGTCGTTGCCATTCTTTTCGACTCCTGTCTCGTCGGCTAGCGCCCGACGAACTCTGCTTCTGTTCGGGTGAGGAAGGCTCGCATGCCGATCGCGGCGTCTTCGCTCGCGACCAGCCGCACGAGTGTGGGCTGCAATTCTGATTCTGCGGCGGCGTCGCCTTCTCGCACCGCACGCTTGGCGTTGCTCAGGGCCGCCTGCACCGCGAGCGGCGCCTGGGCGGCGATCCGCTCGGCGATGGCGAGCGCGCGGTCGAACTGTTCACCGTCGTCGACGACCTCCTGCACGAGCCCGATGCGAAGCGCCTCGGCGCTGTCGAACGTGTCGCCGGTGAGGATGTAGCGCATCGCGTTGCCCCAGCCGACGGCACGAGGAAAGCGCAGCGTTGCACCGCCGAACGGCAGGATGCCGCGGGTCACCTCGATCTGCCCGAACGTGGTCGATCGTGCCGCGACGGAGATGTCGGCCGCGAGCATCAGCTCGATTCCGAGCGTGAGACACGTTCCGTGCACCGCGACGACGACGGGCTTGGTGAGCTGCACCCCGGAGACCTGCCAGGGATCGATTCCGCCCTGCTCGGTGAACGACAGACCGTCCGCGCCGATGCGCGGGCCGAGATCGGCGAGGTCGAGCCCGGCCGTGAAGTGCTCCCCGATGGCGTAGACCAGTCCGACCCGCAACTCGGGGTTTCGCTCCAGCTCTCCGTACGCGGCAGCAAGCTGACTGAGCAGGTCGTAGTCTGCGGCGTTGCGCTTCTCCGGACGGTTGAACGCGATGAGCAGAACGTGCCCCCGCCGTTCGGTGAGGATCTTGGGTTCGGTCATGTCTCTCAAGCTACTCGACACTCAGACCGTGTCGTCCGGAGGCGGCGAATCTGTGGAGAGATGCCGAGCTCCGCCGTTCGTGGAGGAGTTCGACCCGCCGAGAGCGCTCGCCGAACCGTCGCCCGCGGCGGCGGGCAGCGCGGCGGTCAACGAGCCGAGAATGCGCAGGATGACCGGAAGATCGCGCTCGGCGTTCTCCGGAGACTCGGGAGCGAACTCGGTGATCGCAGCGCCGGCGAGCTCGAACCGGGCGCGCAACGCCCGCACCGCATCCGCGAGCTGGCCGGGTTGCACCCCGAACGGTTCCGGATAGCCGATGCCGTCCATCGTGGCGGGGTCGAGCACGTCGAGGTCGATGTGCAGGTAGACGGCTGTCGCGCCCGTCGCGGCGACCGCTTCAACCACGGTCTGCGGGTCGGCGACGTCATCGGCGGAGAGCACGCTGATGCCCGAGGCGGTGACGAACGACTCCTCACCGTCGTCGAGCGCCCTGGTGCCCGCGAGCACGAGATTCGATCGCGGAAGGACTGCCGCCCCGGTGGAGGCCAGGCCTTCGGCGCCGTCGCCGAGCAGAGCCCGGACCACCATGCCGTGGAAGGCTCCGGACGGCGAGGAATCCACGTCGTTCAGGTCGCCGTGGGCGTCGAACCACACGACCGCGACGCTGCCCGGAGGCCGCCCGGCCAGCGCGTATTGAATGCCGCCGAGGTCGGCCCCGCAGTCGCCGCCGATCGTGATCACCGGAGCTTCGAGAACCGAGAGCTCGGCGAGAACGGCGTCTCGGATGCTGATGAGCGACGAGAAGCGGTGCACGCCGGTGCCGAGCGAGTCACCGGCGGAGGCCGGCACCGGAACGACGGTGGTCGCGGCCGAGGGCAGATCGCCGCGGATGGCTTCTGCACCGTCGATCAGCCGCATCGCGCGGGACGAGCCGGACCCTTGCCACTGCGGCACGACGAGGAACGTCGCCCCGCTCATCCGCGAACCCCGGTCGCGCCCGCGCGGGCGTGCACCACTGTCGTCATTCGGTCATCCAACTCTGTCGGGGTGGGAGTGCGTCGTGTCTTGCAGTGCCGACGCGGCGGGGACGCTCGGCCGCCGCCGCGCCTCGGTCACTGGCCCGGCGTGTACGGCGCCGACGACGTCGGGTCGGCGGTCACCGCCGCCGGGGCGGGGGAGCCGCCGGTCTTGAGAGCGGCGAGCCGCGCCTCGACCTCCGTCATCTCGCCGAGGTCGTCCAGCTGGTTGAACTGGGCGTCGAGGCTCGACGCCGCTAGTTCGGACGCGCCGCGAACCCGCGCCTCCTCGCGCTTGATCTTGTCTTCGAACCGGCCGACCTCGCTGGTGGGGTCGAGGATGTCGACGCTCTTCACCGCATCCATCACCTGCGACTGCGCCTGCGCGCTCTTCGCACGGGCGATGAGCTCGCTGCGCTTGCTCTTCAACTGCTCGAGCTTGGTCTTCATGCCGTTCAGGCCCGACTTCAGCTTGTCGACGATCTCGGTCTGGGATGCGATCTGCGGCTCGGCCGCCTTGGCCTCGTTCTCGGCCGCGATCTGCCGCTGCAGTGCGACCTTCGCGAGGTTGTCGAACTTGTCCGCGTTGGCGGCGTCGCCACCCGAACGATAGACGTCGGCCTGCTTGCTCGCCGCCAACGCCTTCTGGCCCCACTCGCCGGCCGCCTCGACGTCTTCGCGGTGGTCGTCTTCGAGCAGCCGCAGATTGCCGATGGTCTCAGCGATGGCGCTCTCGGCGTCGGCGATGTTGTTGGTGAAGTCCCTCACCATCTGGTCGAGCATCTTCTCCGGGTCTTCGGCCTGGTCGATGAGGGCGTTGACGTTCGCCTTCATCAGCTGCGAGATCCGCCCGAAGATTGACTGCTTTGCCATTGTGCTTCCTTTCGTTTGGGCCCGACGATCAAGGCCTAGAACCGTCCACCTCCGCGACGGGAACGAGTGCCGCCCCCGCCGAAGCTTCCTGGGCTGAATCCGCCCCCGCCACCAATGCGACCACCGCCGGTGCGACCGCCGCCGCCGCCTCCGCCGAACAGTCCGCCGCCGCCCCCGCCGCCGAGCACCGAGTTGATGAGGATGCCGCCGAGAATCGCGCCCATGGCTCCGTTTCCGCCGCCGCCGCCGCCGCTCGTGCCGCCGCCGAACAGTCCGCCGAGACCGCCGGAGGAGGGTTGGAAACCGCCGACGTCTTGCTGGGCGAGTTGGATGGCCTGCTCGGCGAGCTGGTCGGCGCGCTGCGCCTGCGCCAGCGCCGACACCGGGTCGTCCGCAGCAGCCGCCTCGGCCTGCACGACCAGTCGTCCGGCCTCGGCGAGCCGGGTTCGTGCCTCCGGCCCGACCGCGCCGCGCCTGGCGGTGATGAAGTCTTCGCCGGCGGAGACCCTGCTCTTGGCGGAGAGCAGCGTCTGCTGCAGGGAACTCTGTGCGCGCTGCGTCTGCTGCTGCGCATCCCGAACACCCTGGAGCACACCGTCGATGGACTGGTTCGCGGCTTCGAGCCGCTGGCGGATCTCGAGCGGGTTCACACGACCGGCGGCGACCTTCGCTGTGACGTCGGTGAGTGTCTGCTCCGTCGCGGCGACCGCACCCGCGATCGTGCCCTGCGGATCTCCGGCGGCCGCGAGCGCCCGCGCGGCGGCGACGTCGCTCTCGAGCTCGGCGATCGTGGCGTCGATGGTCTGCTGCGTCGTCGCCAGGTCGTGGCCCAGGCGATCAACGGCGTCGAGAAGCAGCTTGGCCTGGTCGACCGACTCTTCGGCGGCGCGCACCCCGATGGCGGCCGCTGAGGCGTCGCCCGCGTCGCTCTTCTGCTTCGCGGCCGCGAGCGCCGTCGTCACGAACGAGAGACGCTCGCTCGCCTGTGCGATGTTGTCGTGCACCGTCGCGAGTGAGGCATCGGTGTAGCGCTCACCGAGGGCGGTCAATGTCGCGGTCGCCGGCGCTATTCTGCCCTGCACCTCGGCTGCAGCCGTCTGGATCTCGGCGCTTGCCTCCGGGATGCGCTTCTCCAGCGCGCGCAGGTCGTCGAACGCGTCAGCCTGCTTGTCGAGCGCATCGTTCGCCGCGGCGCACAGCTGCACGATCTGCGCGTTCCACTCCCGTGTCTGCTGTTCGCTGTCGGGTTCCGCGTCGTCGAGCTTCTGCTTGAGCTTGAAGGCGTCGGTGAGCTGCGCCTTGGCGGTGTCGAGCGCTGCCTGGAAGGGGACGACGGACTGCGCGCCGTACTGGGCGGTTGCGAACCCGAGCTCCTCCTCGCTGGTTCGCACGGCGTCGTCGGTCAGTACGAGAGCAGAGCCGGCGCGACGCTCGAGTTCGGCGATGGGCATCGTCTGGAGTTCGCTCTGCGGTGTCGCGGGCCCGCTGGTCGCGGTTCCGCCGGTCGTCGCCTTCTTCTTCGACCGGCTGCGCACGACGAAGAAGATGATGAGCCCGACGACGACGATGGCGATCAGGAAGAACCAGAAGAAGCCGGAGCCGCCGCTGCCGCCGCCGACCGCATCCCCGAGGCCGTTCGCCGCCGCGACCGCAGCCCCCGACCAGTCGCCCGCCTTCAGCTTCGGCTCGATGTCGTTGTTCTCGATCTGCGAGAGCTGGTCGTCGCTGACGGGGCCTTCGGAATCGCCCGAGAGGTAGTACGCACGCCCGTCGGTCGAGACGGCGAGCAGGTAGTCCTTGGGGCCGAGGTTGTTGTTCTCCGCCGTCTGGTTCGCCCAGTCGGCCGCCTGCGACGGGTTGGTGAACTGGTCGACATAGACGACGTAGAGGTCGATCTGGTGGTCTTTGTACAGCTCCGCCGCCGCGTTCGCGATGACTTTCTCGTCGCTCGGCGAGACGACTCCGGCCTGATCGACGACATGGCCGCTGCCCAGTTCGACCGGGTCTTGAGCGCTCGCCGCCAGCGGCGCCCCCATGATCAGAGCGAGCGCCAGAAGGGCTCCGCCGACGACCTCACGTGCGCGCATCTACTCACTCTCTCGAGCCTGGTGGTACTGGCCGAGTCTATTGGGCGGATCTCCGCCACCGCCAGAGTCTGAACGCTGCCTGTGAGCGCAGAGTGTTTCGTCATGTTGCGCGACGGGATGCGCTCCCGAGGCCCGCCTGCCCACAATGGTCGGGATGTCGCGGCGTGCGCACCCAGCGCCCAGCCGCCGAAGCCACAGGGAGAGGAGCACTCGGATGAGCATCCAGCGCCCCCTCCGCTCGCTCGCCGTGGTCGAGGCGACCCGCTTCCGAGCGCACGACCGCGAGTACCACGACTACGTTCAGGTTCTGGTCGGCTCGGCCATCGCGGAAGCCGAGCGCCAGGGCTGGACGGTCACCAGACTCGCCGCCGATCAGGGCACGGATGCTCTGCTCGCAGGTGCCGAGGATGCCGACGCCGTGCTCATCATGGGCGGCGAAGACATCGCTCCCGCCTTCTATGGGGCGGCGGACGGGTACGAGGGCGAGAGTCGTCACCTCGTCGCGGCCGATGCGGCCCAGATCGCTCTCGTGCACCGCGCGATCGAGCGCAACACACCGCTGCTCGGCATCTGCCGCGGACTGCAGATCATCAACGTCGCCCTGGGCGGAAGCCTGGTGCAGCACCTCGGCGAAGAGAGCCGGCACAAGAACCACGGCGTGCCGATCCGCGAGGTCATGGCGACGCATCCGGTGCATCTCGCAGCCGGAAGCCTGATCTCGGGCCTGCTGGAGGCCGACACGGTCGCGGTGCAGAGCGCGCACCACCAGGCCGTCGACGCCGTCGGCGAGAACCTGGTCGTCACGGGACGCGCGCCCGACGGACACGTCGAAGCTCTCGAACACGTCAGCGCGCCCGTGATCGGCGTGCAGTGGCACCCGGAAGACCCGGGAGCGCCGGTCGGCCAGCTGGTCGGACTGCTCGCATCCCTCGACCGCAGTGACGCCCGCGCGGCACAACTCATCCCCGACGAGAGGCGAGTTGTTGCGAGCAGAAGAGTCGCCTAGCTCGCAACAACTCGCCCCTCGGCGCTCGGCTGGGGCTCGCTATCGGGCGTCGCCCGGCCAGGCCTGTTCGCCGAGCAGCGGGACGAACGAGACGGCGCCGAGGTTCGTCTCCGTGAGGCCGCCGTCGGCGTCGCGGGTGAACAGCGCGAGGTGTTGGGCGCGGCCAGGTGCGCCGACCGGCATAACGACGCGGGCGTCGTCGGCCAGCTGATCGAGCCAGGCCGGCGGCACCCGCGGTCCGGTGGCGGCGGCGAGGATCACGTCGTATGGGGCGGAGTCCGGCCAGCCGAGCGAACCGTCGCCGGTGACCACGCGTACCGGGTAGCCGAGGGCAGCGAGCGTGCGCGCGGCTTCGCTTGCGAGGCCGGGATGCCGCTCGATGCTGATCACCCTGGCCGCCAGTTCTGAGGCCACCGCCGCGGCGTAGCCCGAGCCGGTTCCGACGTCGAGCACTGTGTTCTCCGGCAGGATGCGCGCCTCCTGCAGCATGAGCGCGACGATGTACGGCTGCGAGATGGTCTGACCGTCGCCGATCGGGAGCGGGCGGTCGGCGTATGCGTATGCGGCCTCCTCGGGCGGCACGAAGAGGTGGCGCGGGACGCGACCCATGGCATCGAGCACGCGGGCGTCGTCGATCCCGCGGGGCACGAGCTGCTGCTCGACCATCCGCCTGCGTCCGCCCTCGTGATCCGTCTGCGTCGCTGCCTCCTGCTGGCAAGTGAACCACCGCACGCCGCCGCCGTCACCCCACCGGCACAGTCACCCCACCGGCACCGCGGCCTGACCGGCCGTGAGCGCAGCGCGCGCCGCGTGCAGCACCGCCGCGGGAGCGCCCGCAGCCTCCAGAGCGAGGAGCGCGGCACCCAGGATGGGCGCGGCCGTGACCAGCTCGATACGTGTGAGCGGGGCGCTCTCCGTGAGTCCCCGTTCGATCGCGGTGAGCAGGCGGTCGTCTCCCGCGCCGATCACTCCGCCGCCGAGCACCACGGGAACCGGCCGGTCGAGGAGGTCGAGGCGACGGAGCGTGGCGACGGCGAAAGCCACGATCTCCTCGGCCTGCCGATCGACGAGCGACGCGGCCACCGCATCCCCGGCGCGGGCGGCCTCGAACACCGCGGGCGAGACGAGCGACAGGTCGGAGTTCGGGATGCGCTCGAAGTGCAGCGCTTCGATCACCGACGGGAGGGAGTCGAGACCGAAGACCAGCGGGATCGCCGACACCAGCGTCGTGGCGGGCCCGCGGCCGTCGACGGCGCGCGCGGCGTGCCAGAGCGCCTGCTCGCCGAGGTGCCAGCCGCCGCCCCAGTCGCCCGAGATCATGCCGAGCGACGGATAGCGCACCACCTCGCCGTCGGCGCGCACGCCGACGCAGTTGATGCCGGTGCCGCAGACCACAGCCACCGCATCCGGCTCGTCCGTTCCGGCGCGGAGGAGCGCGAAGAGGTCGTTGTCGATCACGGCGTCCGCCCAGGCACGGTCGGCGATGGCCGCCCGAAAGGCTGTCACCTCCGCCGGCAGGTCGATGCCGGAGACGTAGACCCCGGTGGCGGCGAGCGTTCTCGGGCCGATACGGGTGAGCAGTTCGCCGATGAGCCCGTCGATCAGGCTCACCGCCCGGGTCACCCCGACGATGTGCGGGCTGGAGGTGGTGCCCCGAACGCCGGCGAGCACCGTTCCGTCGAGGTCGATGGCCACCGCATCCGTCTTCGATCCGCCGCCGTCGACCGCGATCACGACCGGGGCGCCGCCGGATGAACCAGTCATCTCGCCCACGCCAGGTGCTGCCGGTTGTTCGCCAGCAGCAGGTCGGTGAGCCTCTCTGCGCGGTCGTACTGGCCGACCAGCGGATGCGCCAGCATCGCCCGCACGACACGCTCGCGGCCGCCGTGCACGGCCGCATCCAGCGCGAGCCGCTCGTACCCCGCGACGTGCGAGATGAGCCCGCGCAGATCGTCGGGAAGCGGTTCGACCGGCAGGGCCGTCACACCGGAGGAGCCGACGATCGCGGGCACCTCGATGACGTGGTCGTCGGGGAGGAACGGCAGCGATCCGCTGTTGCGCAGGTTGACCACTTGCGTGTCGCCGCGGTCGCTGCGCAGAGACGCGATCAGATCGACGGCGGCTTCGGAGTAGAAGGCTCCGCCGCGCTTCGCCAGAGCCTCCGGCTTGGTGTCGACGCGCGGGTCGGCGTAGAGCTCGAGCAGCGCGCGCTCGACCTCCTGCACGGCCTCGGCCCGGGTCGGGGAATCCAGCTGCTCGCGCAGCACCTCGTCGTGCGCGTAGTAATACCGGAGGTAGTAGGAGGGCACCGAGCCGAGCATGGTGATCAGGGGTGCTGGCAGCTCGATCTCCTCGGCCAGCTCGGCGAGCCGCGACTCGATGATGGCGGGCAGCGCATCGTGGGTGCCCTCCGCATCCGTCACGTAGGCCGCGCGCTCCCAGGTGAGGTGGTTGAGGCCGACATGACCGAGCGTGATCGCGGTGTGGTCGACGCCGAGCAGGCTCGCGAACCGGCGCTGGAACCCGATGGCGACGTTGCAGAGGCCCACCGCGCGATGGCCCTCCTGCAGCAGCGCACGCGTGACGATGCCGACAGGGTTGGTGAAGTCGACGATCCAGGCGTCCGGCTTGGCGTGCGCGCGTACGGCATCCGCGACCCGCAGCACCACGGGAACGGTGCGCAGCGCCTTCGCGAAACCTCCCGGACCGGTGGTCTCCTGGCCGATGCAGCCGCACTCGTGCGGAAAAGTCTCGTCTCCGTGGCGGGCGGCCTGGCCGCCGACGCGCAGCTGGATGAGCACCGCATCCGCGTCGGAGACGCCCGCGACGAGGTCGTCGGTGGGCACGATGCGTCCGGTGTGGCCGGCGGCGCGGAACATCCGTTCGCTCATGCCTCCGACCAGGCGAAGTCGTTCGGGGTCGGTGTCGACGAGCCACAACTCCTCGATCGGCAGCACGTCGCGCATCCGGGCGAACCCGTCGATCAGTTCGGGGGTGTAGGTCGAGCCTCCACCGACGACAGTGAGTTTCACAGCTGGTTATCCCTTCACGCCTGTGAGTGTGATGCCCTCGACGAACACGCGTTGGGCGAAGAAGAAGATGAGCACGACGGGGATGGTGACGAGCATCGTCATCGCCATCGTGAGCCCCCAATCGGTGCCGTGGACTCCGCGGAAAGACGCCAGACCGTAGGCGACGGGCCAAGAGTCCGGATTCTCCGAGGTGTACAGCAGCGGACCGTAGTAGTCGTTCCACGAGTTGAAGAACATGAAGATCGCGGTGGCGGCGATGCCAGGCTTGGCCATCGGCAGCACGACACGCCACAGCACGCCGAACTCGCCGTTGCCGTCGATGCGGGCCGCGTCCGCGTACTCGGTGGGGATGGTGAGGAAGAACTGGCGCAGCAGAAAGATCGAGAACGCGTCGCCCAGCAGGTTCGGCAGGATGAGCGGCCAGAGGGAGCCGGTGAGCCCGAGGTTCGACCACATGACGTAGATCGGGATGGCGGTCACCTGCGGCGGCAGCAGCATCGCGATGATGATCACGGTGAAGAGCACGTTCGCGCCGCGGAACTTGATCTTGGCCAGCGCGTAGGCCGCCGGAACGCTCGACACGAGCATGAACACCGTCGCCAGCACCGCGTACAGCGCCGAGTTGCCGAACCACTGGAGCAGCGGGACCGTGGTGAACACGGTCACGTAATTGTCCCAGCGGAACGGGTTCGGCCAGAGGGATGCGGTGAGCGTCTGATCGCTGCCCATCAGCGAGGTGAGGGCCACGAAGACGATCGGGGCGACGAACAGGATGCCGAGGGCGACGAGCACGGTGTGCTCGGCGATCCAGGCGAAGAGCGCAGTTCCGCGCCGGCGGGGCTTCTTGCGCGACGGCGACGGCGGAACCACCGTCTTCGACCGCGTGAGGGTAGCGGAGGTCATTGGGCGCCTTCCGGGGTGAACGCCTTGAAGCGGCGGAGCAGGAGGATGAGGATCACGCTGGCGACCACGAACAGCAGCACCGCGAGCGCGGAGGCGTAGCCCAGCTGGTACGTACTGAAACCGCGCACGTACAGCCATTGCGTGTAGGTGAGCAGCGACCCGTTCGGGTAGCCGAGGTTGTTGCCGATGCCTTCGCCCACGACCGCCTTCCCGGAGGCGACCCCGGAGGCGACGGCCGCCTCGGTGAAGTACTGGATGGCGGCGATCACCCCGGTCACCACGGAGAAGAGCAGCACCGGCGAGATGCTCGGGAACGTGACGTAGCGCACCTGCTGCAGACCGTTCGCGCCATCGAGCGACGCGGCCTCGTACTGCTCGCGAGGAACGTCGAGCAGCGAGGCGAGGAAGATGATCATGATGTCGCCCATCACCCACACGCCGAGCAGCACCAGCGACGGTTTCGACCAGGCCGGGTCGTTGAACCACAGCGGACCCTGGATGCCGAACGCCTTCAGGATCTGGTTGACGGGCCCGGTTCCCGGGTTGAACAGGAACACGAACGCCACCACGCTCGCCACCGGCGGCACGAGTGCGGGCAGGTAGAACAGCGTGCGCCACACTCCCGACGCCTTCTTGGCCCGGGCGAGCAGACCGGCGATCAGCAGCGCGAACACGATCTTCACGGGAACCCAGATCACGACGAACCACAGGGTGTTCAGCGTGGCCTGCCACACGTTCGGGTCTTGCGTGAACAGGTAGGTGTAGTTGCGCAGGCCGATCCACTCGGGCGGCGAGACGAGGTCGAACCGGGTGAACGAGTAGTACACGGATGCGATCAACGGGTACACGAAGAAGATCAGCAGCCCGAGCAGCGCCGGGGCGAGCAGCGCCAGCGTGACGAGCTTGCGCTTGGTGCGGGCCCGCGAGGGGCGGACGGCGATGCCGGGCCGCCCCTCGCGCACGATGGTCGACGTCATCGCTACGGACCGGTGGTCAGTGCGAGCGCGTCGTCGATCTGCTTGTCGACGCTCTTCAGCCCGGCCGCCAGGTCGCCGCCCTCGCTCTGGTACTTGTTCCACCAGTCCTGGAAGGTCTGCTGGTAGCCGGCGCCGAGCGGGCTGGCGGGGGTGGTGGCCACGTTGGCGTTCGAGGCGATGTCGAGGAACGTCTTGTACTGCTCCGACACCTCCAGGTCGGGCGACTTCAGCGCGTCGGTGGTGGTCGGCACGTTCTTCAGCCCGTTGGCCAGCTTGACCAGCGCATCCGTGTCTGTCGTGAGGTACTTGAGCAGCGCCCAGGCGAGCTCCGGGTTCTTCGACCCCTTCGAGATGCCGATGATGTTGCCGGTGAGGTAGCCGCCGCCGTAGAGCTCGGTGTGGTCGTCGGCGGTGGGGAACGGCGCGGTGCCGTAGTCGAGGTCTTTCGCCTGGTCGGCGATGAACGCGGTGCGGTACTCGCCGTCGAGGTTCATGGCGACCTGGCCCTTCTGGAAGGCGTTGTCGGCCGAGAACTCCTGGCCGAGACCGGAGGTGAAGGTGTTCAGTTTGTCCCAGCCGATCTTGTCGACGTATGCCTTCTGCCACGTTATGAGATCGGTCCAGCCGGGCGAGGAGCTGATGGCGCTGGTGCCGTCGGCCTTGAGCCAGTCCGCGCCGGCGGCCGGACCGTAGTGGGATGCGGCGTTCTCGTACCAGCCCATCGTCGGATTGAAGCCGAGCGTCTTGATGGAGCCGTCAGGGTTGAAGGTGGTCAGCTTGTCGGCCATCGTCTCGAGTTCGCCGAGCGTCTTCGGGGGAGCCGTGAACCCGGCCGCCTTGAGCAGCGCCTTGTTGTAGTAGAGGCCGTAGACGTCGGCGAGCATCGGCATCGCGCAGCGGGTGCCGTCGAACTCCGTGTAGCTCTTCACTGTCGAGGAGAACTGGCTCATGTCGACGCCGTCGCGCTCGATCACCTTGTTGAGGCTGCGGAAAGCGCCGGTGGAGCAGAAGTTGCCGACGATGTCGGTCGAGTAGCTGAGGCCGACGTCGACCTTGCTGCCGGTGGCGATGGCCTTGCGGAGCTTCTCGTCGTCCTGCCCGGAGTGCACGTCGACCTTGATCTTGGGGTTCTTCTTCTCGAAGTCGTCGACGACCGACTGGATGACTTTCGCCTCGCGGTCGGAGAAGAAGTGCCAGAACGAGACGGTGCCCGACAGCTCTTTGGGAGCGGTCGAATCGAACGAAGAGCTGCTGCCTCCGCCGGAGCAGCCGGCGAGGGTCAGGGCGGCTGCTGCGGTGACCGCGACAGCTGCCATGATGCGGTGGGAACGGTGTTTCACGGTGGTTTCCTCACTGATTCCTGATCGTGGTGGTGCACTCGGGTTGCGGACTGAGCGGTGTACGGCTGGGTGGAGCTGTGCGGGACAGCTCTAGGCGGAGATCCTCGACACTTCCGCGAAGAGCGCCGTGCGCACCTCCGCGAGCAGGTGTTCGCGAGCACCGCGCAGAACGGGATGCTGCGGAACGGCGGTGGCGACGATCGTCGACGATCCCCACGCCTTGCGGAGGTGCTTGCCAACGAGCTCGGCGAGCCTGGCGCCGCCGGCACTTCCCGTGGGCCCACCCAGTACGACGAGCTCCGGGTCGAGGAGGGCGAGAACGGGAACGACGCCGACGGCGACCCGGGGCGCGAGTTCGGCCAGCAGCGCCTCGCGATCGGCCATGGGCGCGGACGGAATCGCGGCGACGAGCGCGGAATAGCTGCGGCCGCGCATCCCGAAACCGCGGGCGATGCGGGCGACGGCGGGACCGCCGATGAGGTCTTGAAGGTCTTCTGCTGCGGGGTCGAGCTCGGCCGCCGAGCGGGGGATCGGCAGATAGCCGATCTCGCCGGCGCCGCCGGAAGCCCCGCGGTGAACCGCACCTGCCTGGTCGACGGAGAGGCCGAGGCCGTCGCCCATCCAGAGGAGGGCGAACCCGGCGGAGTCGCGCCCGGCGCCGTCGGTGCGCTCGGCGATGGCAGCGAGGTTCACGTCGTTGTCGATGTGCACCGACAGGCCGATGGCGTCTTCGAGGTGCTTGCGGATGCCCTTCTTCGGCCAGCCGGGCAGAGTCTCGATGAAGCTGAGCTCGTCGGTGCGCGGATCGAGCGCGCCCTGAACGCCGATGCAGACCGCACCCACCGTGGCGCTCGCGATTCCGGCAGCCTGGCACGCGGCGTCGATCGCGGCGCGCACATCGGCTTCGGGGGAGCGGTCCCGGGCGGCACGGGACAACTGGGTCGTCGCGATGGGGTGCTCGTGGCCGCTCGCGTCGACGACCGTCGAGCGCATCGCGTGGGAGTCGATGTCGATCGCGACGCCGAGCATCCGGTCGGTACGCACCGCGTAGCTGGCGGCGTTCGGGCCGCGCCCACCCGATATCTCGCCGACGGCGTGGATGAGGCCCGCCGTCTCGAGCCGCGACACCATCTGGGCGGCGGTGGGCTTCGAGAGGCCGGAGAGCTCGCCGATGCGGTTGCGGGTGAGCGCGCCGTGTTCGAGCAGCAGCGACAGGGCGGTGCGGTCGTTGGTCTCGCGCAGCCAGGAGGGGGTTCCCGGCACCGGCTTGGCGGCCATTCGCACATCCCTTCGTTGGAACGATTCTGTGCCGTGAATGTATCAGTAAAGTTTCTTAATAGTAAAGATGCTGTTTCGAGATCGACCGGATGCACACGCAGCTGAACCTGCGCGGGCCGTGTCTCGTGGTCAGGGGAGGGGCGGGATGCGCCCCGGAATCGGAACGGATCACTCATGAAGAACAGAATCGGACTCGGGGTGGCGGGGGCCGCCATCGCACTGCTCGCCCTCGCGGGATGCTCGAGCGGCGCCGGTGGCGGTTACGGCGCGTCGCCGTCCACCTCGCAGTCCTCGTCGTCGGCGTCATCGTCGGCATCGGGCGCAGTGCTCACGACGGCCAGCACATCCCTCGGCACGGTGCTCGTCGACAGCCACGGGCTCACCGTCTACGTGTTCGACAAAGACACCGCGAACTCCGGAAAGAGCGCCTGCTCGGGAGCGTGCGTCGCCCAGTGGCCGGCTGTCGTGGCGGATTCGGCGAGCCCGAGCGTCGACGGCGTGACCGGGAAGATCGGCACGATCACCGGCGCGGACGGCAAGCGGCAGGTCACGGTCGACGGTCTTCCGCTCTACACCTTCGCGGGCGACTCGTCCGCCGGAGACGTGACCGGTCAGGGCTTCGGCGGCATCTGGTGGGCGGTCGCTCCGGACGGCAGCAAGATCGGCTCGACCTCGTCGCCGACCGGTTCGGGCAGCTACTCGAAGTAAGGCGTCAGCCGAAAGCGCGGGCGCGGTCGGCGAGGTGGTCGAACGCGGCGTCCAGGTCGCGGTCGACCACCTGGCGCGAGGGATCGGCCAGGAACCACTCGACGATCTCGCCCGCTCCCCGGGCGAACGGGGTCTTCGCCTGGAACTCGGGAACGAGCGTCTTCACCTTGCTGTTGTCGAACACCATCGAGTTGGCCTTGTCGCCGATGAGCCCCGGGCCCAGGTCGGGAACGACGGCGGCGATGGATGCGCTCGCCACGTGCACGAGATCGGCCTCGACTCCCAGACCCTCGGCCAGGTAGGAGTAGATCTGGTTCCACGTCGGCGCCTCGTCGGAGGTGATGTGGAACGCCTCGCCGATCGCCTCGGGGCGCCCCAGCAGCCCGACGAACGCGACGGCGAAGTCGGTGTTGTGCGTGATGGTCCACAGGCTCGTGCCGTCGCCGTGCACGATGACGGGCGCTCCTCGGCGCATCCGGTCGAGGTCGGTCCAGCCGCCGCTGGTGGGGATCATGGTGCGGTCGTAGGTGTGCGACGGGCGCACGATCGTGATCGGAAAGCCACGCTCGCGGTACGCCTCGACGAGCAGGTCTTCGCAGGCGATCTTGTCGCGCGAATACTGCCAGAACGGGTTGCGCAGGGGAGTGGACTCGGTGACGGGAAGCCGCTGCGGCGGAGTCTGGTAGGCCGAGGCCGAGCTGATGAAGACGTATTGACCGACCCTGCCTTCGAACAGGTCCAGGTCGGTGAGCACGTGTTCCGGCGTGAAGGCGAGGAACTCGGCTGCGACGTCGAAGCTCCTCTCGCCGAGCACGGCGTGCACACTCTGCGGGTCGCGGATGTCGGCGTGCAGCACTTCGACGCCGGGTGGGAGCGAGCGAGTGGTCGACGTGCCGCGGTTGATCACGGTCACCTCGTGGCCGGCGTCGACGGCCTGCGCGACGCAGGCCGAACTGATGACCCCTGTACCGCCGATGAAGAGTGTCCTCGTGGCTGCCATGCAAAGCTCCTTCGCTCATCGCCGGGTGCGGAGTTTCAGCGTAGCGATGCCGACGGCTCCGTGGGGCGCGCGTACACTGCGCGACACGTTCATCCCCGACCCGAAGGAGTCCCTTCCCCGTGTTCGACCTGCGTTCCTGGCCCGGTTTCGCCCTCGCGTGCGTTCTCGCGATCGTGGCAGCGGTCGTCGTCACGGCAATCGTCAGCATCCCGTTCCGAGCCATCGCCCGTCGCAAAGATTGGGCGAAACTGCTGATCAGGCGCGTGCGCATCCCGTTCCGGGCCGTTCTGCTCGTCGTCGTGCTCTGGATCGCTGCGACGATCGCGCTGCCGACCGAGGTGGGTGACGGCTGGCGCCACGCGATCTCCCACGCCTTCCTCATCGGCACCATCGCCTCGGGCGTCTGGCTGGTGGCGGCGCTCGCCGTGTACTTCGAGGATCTGGGGCTCGCGCGCTATCGCCTCGACGTTCCCGACAACCGCTACGCGCGCAAAGTGCGCACGCAGGTGCTGATCATCCGCCGGCTCACGATCGTCGCCGCCGTGGTAATCGGTCTCGGCGCCGTGCTGCTCACTTTCCCCGCGCTGCAGGCGGCGGGGGCGAGCATCCTCGCATCCGCGGGCGTCATCGGCATCATCGCGGGTGTCGCGGCGCAATCGTCGCTCGCCAACCTGTTCGCGGGCATCCAGCTGGCCTTCAGCGACGCGATCAGGATCGACGATGTGGTGGTCGTCGAACAGCAGTGGGGAACGATCGAGGAGATCACGCTCACCTACGTGGTCGTGCACATCTGGGACGACAGGCGGCTCGTTCTGCCGTCGACGTACTTCACGACGAAGCCGTTCGAGAACTGGACCCGCCAGCACAGCGAACTGCTCGGCTCGGTCGAGTTCGACCTCGACTGGCGGGTGTCGCCGGGCGGCATGCGCTCCGAGCTCAACCGTGTGCTGGCGGACACCGACCTGTGGGACGGCCGTACAGGCGTGCTGCAGGTGACGGATGCGGTCGCCGGGTTCGTGCGCGTGCGCATCCTGGTCACCGCCCGAGACGCGCCGACGCTGTTCGATCTGCGCTGCCTCGTGCGCGAGCGGCTGATCGACTGGATGCAGCGCTACAGCGCGGCGTCGCTCCCGCGCACCCGCGTGGAGATGGTGGAGCCGCCCCAGCAGGTGGTGCCGCCGGCCCGGGCCCGTTCGGACGACGAAGCGCGCCTCTTCAGCGGAACCCCGGACGGCGAGCAGCGGGCCGCGCAGTTCACCGAATCCATCCCCATCCAGCGGGTCGACGACGACGACCCGGGGGACCCTGTGAACTGACTGAAGCCGTCGTCTGCCCGCGGAACTTAATCCGTAACACCCTTGTTGTAGCTGCTGTATGGCGTCGCAGCCAGCGGCGCACCACCCGAGGAGGACACAGTGACACAGGAGTATCGCAAGGATCAGGATGCTGTGACCCGGCTCACGCCGAGGCAGTACGAGGTCACGCAGGAGGCGGCGACAGAGCCGGCCTTCCGCAACGAGTTCTGGGACAGCAAGGATGCAGGCGTCTACGTCGACATCGTGAGCGGCGAGCCGCTCTTCGCCTCCGTGAACAAGTACGACAGCCGATCGGGCTGGCCGAGCTTCACCGTTCCCATCGACCCGGCGAACATCGTCGAGAAGAAGGACAGGAGCTGGGGCATGACCCGCATCGAGGTACGGTCGAAGCACGGGGACAGCCATCTCGGCCACCTGTTCGACGACGGCCCCGCCGAGGCCGGGGGGATGCGATACTGCATCAACTCCGCCGCTCTCCGTTTCATCCCTCTCGCCGACCTCGAGACAGAGGGATACGGCGACTACCGACAGCTTTTCGAGACCCAGGAGACGACCCGATGACCACACCACCCACCACCGAGACCGCGATCCTCGCCGGAGGCTGCTTCTGGGGAGTGCAAGACCTCATCCGCAAGCGCCCCGGCGTTCTGAAGACGCGCGTGGGCTACAGCGGCGGCAACGTGGCGAACGCCACATACCGCAACCACGGCACCCACGCCGAGGCGATCGAGATCGTGTTCGACCCGAGCGCGATCAGCTACCGCGACCTCCTCGAGTTCTTCTTCCAGATCCACGACCCGTCCACCAAGAACCGCCAGGGCAACGACGTGGGAACGAGCTACCGGTCAGCGATCTTCTACACCAGCGACGAGCAGAAGCGCGTGGCGGAGGACACCATCGCCGACGTCGACGCCTCCGGCCTCTGGCCGGGCAAGGTCGTCACCGAGGTGTCTGCCGCGGGACCGTTCTGGGAGGCGGAGCCTGAGCACCAGGACTACCTGGAGCGCATCCCTTACGGCTACACCTGCCACTACGTGCGTCCCGGCTGGAAGCTGCCGCACCGCGAGCAGGTCGCGGGCTAACCGCCGGCCGCCGGGCCGGCGTCAGGGTGCAGCGTCGACGACGACGACCTCGACGCCGGCCGCACGGATACGCTGCAGCTCCTCGGGATCGGCCGAGCTGTCGGTGATCAGGGTCGCGATCTCGTCGATCGGAGCGCACTGCGCCAGAGCGACGCGGCCGATCTTCGAGCCGTCGGCCACCACCACGGCGCGCTGGGCCTTTGCGACCATCGCGTGATTGGTGCGCGCCTCGGTCTCGTCGTGCGTGGTGACCCCGGCGCCGGCGGTGATGCCGTCGGCGCCGAGGATCGCCGTGCCAACGTTGACGGAGTTGAAGGTGCTCTCGGCCAGCGCCCCCACGAGCTCCAGGGACTGCGGCCGCAGGAACCCGCCCGTCATCACCACACGCACCCCCGCGAAGCCGGAGAGCAGGCTGGCGATCGTGAGCGAATTGGTCACCACGGCGATGTCGCGGTGGTTCGCCAGCTCGCGCGCGACACCGGCGGTCGTCGTGCCGCCGCAGAGGGCGATCACGTACCGCTCGGCGGGCAGGCGCTCGACCATGGCGCGAGCGATCGCGCGCTTCGCATCCTGGAACCGGGTGTCGCGAAGGGCGACGGGCAGCTCTCGGCTGCGGTCGAGGGCGGACGCCCCGCCGTGCGTGCGCAGCAGCAGGTTCTGAGCGGCGAGGTCGGACAGGTCGCGGCGAGCGGTCGCCGCAGAGATGCCGAGGGTGTCCGACAGCTCGGCGAGCGAGATCGCGCCGCGGTCGGAGACCAGGTCGAGGATCTCGACCATCCGCTTGGCGCGGCGGCCGGAGGTCACGTGAGCCAGGAGCGTCTCCGTCGCTGGAGCGACCATCGGCCATCCTTTCGTTGAATCGATCAGTCCGGATGATTACTTTTCCGGCATTTCGCTCATTCTATTGCGCGAAATGCAGATTGCAGAAGATGATCTCCCCATGCCTCAGATTGTTTTCCTCGGCGCCGGCAGCGTGGTCTTCACCCGACAGCTCCTGGCCGACCTCTTCCGATTCGACGACCTCCCCTCGCTGCGCATCGTGCTCCACGACATCGACGCCGAGCGCCTCGAGGTCGCCCGGGCCACGGCCGAGCAGGTCGCCGGGCGCTTCGGCCGCGAGGCCGAGATCGTCGCAACTCTCGACCGCCGCGAGGCGCTGACCGGCGCAGACTTCGCGATCAACATGATCCAGGTCGGCGGTATCGCCGCGACCCGGGTCGATCTGGAGATCCCGGCGGCCGCGGGCCTACGCCAGACGATCGGCGACACCACCGGAGTCGGCGGCGTGTTCCGCGCCCTGCGCACCTTCCCTGTGCTCTCCGGCATCGCCGCCGACATGCTCGATGTGTGCCCGGATGCGTGGCTCCTGAACTACACCAACCCGATGGCGATGAACGTCTGGTGGCTGTCGGTCGTCGCGCCCGACCTCAAGGTCGTCGGCCTCTGCCACAGCGTCTACTGGACGGTGCATGACCTCTGCGACCTGATCGGCGTTCCGATGGAGGGAACGCACTACCGGGCGGCAGGAGTGAACCACCAGGCGTGGCTCACCGAGTGGTCCCGCGACGGCGAAGACCTCTACCCGTTGCTGCGCGAGGCGATCGCCCGCGACCCGGAGCTCGAGCGTCGCGTGCGGGTCGAGATCTTCAAGCGCATCGGGTTCTACCCCACGGAGACCAGCGAGCACTCCTCGGAGTACCTCTCCTGGTTCCTGCGATCGGATGCGCAGATCGAGAGGTTCCGTCTCCAGCCGCTCGAATATATCGGCATCTCCGAGGAGAACGTCGCCGAGTTCGAGCACGCGAAGGCGGCACTGGCCGCGGGCGAGCAACTGGAGCTGGAGGAGGGTGCGGCCGAGTACGCCCCGCAGATCATCCACTCGATGCTCACCGGAACCGAGCGCACGATCCACGCCAACGTCGTGAATCGCGGGCTCATCGGCAACCTGCCCGACGGCGCCGTCGTCGAGGTGCCCAGCACGGTGGATGCCGACGGAGTGCATCCGCTGCCCTTCGGCGACGTGCCGACCCAGGGCGCTGCGCTGAACCGCACCTACCTGTCGGTCGCAGAGCTCACGATCGAGGCGGCCCGCACGAATGACCCCGAGCGGGTGCGTCAGGCCGTGCTGGTCGATCCGAACGCGAGCTCGACGCTGACCCCGGAGGAGATCTGGGCGCTGTGCGACCGCCTCACCGCGGCCCACGCGCAGTACCTCCCGAGGGCCCTTGGGGGCACCCTCTAGGAACACGCCCCGAAACACGTTTGCAACAAACAATCATCCGAACTGAGCGATATGCACATTTTCATTGTCAAACGCTCACCGGACGCCAATGATGAGTCCAACACCGAGCGCACGCCGCTTCGTACCATCCGATCCGCGAGGAGCATCCCTTGTCACTGACCACCCGTGAAATCGACAGCCAGCCGAGTGTGTGGGCGCAGGCCCTCGACACTCAGGTCGAGCGCGCGGCCGAGCTTCTCACCCTGCCGGGAGCCCGAGTGCTCGTCATCGGCTGCGGCACCTCGGCGTTCGTCGCCGAGTCGTTCGCCGCGCTGCGCGAGACGGCGGGCTTCGGCGTCACCGACGCCGCATACGCGTCGGAGCCGTGGCCGTGGCGTGACTATGACGCGGTGATCGCGCTCAGCCGTTCCGGCACCACGACCGAGGTCATCGCCGCTCTCGACGCGCTGCCGGAGGGCGTGCGCACGATCGCGGTGACCGGTGTCGCCGGCTCGCCCGTCGCCGAGCGCGCCGACGACGTGCTGCTGCTCGACTTCGCCGACGAGCAGTCGGTCGTGCAGACCCGCTTTCCGACGACGTTCCTCGTGCTCGCCCGCGCAGCGCTCGGCGAAGACGTGAGTGCGCTTCCCGCGCAGGCGGAGTCCGCGCTTGCCGAACCCGCCCGGCTCGACGTGTCGACGCTGTCGCACTTCGTCTACCTCGGCAGCGGATGGACCTACGGGCTCGCGCAGGAGGCCGCGCTGAAGATCCGCGAGGCGGCGCAGGCCTGGTCGGAGTCGTATCCCCAGCTCGACTTCCGCCACGGGCCCCTCGCCGTGGCCGACGACCGCTCGGTGGTATGGATTTTCGGACCCGAGGCGCCCGGGATGGTCGACGACATCGAGGCCACCGGCGCGACGGTCGTCGTGTCGCAGCACGACCCCCTGATCGAGCTGGCGCTCGCGCAGCGTCTGGCGGTGGCGATCGCAGAGCAGCGCGGCCTCAACCCGGACACACCCCGCAACCTCACCCGTTCGATCGTCCTCAACTGATCCGAGCGTCAACGCACCGCTTGCAGGCAAGCGCCCCACAGCACCGAGAGAGGAACCCGAAGATGTCATTCCCACTCAGCAAGTCCCCGAGATCGAGGAGGACGCTGCGCGTCGCAGGCGTGATCGCGGCCGCGTCGCTGGCGGTCACCCTCGCGGGATGCAGCGGCTCCGGCGGAGCGACGACCCTCGACACGAAGGCCAAGGTCACCATCGAGGTCTGGTCCGGCCAGGTCGACGCCGCCCAGAAGGCCATCGAAGGGCTGGCGAAGGAGTTCGAGAAAGACCACCCCAACGTCACGATCGATCTCTCGCCCGGCGCGTCTTCGACGGACCAGCTGCTGCAGAAGCTCTCGGCCGGGTTCGCAGGCAACCAGTATCCGGACATGTCATACGCCTTCGGCTCCTGGGCCGGACAGCTGGAGGCCTCCGGCCGCACGCTCGACATCTCGAGCGAGATCGAGAAGCCGGCCGTGAAGTGGGATGAGTTCACGGCGGCGGCGCGGGGTACGGCGCAGCCGACCGGCAAGAAGGTCATCGGTTTTCCCGCGGTCGTCGACAACATCGGCCTGCTTTACAACAAGACCCTGTTCGACAAGGCCGGCCTCGCATACCCGACCGCCGACTGGACCTGGGATGATTTCCGCGCCGCGGCCAAGAAGCTGACCGACAGTGCGAACCACGTCTACGGCTACGGATACTCGGTCTCCGGAAGCGAGGAGACGACCTGGCAGTTCTGGCCGCACCTCTGGCAGAACGGTGGATCGATCCTCTCCGAAGACGGCAAGAAGGCCGAGTTCGCCTCCACCGCCGGCGTCGACGCGCTGACGTTGCTGAAGTCGATGGCCGTCGACGACAAGAGCGTCTACCTCGACCAGACCGACACGAAGTTCGGGCAGCTGTTCGTCAGCGACCGCATCGGCATGATCACCTCAGGCCCGTGGCAGCTCTCCGACCTCAAGATCGGCGGCACCAAGTACGGGGTCGTGCAGCTGCCCGGTACCGACGGCGACCACCAGACCGTGTCGGGTCCCGACATCTGGGCGCTGTTCGATCACAAGGACAAGAACCGCGCATACTGGACGACGCAGTTCGCCCAGTGGCTGACCTCGGCCGAGCAGGACGAGCGCTTCAACGTGGCCGTCGGTAACCTGCCGCTGCGATCCTCGGAGGCGTCATCGGATGCGGTCGCCAAGGAGTCGGCGCAGTACCCGGGCTACGACGTCTTCGTCGCGAACTCGAAGAACGTGAAGGAGACCCGCCCGACCACCAAGGGCTACGCGGCCCTCTCCGTGGCCATCGGCAAGGCGATCTCGTCGGTGCTGCAAGGCGACGGCGATCCGAAGACGGCGCTCGAGCAGGCCGCGAAGACCGCCGACTCCGAGATGACGAAGTAGAGCCGGGCGAGGGATACGGATGGCGAACACTGCCGCTCCGGCGATCCGGGGCACGAGGCCGGAGGCGGCGAACAACCGCCGCCCCCGCCGCCGCAAAGGACTCCTGTCGGCTCTGACGGGCTGGGGGTTCGTCGCCCCGGCGACGATCATCATCCTCGGTCTCTCGATCTTCCCCGCGGTGTGGGCGTTCATCCTGTCGCTGCAGAGCTGGGACGGCTTCAGCGAGGCGAAGTTCGTCGGCGGCGCGAACTACGCGGCACTCGTGAGCGACGCCGACTTCTGGAACGCGGTCGGCAACACGTTCGGCTACACGATCCTGTTCGTGCCCGCGTCCGTGCTCGTCGGGCTGTTCCTGGCCGTCGCCCTGAACCGCCGCATCCGCTGGATGGGCTTCTACCGCACGGCCATCTTCGTGCCGTTCGTGGCGTCGGCCGCCTCGACGGGCATCCTGTCGACCTACCTGTTCAGCCCGCAGTTCGGTCTGGTCAACAACGTGCTCCGGGTGCTGCATCTGCCGCAGCAGGGGTGGCTCGACGATCCTCACCAGGCCATGCTCGTGATCGCGATCATGTCGCTCTGGGGGTCGGCGGCGTTCACCACCGTCATTTACCTGGCGGCGCTGCAGGATGTGCCCGCCGACCTCATCGAGGCGGCGCGCATCGACGGCGCGAACCCGTGGCAGACCTTCTGGCGCATCGTATGGCCGCAGCTCGCACCGGTGACGGTCTTCGTGACGATCTGGCAGACCATCCAGGCGATCCAGCTCTTCGACCTCGTCTACACGACGACTCGGGGCGGCCCACTGGACGCCACCAAGACGATCGTGTACTTCCTGTACGAGAAGGCCTTCCGGTCGCTCCAGTTCGGGTACGGTTCGGCGGCGGCGTATGTGCTGTTCGCCGCGACGCTGCTGATCACGATCGTCGTCGTCGTGTATTCGCGGCGCAGAGGTTCGGAGGCGTTCTGATGAGCAACAGCGTTCTGACCGAAGTGGTGACCTCGTCGGAGCAGGTGGCGTCTCGCCTGCCGGCCGAGTCCCGCAAGCGCAAGCGGCGCATCAGCGGCTGGCATTTCGTGCTGTTCCCGATCGCACTCCTGTTCCTCATCCCGTTCGTGCAGATGGCGCTGGCGTCGTTCTCTCCCGCGAAGGAGCTCGTGGCCTTTCCGCCGCCGTTCATCCCGTCGCACCTGACGATCGATGGGTACGCGAAGCTGTTCGGGCAGACGGACATCCTGCTCTGGCTGGGCAACACGGTGCTGGTCTCCGGCACCGCCATCGTGTCGAACCTGGTGCTGTGCTCTCTGGCGGGCTATGGATTCGCGCGACTGAAGTTCGCCGGCCGCAACTTCGGCTTTCTGATGATCCTCGCGACCATCATGATCCCGACCCAGCTGCTGATGATCCCGACCTACATCCTGTTCGCGACGCTCGGCCTGCTGAACGGCCTCGGCGCCGCGATCGTGCCGTGGCTGGCCACCGCATTCGGCATCTTCCTGATGCGCCAGTTCTTCCTGTCGCTCCCGGCAGAGCTCGAGGAGGCCGGCGCGATCGACGGGTGCAACCGCTGGCAGGTCTTCTTCCGCATCGTGCTGCCGCTGGCCCGTCCCGCGCTCGCGACCCTCGCGATCTTCACCCTCCTCGGCGCGTGGAACGACCTCGTCTGGCCGCTCATCGCGATCAACAACCAGCAGTCGTTCACGCTGCAGCTCGGGATCGCGAACTTCCAGGGAGCCCACCAGACCGACTGGAGCCTGATCATGGCGGGCAACGTCGTGGCGACGCTGCCGTTGATCCTGTTCTTCCTGTTCGCGCAGCGGCAGTTCATCGCCACCATGACGTTCTCCGGGCTGAAGGGATGAGCGCGAGCCACACACCCGCGGTGGACGTGCTCGTCGTCGGCGACGCCAACCCCGACCTGTTGCTCACCGGCGACACTGTGCCGCGGTTCGGTCAGGCCGAGCAGCTTCTCGATGCGGCGGAGCTCGTGCTGGGCGGAAGCGCGGCGATCGTCGCCTGCGGCCTCGCCCGACTCGGGATGCGCACCGCACTCGTCTCGGTGGTCGGCCGGGACGGTTTCGGCGATGTCGTTCTCCACAGGCTCGAGGAACGCGGCGTCGATGTGTCGGCGATCGTCGAACGCGGCGACGTGCCGACCGGTCTCTCGGTCGTTCTCGCGCAGCCGGGCGACCGTGCGATCCTGACGCTACCCGGCACCATCCCGTTGCTCGACGCGGCGACCGTGCGCGCGGCCGTCGAGCGGTTGCGACCACGCCATGTGCACATCGCGTCGTATTTCCTGCAGCCGTCCCTGGCCGCGGAACTCCCGTCGTTGCTCGGCTGGCTGGGTGATCGCGCGGTGACGACCAGCCTCGACACCAATTGGGATCCGGCCGAACGGTGGGACGGTCTCAGCGAGGTGCTGCCCAGCCTCACAGTCTTCCTGCCCAACGACGAGGAGGCGCGGGCGATCGCCGGGTCCATCGCCGACCGGCCGGTCGACTCGCTCGACGACGCCGGCGCGATCCTCTCGGCCCTGGGCTGCCGGGTCGTGGTGAAGGCGGGCGCCGAGGGCGGTATCGCGTATGAGGATGCGGCGCGCACGGCCGGAGCGCCGGGTCTCGTGCTCGACGTGGTCGACACCACGGGCGCCGGTGACAGCTTCGACGCCGGCTACCTCGCGGCGATGCTGAGCGGCGTTGGTACCGAGGAAGGCCGGCTGCGCTGGGCCGCCACGGCAGGGTCCCTCTCGGTGCGCGGCATCGGGGGAACGGCCGAGCAGGCGACCGAGGCGGAGCTCAGCACCGCGCTCGTCTGACGATCAGCAGTGCTTGTACCGGTAGGCGCCGTCGCTCTTGGGGACCACATCCCTGTCCCGCAGGATGACCGAGATGCGCTTGCCCTGCGCGGCGCACGCGTCGGTGTACGCGGAGCGCGGAGTGTCGGTGTACTCGATCTCGATCACGTCGTCGCCGTACACCTTCGTGTACTCACCGCACTCCGCGTTGAGCTGGCATTCCTCCGCGATCGCGAAGTCGAAACCGACGGTGTTCTTGCCCGCCCAGGCGAGCTCTGCCGCGTTCTTCTGTGCGATCGCGAGACCTTTGCGGTGGGAGTGGGCGGCGAGCTGGGTCGCCAGCGCGACGTTGTCCGCCTGGGTCAGCATCCCCGCCGACCGGGTCCAGGAGTCGAGGTTGTCGGGTTCCACCGCACGGAACCCTTTGCTCGCGCACTCGTCGATCCACCCGTTCACGATCGCGGCGATGCGGTCGCGCTTCGCCTTGGTGGAGGTGTCGAGCAGGTATTCGTCCCATTCGGGGTCGCCGACCCGTTCGCCGTCCGAATCCCTCAGGATGAGGTCGTCGTTCTTCCCCGACCAGGTCGTCGTGTCATCCGGCTGGGTCTGGAACGCATTGACGTAGCAGATCGTGTATCGACCGGCCGCCGGCGTCGAGGTGCGGTCGCGGTCGACCACGCCGACCGACGATGAGGGCTCGTACGCGCCGCCGAGCTGGTAGTCGAACTGCGCGTTCGCCGGGGGAGCGGCGGGTGTCGCCAAGCCGGCCACCACTATGCCGGAGACCACGGCGACGCAGAGCACGGCGGCCGAGACGGCGGCCGTGATCGCGATTCGGGAACGGATACGCAGGGGGCTTCTCACGGTGGGTTCAGCCTACGGTCAGCCGCCGGAGCCCGCTCCCGCCCCTCCACCCGTTCCGTCGCCCGCGCCGTCGCCGGTCGTGTCCCCGGCGCCGGGGTCGGGCGTGCCGGTCGGGTCGGGTTGCGGCGCCTGGGTGGGCGCCGTCGTCGGATCTGCCGGCTCCGAGGGCGCCGACGGTGTCGACGGTTCGTCTTGCCGGTAGCTCCTGCTCCCGTAGATCGTCGACGATGGCGGCTCGGTGAACGTGCCTCCCGGATACTTCACGTTGAGGGCCGCGAGGATCGGCTTGGCGATCGAGAACTTCACGTCTCCGCCCCCGACGCCCTGAAAATACTGCGAGCGGAGCGCGACGTGACCGGAGACGTTGCCGACCCACACCGCGTTCGCGACCGTGGTCGTCGACGTCACCAGCCAGTTCTGCTCCGAGTTGTCGGTGGTTCCCGTCTTGCCCATGATGTCGACACCGTCCCAGGGGTTGGCGCTCGTGGCGGTTCCGTTGGTCATCACGCGCTGGAGTGCGTAGTTCACGCCCGCCGCGATCTCGGGCGTGATGGCCTGGGTGCACGTGGTCGCCGGCACGGCGTGGTCTGTGCCGTCTGCCGTCACGACCTTGTCGATCGCGACAGGCGTGCAGACCTTTCCTCCGTTGGCGATGCCCGCGTACGCGGTGGCCATGGTGAGCGGGGAGATGGTGTTGATTCCGAGGATCATCGACGGTGTCAGCTGCCACGCCTCCGAACTGGCCGCGGGATGCACGAGCAGGCTCTTCGCCGCGTCCGAGATCTTGCACAGGTCGAGTTGCGTCGCCATGTCGGCGTAGGCGGTGTTGACCGAGTCCTCCGTGGCCGACAGCACGCTCATCCGGCCGCCCTCGGTGCTTTCGTCGTTCGCCACGTACCACGGCGTGTCGCCGATGTCGGTGCAGCCGGCGGGAAAGTCGGCATTGGTGAACTCGTGCTGGCTCGCGTTGACCGTCTCGGACAGCGAGTGGCCTGCTTGCAGCCAGGCGATCAGATCGAACGCTTTGAACGAGGAGCCCGTCTGGAATCCCCCTGAGCCGCCGTAGTCGTAGTCGGTCGAGTAGTTGATGGCCGTCGACCCGGGCGCCGGCGTCGCGCTGTCGTCGAACGGCTTATTCTGCACCATGGTGACGATGCGCCCGGAGTTCGGCTGTACAGCCACATCCGCGGCCCCGATGTCGAGGTTCGGGTCGGTCGAGGGGATGTAGGCGCTGAGCGAGGCCTGCGCCGTGTTCTGCAGGTCGAGGTCGAGGCTCGTGTACACCTTGAGCCCGCCGGTGCGGAAGAACGCGGAACGCTCGTCGGCGGTGGGGCCGAACGCCTTGTCGCTCAAGATCGTGTCCTCCACGTAGTTGCAGAAGAAGCCCGCGTCGAACTGGCTCGCGCTCTGGCAGCCGGAGACGACGGGAGTGATCTTCGGAACGATCGGGGTCGCCACGGCGGCCGTGTACTGCGCCTTGGTGATCTTCTTGGTGGTCAGCATCCGCTGGAGCACGTAGTTGCGGCGGTCGAGGGTGGCCTTGTACTTGTTGCCGGCGTTGCTGCCCGGATTGTCGGCGGCCGACTGGTCGAGCCTGAGGTTCGCCGGGTTGTTCAGGATGGCGATCAGCGTCGCCGACTGCTCCAGCGTGAGCTGGGTGGAGTCGACGCCGAAGTAGTAGTGGGCCGCGGCCTGGATGCCGTAGACCTGCCCGCCGAACCCGACGATGTTCAGGTAGCCGACCAGGATCTGCTGCTTGGAGTACGTCTTGTCGAGCCCGATCGCGTAGCGGAGCTCCGACACTTTGCGCTCCACCGTCGAGCCCGCAGCGTCGTCGTAGCAGCTCTGGTATGCCTTCTCCTGCGCCGCGTACACGGACTTCGTGGCGGTGGGGTCGACGGTCATCGCCTCGCAGCGCTGCACCCGCACGTTCTTCACGTACTGCTGGGTGATGGATGATCCGCCCTGCGTCGAACCGCCCGACGAGTTGGTGAGAAGGGCGCGCAGCGTTCCGGTCAGGTTGACGCCGCCCTCGTCGTAGAAGTTCGGGTCTTCGGTGGCGAGCAGCGCATCCCCGACGACCGAAGGGATCTGAGCGGCGGTGACGTCCACCCGGTTCTGGTCGTAGAACGTCGCGATCGGCACGGGCTGGCCGCCCTGGGTGGCGTAGAAGGTCGACGTCTGGTCGAGGGGCTGGATCTTCAGGTAGCTCGGCAGATCGTTGAAGGCCGCCGCGCCGCTGCTGGCGGTCACGGAGGCCATCGCGATGGACGGCGCGACACCGACCGTCACGAGAACGGCGGCCACGGCGCATCCGCCGATGAAAGCCAGCCAAGCACCGATGACGGCTCCACCGCTCGAACGTCGAACGCGCACACCGATCCTCTCTCCACACGGACGGCACGCGACGGCGGGCCGAAGGGGCAGTCTGGCGGATCGCCCTCTGAGAACCGTTTGAACAATGTGTGCGTTTCAGAAGACGCGCTCTCAGGTGTCGAGGAGCCCCCGGATGTCGTCGGCGCTGAGTGCTGCCCCGAACGCTCCGGACGGGTCGTCCATGAGCGCGTCGAAGAGCTGCGCCTTCTGGTCTTTGAGCGCCATCACCTTGTCTTCGACCGTGTCGTCGGCGATCATCCGGTACACCATCACGTTCGAGCGCTGGCCGATGCGGTGGGTGCGGTCGATCGCCTGCGTCTCGGCGGCCGGGTTCCACCACGGGTCGAGCAGGAAGACGTAGTCGGCCTCGGTGAGGTTCAGACCGAATCCGCCCGCCTTCAGGCTGATCAGAAAGGCGGGGGCGTCTCCGGTGCGAAACCGGTCGATGACCTCCGAGCGCTTCCGCGTCGACCCGTCGAGGTAGTCGTAGGCGATTCCGCGCTCTTCGAGCCTCGCGGCGACTTTGCGCAGCAGGCTGGTGAACTGGCTGAACACCAGAGCGCGGTGCCCGCCGGCCACGACGTCGTCGAGTTCTTCGAGCAGCACGTCGATCTTGGCCGAGGGGATGTCCGCGTACTGTTCGTCGACGATGGAGGCGTCGAGCGCCATCATCCGCAGGAGGGTCAGTGAGCGGAACACGATGAAACGGTTACGGTCGAGGTCGTCGACCAACCCCAGCAGCTTCTGCCGTTCACGCTGGAGGAACAGGTCGTAGAGCTTGCGGTGCCGGGGCGCGAGCTCGACCCGCAGCACCTGCTCCTGCTTCTCGGGCAACTCGGCGGCCACGGCCTCTTTCGTTCGGCGCAGCATCAGCGGCCGCACGCGCCGGCGCAGCCGCTGCAACAGCTCGGGCCGGTCACCGGCGGCGATCGGCTTGACGTAGCGCTCGGTGTAGCCGAGCCGGGGTGGGAGCAACCCGGGGGAGACCACGCGGAAGAGTGACCAGATGTCGAGGAGACTGTTCTCCATCGGCGTGCCGGTGATCGCGAGTTTGAAGGGCACGCGAAGATCGACGGCCGCCTCGTGCGCCTTCGAGGTGCGGTTCTTGATCAGCTGCGCCTCGTCGAGGATGAGACCCGACCAGGTCTCCGCCTGATAGCGGGCGAAGTCGAGCCGGAACAGCGCGTACGACGTGATGACAACATCCGCGCCGGCCGCGATCTCCTCCAGCCCGGTGCGGCTCTTCGCGCGTGTGGCCGTGACCGTTCGCACCACGAGACCGGGGGTGAAGCGCTCGGCCTCGGCCGCCCAGTTCGACACCACGGAGGTCGGCGCGACGACGAGGAAGGGCCGGGCGGCAGCGTCGACGGCGCGCGCGTGGGCGATCAGTGCGAGGGTCTGCAGCGTCTTGCCGAGCCCCATGTCGTCGGCGAGCACCCCGCCGAGGCCGTGCGTCCAGAGGAACGCCAGCCAGCGGAATCCGTCGACCTGGTAGGGCCGCAGGGTCGCCCGCACGGCGTCGGGCACCGGGATGTCGACGGGCGAGTCGCCGTCGCGGATGGCTCGTAGCCCGTCGACGGTGCGGCTCCAGGCTTCGGCCTGGTGGGCCTCGTCGGCCAGTTCGACGAACTCCGACCAGAGGCTGGCCTGGTACCGGCTGATCCGCAGACTCCCGGGCTCCCACTCGTCGATGGACTGCGCTTCGTCGATGAGCGACCGCAGTTCGTCGAACACCGGCTGTTGCAGCGACAGGTACGACTTGTCGACCAGCAGCAGTTTCGGTCGGCCCTGCGACAGAGCCTTGAACAGTGGGGTGAATGGGATGGTGCGTCCCTCCACAGTGACCATCACACCGAGGTCGAACCAGTCGCGTTTGTCGGTCTCGACCGTCGTCACCACGAGCTTCGGGGTCTCGGTGAGCTCGCGGTAGTCGGGCCGGGTGCCCGACACGTCGACGCGCACCTCGGGCGATCTCTCCAGCGCGGGGAGCATCGTCGCGGCGAACTCCGCCGCGTCGAGTCCCGTCAGTTCGGCGGAATGGGGGTGGCCGCCGAGCAGGTCGATGACGCCGTCGGGCACCGGATGCGCTCCCAGCGATTCGGCTCCGGTCGCCGACAGCCAGCCCCACTCGAGTTCGAGCCGGTCGAGGTCGTGCCGGTCGTTCGGAGCGAACGTCGCGGTGAGCACGAGAACGGGTGGCAGGATTTCGGGAAAGGTGACGGACCCATCCGAGCTGACGACCTCGACGAGATTCTGCAGCCGTGGGTAGTACTGGCCCAGAAACTCGTCGCGCTCGGCCGCGGGAACGACGATCGTGTCGTGAGCTGCCAGCAGTCGTCGTTGCTCCGTGGTCAGTGGCTCCGCTGCTCGCGCGAGGGTGAACAGCGGCTCGGGGGAGAACTCCCACGTGTAGATCCCGTGGTCGCCGATGGCGCCTGCCGCGGCGCCGGCATGCGTCTGCTCACCGATCACCACGACCGTTCCGAGTCGCAGGCTCTCGCCGGGCTGCCCGCTGGCGTCGACGACGATCCGCGCGTCGTGCGCCACGGTCACCGCCGTCTCCCGCTTGCCGGTGGCGAAGCCGATGCCCAGGCGTTCGGCCTCGGCGAGCAGCGGCCAGAGCATCGGACTGGTGAACTCGTCGAGGAAGAGCCAGTCGGCTTCTCCCGGCACATACACGTCGCGCCCCGCACGGTGCAGGGCGGCGAACTGCCCGAACCATCCGTGCTGGGCAGGGTCGAGCGCGAGCCGGTTGAGCAGGTGGGGGAGCGATGTCCAGGTGAGCGAGCCGCGCACCCAGTTGCCGGTCTTGCTGAGCACCACCGGACGCACCCCGAGCCGCAGCAGACCGGTGCCGGCGCCCTGCGCGCTGGCGGCAGTCGCCGTGTGCGACTTGGGCGCATCCCACCGGCTGGTGGATGCCCGGGTGCGCTCCCGCAACTCGAACTGGAGCCCCATCGACGTCGTGTGAGCCGCCCGGGCCGGCGCCGGCCGGGTCAGCCCCGAAACGCTCGCCTTCCACCCGTCGGCGGCAGGGGTGTCAGGCATGCGTTCAGCCTCTCACAGGCAGCCGACAGGGTGGCTCCGTGTGGGTGCTGCGAGCTCGGCTACCTCGTGGTCGGGTGTTCGGCAAGCACCTGCGTGAGGGGCGGCGCGTAGGGCGCGGCGACGAGATCGCCTGCTGTCCGCCCGTCGCGGGCTCGCGCTCACCCCTAGCACTACTCATGCCACTACTCACGATTGTCACCAGAACTTCGACCGCAACCAGTCGAGCCCCTTCATAATGCGGTCCTTAGCTAAATCAACAACTGACTTATCGCCCAAGAATGGAAGTTCTACGTTTATCCAGAAGTTGGCGGCCAGACCGACTCCCGTTCCAATGACAGTCCCTAGAGGCGGCAACGCCAGTGATCCAACAGCGGCTCCCACGCCTGCCGCTGCAGCAGCGGAGCCGAGATCTACAGCAGTATCGACCGCGAATTCGCGAACACCATTTCCCTGTACTCCGTCATGGAACTTTTCGAAGGAGTTACTCCCAACGGTCACCACGGTGCCCGCGACTCCGAGCGGTACCAACCATCACCAGTTCTTCGGGAGCACAGGGTCGTCCGGATCGATCGGAGCACACCGGCTGTAACCTTGGAAGTCGGCGTAGTTCTCACCGATCGTGAACTCGATCCCGAGGCCGTCCTCACGGACCCCGGTGAGATACGGCGGGTATGACACGACCTTCCGCGGCGGGTAGATGTTGTTGTCTTCCACTACCTTCGTCGGGAATCCGTGCTCGGTCCACAATGCTGCAACCCGCTCCGCCGTCTCCTCAGGACTCGACTTGGTCGGTCCCTTGTACTGGTTGAAGATGTTCCAACTCTCAGACAGGGTGCCATCGGCGTAGTCGCCGCACCCGGTTCCCCAGATCATCGTGTCTGGTTTCGGCCAGGTATCGGCGACGAGGGTGGTGGCTTCGTCGTAGAGGCGCTGGATTTCGTGTTGGACGGCGGCGCGGTCGGCTCTGTCTTGGTCTTCCACCTGTTGGATCTCCTTCGCGGTCTTCTGTGGTGGTGCGCACCCGGTCAGTGTTCCGGTGGTGAGCAGGGCGGTCAGTGCCACGATGCGCAGCACGGTGCGGGGGTGGCGTGTGGTCGTGGTGGTCAATGTCCTGATCCAAACGGGGTCGGGGACGGTTGGGGCTGTGGGTTCGGCAGCTTCGCCCGGTCGAGCGGGGCGCCGCCGACGGGGATGTCCTGCCCGCGCCCCATCGTTGCCATCGCAGTGCCGTACTGAGCGGAGGTGAGGTTGTCGAGTTCGAGACGTGGCCCCTATCCCGACGTTTTGGTCATGATCAGAAGCGCCACGAGAACAGCGAGAACAATAAGGACCCACTTTCCGACCTTCTTGAAAACCGCAGCCCTCTGTTGCTTTGTGGCAACGCGCATGGGCGGTTGCTTCTCCCAGTACCGCTTATCCCGTGATTTCAGATATGCGAGATACGTGAACTCGACCGGTAAGCTCGACATCACGGTCGCGATCAGCAAGAAGAGGATCACCCCGAGAATATTCGGCAAATACTGGCCCTGCGTGATTACGTTCGGAACGATCATCACTACGCCAAAAACGATCCACAGACTCTTCGAGCGATACACGCTCGACCGCTGCCATCAGGTTTCCTAGTGTCCGCTCCGACGAGTGACCGTCTCGCAGACGCCTCTTCAACAAAAGCACATGGATGGCGACGGCACCGCTCACGTAGAGTACGCCGACTATTCCGAAAATAGGTAGCAGCGTTAGATTGAATGTCGTGTTCATCAGCCCCTGGACGGGTGCGACCATAGCCACCCCCATGAAGCACAGCATGTACACCCAAATAGTTGCGAAAACCGCCATGAGGCTCTAGAACAACGCCTGAAACCTGAATGTCTCCAAGCCGAGAATAATTGCGCTGATGAAGGCCATCAAGGGCAAGCGACCCGCGCTTTGCGCAGCAAGCTCACGCAATGCTCGCAACTTGTCTTCGATATCGCGAGTACCAATATCTAGTTGGTTCAACACCAAGGCCTCCTCCGCATGCTGAAATACTAGTCTTTACCCGACAAATATCGTATGTGTGTATGGTAAATGTTGCATGAGTCAACCTATAGTCGCCGCGTGTCGTGGTCAAATCGAGGTCAAAGCCCACAACGACAACGCCGAAGGCGGCCCGGGGACGCAACGCGAAGCCCAGCGCCGGACTGAGGAAACAGCGGCGGGGAAGGAGATACCGACAGCGCGGCCCTCTTCAAGAGGTGCAGCTTCGGACATCGATGATTGGGTGCCCCCAGCAGGATTTGAACCTGCGGCCTTCTGCTCCGGAGGCAGACGCTCTATCCCCTGAGCTATGGGGGCCAGGAGTGCCCGTCAAGGCTAGCATCCCGGCGGACGGTTTTTGCGCTGTCAGCCTTGCGGCACGTTGGCGAGCACGTTCTCCATCAGCGGCGCGGCGTCGCCGGGCTCGAAGAAGGCCGCCGAGGTCGCGACGATCCAGTATCCGCCGCGGAAGATCTGCACCTCTCCGGCCGTTCCGGGCTTGAAGTAGCCTTCGACCTCCGGCGGCACGCCGTACGTTGGCACGGGTTGACTCGTGGTGACGGCGCCGTTCTTGAGGCCCTCGAGGGCGTTCGACGGGGGAAGCGCAACAGCGATCTCGACCACGTCGCCACTGGTCTGGTTCGTCCACGCGCAGGTCGCGCCCTGCCAGTCGGCGATCTGCTTCTCGAGGGTGCCGTCCTTCGGCTTGTAGTCGGGTGTGGCGCCGAAGTTCGGGTTGAACGCGTAAAGCTGGTCGGGCGTGACGATCTGGTCGCAGGTCAGGGTGACCGGCGTCGGAGGCTGGGTGGGGGTCGGCGTCGGGGTCGGTGTCGTCTGCGCCGCGCCGCCCGCCTTCGTCGAGGTGGGGGTCGAGGAGGATGCGGGCTTGTCGGCCGAGCCGACGCATCCGCTCAGCGCCAGGGCGCCGACCAGAACGGCGGCGACAGCACCACCTGTTCGGAGCACGGAGGTGAGTGTGGAGCGTGTCGGTTCAACCATGGGGGCTTGTTCCTCTTCGAGCCGGTCGGCGTTTGCGCGGATGCGAGCGAGAGCGCAGCTGCGCGCGTCGCGATGACCCTATCAAGGCGAGTGAGGCGTGCGCCGTGAGTGATCCGATTCGTTGCGCAATCGATGCGCCGCCGCTCCCCGGTAGAATCGGTGACCGTGACTCCCGCTGACCTCTCCGCCGCCCTGCTCGACATCGTGACCTCTGTCGTCGAGCGCCGACGCGAGTCCGGGGCAGCCGTGGGCGATGTCACGATCACCATCGACGACGTTCCTCTCGAGCGTCCGAAGAACCGGGAACACGGCGACTGGGCCTCCAACGTGGCGATGCGGCTGGCCAAGCGCATCGGCACGAATCCGCGTGAGCTCGCGACCGAGATCGCGGAGGCCGCCGCAGGCATCGACGGTGTCGCGTCCGCCGAGGTCGCCGGCCCCGGCTTCATCAACTTCCGTCTCGACGCTGCGGCCGCCGGAGCGCTGGCGAAGACGATCGTCGACGCCGGCGACGAGTACGGCAACGGCCACCTCTACGACGGCCTGACCGTGAACCTGGAGTTCGTCTCCGCCAACCCCACCGGCCCGATCCACATGGGTGGCGTGCGCTGGGCGGCCGTCGGCGACAGCCTGGCGCGAGTGCTCGCCGCCGAGGGTGCCGACGTCACGCGCGAGTACTACTTCAACGACCACGGCTCCCAGATCGACCGTTTTGCGCGCAGCCTGCTCGCCGCCTACCTCGGCGAGCCGACCCCGGAAGACGGCTACGGCGGAGCGTACATCGGCGAGATCGCCGATCAGGTCGTCGCCGAATACGACGGCGACATCGCCGCCCTCCCGCGCGACGAGCAGCAGGAGGTGTTCCGTTCCGTCGGCACCGAGCTGATGTTCGCCGAGATCAAGGCGAAACTCCACAGCTTCGGCGTCGACTTCGACGTCTTCTTCCACGAGGATTCGCTGCACGAGTCCGGCGCGGTCGAGCGAGCCATCGAGCGCTTGCGCGAGCAGGGTCACATCTTCGAGGCCGACGGCGCGATCTGGCTGCGCACCACCACGTTCGGCGACGACCGCGACCGCGTCATCATCCGCAGCAACGGCGAGCCCGCGTACATCTCGGGCGACCTCGGCTACTACCTCGACAAGCGCGAGCGCGGGTTCGAGCAGAACATCATCATGCTGGGCGCCGACCACCACGGCTACGTCGGCCGCATGATGGCGATGGTCGAGGCGTTCGGCGACGTTCCGAACGTCAACCTGCAGATCCTCATCGGGCAGATGGTCAACCTGGTGCGCGACGGTCAGCCGGTCAAGATGTCGAAGCGGGCGGGCACGATCGTCACCCTGGACGACCTCGTCGACGCGGTCGGGGTGGATGCCGGCCGTTACGCCCTCGTGCGCTCCTCCAGTGACTCGCAGCTCGACATCGACCTCGATCTGCTGAGCAAGCGCAGCAACGAGAACCCCGTCTACTACGTGCAGTACGCACACGCACGCACCCGCTCCGTCGCGACGAACGCGGCGGCGGCAGGCGTCGACCGCAGCGCGTTCGCTCCCGAACTGCTCACGCACGAGAGCGAGTCGGCGCTGCTCGGCGGGCTCCAGGAATTCCCGCGGGTCGTCGCCCAGGCCGCCGATCTGCGCGAGCCGCACCGCGTCGCACGCTACCTCGAGGAACTCGCCGGGCTCTACCACACCTGGTATGCGGCGACCCGGGTCATCCCTTTGGGCGACGAGCCGGTCACCGACCTGCACCGCACCCGCCTGTGGCTGAACGACGCGACCGGTCAGGTCATCCGCAACGGCCTCGGCCTGGTCGGGGTGTCCGCGCCGGATCGCATGTGAGGTGACCGGATGAGCGACTCCCGCCCGAACCGCACCGCTCCCACCGAGGTGGTGACCCCAGCCGCGCCCCTGGCGCAGACAGCGCCGCCGCGCAAGAAGCGTCGCGGGCTCCGCGTGCTCCTCTGGATCCTCATCCCGATCCTGGTGCTCGTCGCTCTGTTCTTCGTCGTCGACGCCATCGTGCGTTCCTACGCCGAAGGCCGGGTCGCGTCGGAGATCGAGAAGAACCTTCCGGACACGGTGGATGGGGACATCGCCGTGCACATCGGGGGCGTCTCGGTCATCCAGCAGTACCTGAGCGGTTCGTTCGAGCGGGTCGAACTGGAGGCGCCGAAGCTGACCGTTCAGAACGTGCCGATCAGCGCATCCGTCGTCGCGACCGGCGTTCCGTCCGACTTCACGAAGCCGGTCGCCGCGATCGACGGCACCCTCGGGATCTCCCAGAGTGCGCTCAACCGCCTCGTCACGATCCCGGGGGTGACCGGAGACCTGAGGCTCGGAACGGGCACCCTGGGCTACGCCGGCACCGCAGACCTCCTGGGGCTCCCGATCGGCTACCAGCTCTCGGTCAAGCCGGAGGCGGCGGGCAAGACGGTGCTGTTGCAGCCGGTCGACGCCACGGTGACGACGGGCGCCGGCGACCTCGACCTCTCGACGCTGGTCAAAGCGCTGACCGATCGCGGACCTCTCCCGGTGTGCGTCGCTCAGTATCTGCCGAACGGTGTGCTCGTGAACGACATCACCGTCACGAAGGGCCACGCGACCGTCGACCTGAACGCCAACGATCTCGTGCTCGACGAGGCGACCCTGCGCAGCAAGGGAAGCTGCTGAGCCGGTTGCGCATCCGGAGACGGAGCCGGTCGTCGTAACACTGTCGGGCCCTGTCAGGGAAGCTCGATAGGATCGCGGTACCGCGCGGTCGTTCGCGCGCGACGTTTTCTCTGTCGGCTTCAGGGGCCAATCCGGGTCCGCTCGCCTCGAGAGACCCCCACTCGTTTCCGACCCGTGAGGTTTTCCCCGTGGCTGTTTCCTCCTTCGCCGCCAACCCGTTGGCGCCCGATTGGCTGTCCGTCCCCGACGACGCCAACGCTCTCGTTTCCGGCCTGTGGTCGCGAACCGTCTCCCGTGACGCGGGCGAACTGACGGTCGGCGGTGTGCGCTCGTCCGAGCTGGTCGCGCACTACGGCACTCCTCTCTATGTCGTCGACGAGGCGGATGTGCGCGCCCGCGCCGCCGAGACGCGGTCGGCCTTCGTCGACGCTTTCGAGCGCATCGGCTCGGCCGCCAAGGTCTACTACGCCGGCAAGGCGTTCCTCAGCATCGAGGTGGCGCGCTGGATGACCGAGGCGGGCCTCAACGTCGACGTGTGCAGCGGTGGAGAGCTGGCGGTGGCGCTCGCCGCCGGTGTCGACCCCATGAACCTCGGGTTCCACGGCAACAACAAGTCGCTCGCCGAGATCGATCGTGCGGTGTCGGTGGGTATCGGTGCGATCATCATCGACAGTGCGCAGGAGATCGAGCGCGTCGCGGCCGCCGCCGAACGCCACGGCCGGGTTCAGCGGGTGAGGCTGCGGGTGAACAGCGGCGTTCACGCGCACACGCACGCGTTTCTGGCGACGGCACACGAAGACCAGAAGTTCGGCATCGCACTGGCGGATGCGACTGATGCCGTCGCTGCGATCCGGCAGCATCCGGCCCTCGACTTCCTGGGCCTGCACTGCCACATCGGATCGCAGATCTTCGGTGCGGACGGGTTCGCCGAGTCCGCTGCGCGTCTGCTCGCCGTCCACAAGCGACTGCTCGTCGGCGGGCACGTCCCCGAGCTGAATCTCGGCGGCGGGTTCGGCGTCGCATACACGGCCGCCGACGACCCATCCCCGATCCGCGAGCTCGCCTCCCGCATCGCGGAGACGGTCGCCGCCGCTTGCGCCGACCTCGACATCCCCGTGCCGGTCGTCGCCTTCGAACCGGGGCGCTCGATCATCGGCACCGCCGGTCTCACGCTCTACACGGCCGGAACCTCGAAAGACGTGCGCGTCGCCTACCAAGACGACGGCGAGACGGCGGTGCGCCGTTACGTGAGCGTCGACGGCGGAATGAGCGACAACGCACGCACAGCGCTGTACGGCGCCGACTACTCGGTGCGCATCGCGAACCGGGTGACGGATGCGCCCCCCGCGCTGGTGCGCGTCGCCGGCAAGCACTGCGAGAGCGGCGACATCGTCGTCGACGCGGATTACCTCCCGGCCGATGTCGCGCCGGGCGACGTGCTCGCCGTCGCCGCGACCGGCGCATACTGCTGGTCGCTCGCCAGCAACTACAACCATGTCGGCCGGCCGGCCGTCGTCGCCGTGCGCGACGGCTCGTCGCGGGTGATCGTGCGCGGCGAGACCGAAGCGGACCTCCTCGCCCGTGACGCCGCATACGTGCCCTCGGCCGCGGCCGAACCCGCGACCGCGTATCCCGCCACCGAACAGCCCACCGACGGCGAAGGAGCCCAGGCATGATCGAATACCGCTCTCTCCGGATAGCGCTGCTGGGCGCAGGCTCCGTCGGCTCGCAGGTGGCCCGGCTGCTGCTCGTACAGGGCGACGAACTGGCCTCCCGCGTCGGTGCGAGCCTGGAGCTCGTCGGCATCGCTGTGCGCGACATCGACGCGGCCCGTGACGTCGAACTGCCGAGGCACCTCTACACGACAGACGCGTCATCGCTCATCCTGGGCGCCGACATCGTCGTCGAGCTGATGGGCGGCATCGAGCCGGCCCGGGGATACGTGCTGCAGGCGCTCAACTCCGGAGCCGACGTCATCACCGCCAACAAGGCGCTGCTCGCCACGCACGGCCCCGAACTGTTCGAGGCAGCGGAGCAGGTCGGTGCGCAGCTCTACTACGAGGCGGCCGTCGGCGGCGCCATCCCGATCATCCGGCCGCTGCGCGACAGCCTGGCCGGCGACAGGGTGAACCGTATCCTCGGCATCGTCAACGGAACGACGAACTTCGTGCTCGACCGGATGGACGTGAACGGCGAGACGCTGCAAGACGCACTCGCCATCGCGACGGAGCGCGGTTACGCGGAGGCCGACCCGACCGCCGACATCGGGGGATACGACGCGGCGCAGAAGGCCGCCATCCTCGCGAGCCTCGCGTTCCACACCACCGTTCCGCTCGAATCCGTGTACCGCGAGGGCATCACCGGGGTCTCGAAGGTGCAGGTCGACGCCGCCCGCGAGGCAGGGATGGTCATCAAGCTGCTCGCGATCTGTGAACGGCTGACCGATCCCGCGACCGGGATCGAGGGTGTGTCAGCCCGGGTGTACCCGGCGCTCATCCGCCGCGACCACCCGCTCGCGGCCGTGCACGGGGCGCACAACGCGGTCTTCGTGCAGTCCGCCGCGGCGGGCGACCTCATGTTCTACGGCGCGGGCGCCGGGGGAGTCGAGACCGCTTCGGCCGTGCTCGGGGATGTGGTCTCCGCGGCCCGCCGCCACGTGGTCGGGGGCCCTGGCGTCGCCGAGTCGACGCACGCCCAGCTTCCCGTCCTCGACGTGGGGCGCGTCATCACCCGGTACCAGATCACGCTCGAGGTCGCCGACCAGCCCGGCGTGCTGGCCGCTGTCGCCCGCACGCTCAGCGACGGCGGGGTCAGCGTCGAGACGGTTCAGCAGTCGGTCGCGACCGCGACAGGGATGCTCACGCTCCCGGCCGCCTTCTCCGCGTCGGCCGGTGACGACTCGGTTCCTCCGCACCCCGCACCCACCGCTACCCTGGTTATCGGCACCCACGAAGCCGAGGAAGCCGCTCTGGCGGCAACCGTCGAATCCCTGGCCGCAAGCGATGTGGTCACCGCAATCTCATCCGTTCTCCGAGTCGAAGGATCGTAATGCCCGAAAAGCCGAACAGTCGTCAGTGGCGGGGAGTCCTGCGTGAGTACGCGGACCGTCTCAACATCAGCGACGCGACGCCGATCGTCACGCTCGGCGAGGGCGGAACGCCCCTGCTCCCCGCACCCGCGCTCTCGGCGCGCACCGGAGCGAACGTCTACGTGAAGTTCGAGGGGATGAACCCCACCGGTTCGTTCAAAGACCGCGGCATGACGATGGCGATCTCCAAGGCCGTCGAGCACGGCGCGAAGGCCGTCATCTGCGCCTCGACGGGCAACACGTCGGCCTCGGCCGCCGCCTACGCGACGCACGCGGGCATCCAGGCCGTCGTGCTGGTGCCGGAGGGCAAGATCGCGATGGGCAAGCTCAGCCAGGCCATCGCCCACAACGCGCAGCTGCTGCAGGTGCAGGGCAACTTCGACGACTGCCTCGAGATCGCCCGCGACCTGGCCACCCACTACCCGGTGCACCTCGTGAACTCTGTGAACCCCGACCGCATCGAGGGTCAGAAGACGGCCGCGTTCGAGGTCGTCGAGGTTCTGGGCGACGCCCCCGACTTCCACATCGTTCCCGTCGGCAACGCGGGCAACTACACGGCGTACCACCGCGGGTACACCGAGGAGCTGCAGCGGGGCGAGGCCACCAAGCTTCCCCGGATGTTCGGCTTCCAGGCCGCGGGCAGCGCACCGATCGTGCTGGGCCACCCGGTGAAAGACCCGGACACCATCGCGTCCGCCATCCGCATCGGCAACCCCGCTTCGTGGGAGCTCGCACTCAACGCGCGCGACGACAGCGACGGCTACTTCGGCGCGATCGAAGACAGAGCGATCCTCGATGCCCAGCGCATCCTGTCGGCCGAGGTCGGCATCTTCGTCGAGCCGGCCTCCGCGATCAGCGTCGCCGGTCTGCTCGAGCGCTCGGCCGCGGGGGTCATCCCCGCCGGAGCGACCGTCGTGCTCACCGTCACCGGTCACGGCCTCAAAGACCCGCAGTGGGCGCTCCGCACCGAAGACGGTTCCGACGTTCAGCCGACGGTCGTCCCCGTCGACGCGACGGCCATCGCCGACGTGCTCGGGCTGCAGGCCACCTCCGACGACACCGCCGGAGCACCCGCGTGACCTTCTCGGCCGACGACCTGCGCGGCCGCGCGGTCACGGTCAAGGTTCCCGCCACCAGCGCCAACCTGGGTCCAGGATTCGACACGCTCGGTCTCGCGCTCGCCCAGTACGACGAGTTGCGCGTCTCGGTGCGCGACGAGCCCGGTGCGACCGTCGAGGTCATCGGAGTCGGCGAGGGTGAGGTTCCCACCGACGAGAGCAACCTCGTCGTGCGGGCGATCGCGCACACGTTCGACGCCGTCGGCATCCCGATGCCCGGTCTCGATCTCGTCGCCAGGAACACGATCCCGCACGGGCGCGGTCTCGGGTCGTCGGGAGCCGCGATCGTCTCCGGCATCATGGCGGCGAAAGGCCTGCTCGACGGCATCGTCGAGATCGACGCCCAGGGGCTGCTCGCGCTCGCCAACGACATGGAGGGGCACCCGGACAACGTGGCGCCCGCTCTCTTCGGCGGCCTCACCATCGCGTGGGTGACCCCCACCGGTCCGCGCTTCAAGAAGCTGATCGTGCATCGCGGCGTCTCGCCGCTCGTGTTCGTGCCCGAGCACGTGATGTCGACCGCGCTCGCGCGCAGCCTGCAGCCGGAGTCGGTGCCGCACGAAGACGCGGTGTTCAACGTCTCCCGCTCCGCCCTGCTCGTCGCGGCCCTCATCCAGAGCCCCGAGCTGTTGCACGCCGCCACCGAGGACAAGCTGCACCAGAGCTATCGCGCCTCGGCGATGCCCGAGACCGACAGACTCATCACGCTCTTGCGCGAGAACGGTTTCGCCGCCGTCGTCTCGGGCGCCGGTCCGTCGATCCTCGTGCTCTGCAGCGATCCGAGTCAGCGGCTCGCCGCCGCAGAACTCGTGGCGCACAAGTCGGAGACGCGCTGGCAGCCACTCATGCTCGCCGTCGACTTCAAAGGAGCGACGGTCACGCCGACCGCGAAACAGTCGGACACACCCGCCGCGTAGCGTCAAGAGCGCACCGCCAAAGGTGGTAAACTGTGCCTGCACCCGCAAGAACCGCGTCACGAGCGAATCTGTCTTCGGGTGATTTCTAGCAATCATGCCGTCATTCCTGCCTGCGTATTCGAGACCTAGTCGAATACCGACGTCGAGCGGATCAGAACGCATCGCGTCAAGCCCATCAAGCACAGGCCAGTTCATATGACGAGCGCAGACGACAGCGATAATCGCTTGTCGGGGGAAAGGAATCCTCTTCAGTGACTGATGTCAATCTCCGCGCCGGGGGCGCGGACACCCGCGAACTGACGTCCCTCAAGGTGGCCGAGCTTCAGGCTCTCGCCGCCGAGTTGGGCATCCAGGGCGCCAACAGACTTCGCAAGGGCGAACTCGTCGAGGCCGTCGCCTCGGCGCGCGCCGCGGCCGCAGGCGCCACCGTCGGCGACGCGTCCCAGGCGGATGCAGCGAGCGAGCAGACCGAGCCAGAGAGCGCCGCGGCGTCCCAGGTTCTGATCGAGCCGCTCATCGCCGAGCCGGCTTCGGCCGAGCCGCACGTCGGCGAGCCGGTGCTACCGCCGGCACTGCAGGCGGCCACCGCTCCTGCCGTGGCCCGCAAGCGTGCGCCGCGCCGGGCGACCAGCGCAGACGCGCTCGTTCCCGCATCCACCCACCTCAACTCCGGCGCCACCGGCGTCGACTCGCTCATCCCGGATGTCGACGCCCTGCTCGACTCCGCCCTCGCCTCGCGCGAGTCGGCGGCGCAGCGCGGCGAGACCGCCACGGCCGACGACCAGAGCGGCGCTGCCGCCGAGGGTCAGAAGCAGGGGGAGACGAACCAGCGCGGCGGCCGCCGTCGTGGCCGCGGCAACCAGGGCGACCAGAACGCCCAGCAGTCGGAGCAGAACGGCAAGGCCGAGGCTCAGAACGACAACGCCTCGAGCGAGAAGGCGGCCGAGTCGGCCGACGACAACCGCGGCGAGCAGAACGGCGAGAACGGCGAAGGCGGCGACAACGGTCAGCAGCGCCAGGGCCGCGGCCGCAACCGCAACCGCAACAAGAACAACAGCGGCCAGGCCGGCGACAACCAGCAGGGCCAGGGCCAGCAGGGCCAGGGCCAGCAGAGCCAGGGCCAGCAGGGCCAGGGCCGCGACGACTCCGCCAAGGAGCAGAACGGCCAGCAGGGCCGCGGTCAGCAGAACCAGAACCGCAACAACGGTCCCCAGACCGAGGCTCAGGCCGACGGTGAGCGCGGCGGTCGCAGCCGCTACCGCGACCGCAAGCGTCGCGGCGGCAGCACCGGAACCGACGAATTCGAGCCGGAGATCGCCGACGACGACGTGCTGATCCCCGTCGCGGGCATCCTGGATGTTCTCGACAACTACGCGTTCGTGCGCACCTCGGGCTACCTCCCGGGCACCAACGACGTGTACGTGTCGCTCGGCCAGGTCAAGAAGTACAACCTGCGCAAAGGTGACGCCGTCGTCGGCGCCATCCGCCAGCCGCGCGAGGGCGAGAACAACACCCGTCAGAAGTACAACGCCATCGTCAAGGTCGACTCGATCAACGGTCAGACCATCGAAGAGGCCGCGAGCCGCGTCGAGTTCGGCAAGCTCACCCCGCTCTACCCGCAGGAGCGTCTGCGGCTGGAGACCGAGCCCACCAAGATCACGCAGCGCATCATCGACCTGGTCGCCCCGATCGGCAAGGGCCAGCGCGGCCTCATCGTCGCGCCGCCCAAGGCCGGCAAGACCATCGTGATGCAGCAGATCGCGAACGCCATCACGACGAACAACCCCGAGGTCCACCTCATGGTCGTTCTCGTCGACGAGCGTCCCGAAGAGGTCACCGACATGCAGCGCACGGTGAAGGGTGAGGTCATCGCCTCGACCTTCGACCGTCCGGCCGAAGACCACACCACCGTCGCCGAGCTCGCCATCGAGCGCGCCAAGCGTCTGGTGGAGCTCGGTCACGACGTCGTCGTGCTGCTCGACTCGATCACCCGACTCGGACGCGCGTACAACCTCGCGGCTCCGGCCTCGGGCCGCATCCTCTCCGGTGGTGTCGACGCTTCGGCGCTCTACCCGCCGAAGCGCTTCTTCGGCGCCGCGCGCAACATCGAGCACGGCGGATCGCTCACGATCCTCGCCTCGGCGCTGGTGGAGACCGGCTCCAAGATGGACGAGGTCATCTTCGAGGAGTTCAAGGGCACCGGCAACATGGAGCTCCGCCTGTCGCGCCAGCTGGCCGACAAGCGCATCTTCCCCGCGGTGGATGTGAACGCATCCGGAACCCGTCGCGAAGAGATGCTGATGGGCGCCGACGAGGTCAAGATCACCTGGAAGCTGCGCCGCGCCCTCGCCGGGCTCGACCAGCAGCAGGCGCTCGAGATCGTGCTTGGCCGTCTCAAGGAGACCACCAGCAACGTCGAGTTCCTCATGCAGGTGCAGAAGTCGATGCCCGCCGCGCCCGCCGGCGCCCACGGCACGGCCCACTCGCACTCCAGCGAGCACGACCACCGCTAGCTGATTCAGTGCCCGTCCCCGTCGGTTCCCCCGGCGGTGGCGGGCACTTTGCTTTGCCCGAACGCGGAATCTGACGAAAGAAGAACACCAATGTTCGAATCGGTGAACACCCTGATCGCCGAGCACGACGACCTGCAGGAGCAGCTCGCCGACCCGGAGTTGCACAGCGACCCTGTGCGGTCGAAGAAGGTGAACCGCCGATACGCGGAGCTCAGCAGGATCGTCGCGGCGTACAACCACTGGAAGCAGCTCGAAGACGATCTCGCGGCCGCCAAAGAGCTCGCCGCCGAAGACGAAGCGTTCGCCGAAGAGGTGCCGGGGCTCGAGGCAGAATTGGCCGAGACCGGCGAGAAGCTCCGCCGGCTGCTCATCCCTCGTGACGAGAACGACAGCCGCGACGTGATCATGGAGATCAAGATGGGGGAGGGCGGGGCCGAGTCCGCGCTCTTCGCCGCCGACCTCCTGCGCATGTACCTCCACTACGCCGAGTCGAAGAAGTGGAAGACGGAGATCCTCGAGCAGACGTCGAGCGATCTGGGCGGCATCAAAGATGTGCAGCTCGCCATCAAAGGCAACTCGTCCGACCCGGCGGAGGGCGTGTGGGCGCACCTCAAGTACGAGGGAGGGGTGCACCGCGTGCAGCGCGTGCCGGCGACCGAGTCGCAGGGGCGCATCCACACCTCCGCCGCGGGCGTTCTGGTCTTTCCCGAGGTCGACGAGCCGGAGGAGGTCGAGATCAGCCCCAACGATCTGAAGATCGACGTGTACCGGTCGAGCGGCCCCGGTGGGCAGTCGGTCAACACGACGGACTCCGCCGTGCGCATCACCCACCTCCCGACCGGCATCGTGGTCGCGATGCAGAACGAGAAGAGCCAGCTGCAGAACCGTGAGGCCGGCATGCGTGTGCTGCGTGCCAGAGTGCTCGCGCGTCAGCAGGAGGAGCTGGATGCGGCGGCCTCGGCCGTGCGCAAGAGCCAGATCCGCACGATGGACCGGTCGGAGCGCATCCGCACCTACAACTTCCCGGAGAACCGGATAGCCGACCACCGCACCGGCTACAAGGCCTACAACCTCGACGCCGTCATGAACGGCGCCCTCGAGCCCGTCATCGAGTCCTGCATCCTCGCCGACGAAGAGGCCCGCCTGGCCGACCTCGGCGCCGACTGACCCCTCCACCCCCTAACAAAGCAATCGACTCCGGTCAGAATGCTCTTCCAGCGCCGCTGAGAGAGCATTCTGACCGGAGTCGATTGCTTTCAGATGTAGATTGCGGGGTCGATCCAGTCGTCGCCGGGGATCTGCTCGTGGCCGGTGCGGTGGCGCGCGCGAGCGGGCACGCCGGTGAGCACCGAGTCGGCGGGGGAGTCGTGCACGACGACGGCGTTCGCACCGATGACCGACCGCGCGCCGATCGTGATGGCGCCGAGCACTTTCGCCCCCGCTCCGACGGTCACGCTGTTCTCGATCGTCGGATGGCGTTTGCCGTGCCCGCTGCCCTTACCGCCGAGCGTGACGCCGTGATAGATCATCACGTCGTCTCCCACCCACGTCGTCTCGCCGATCACGACGCCCATCCCGTGGTCGATGAAGAACCGCCGGCCGATCGTCGCTCCGGGGTGGATCTCGACGCCGGTGAGAAACCGCGTGAACTGCGAGAGGAAGCGGGCCGGCGTTCTGAGCCCGGCCCGCCACATCCGGTGCGCCACCCGATACGACCACACGGCGTGGAGCCCCGAATACGCCATCGACACCTCGAAGGCGCTGCGGGCGGCGGGGTCGTGCCTGCGCGCGTTCGCGATGTCTTCGCGGATGCGGGGGAAGGGCGCCATGGATCGGTTCCGTGCTGGTCAGTCGAGCAGGTCTGCCCAGAGCGGCGTGGAGATGTAGCGCTCGCCCGTGTCGCAGATGACCGCGACGACCGTCTTACCGGCGTTCTCGGGACGCTTGGCGACCTCGAGGGCCGCCCAGACGATGGCGCCGGAGGAGATGCCCGCGAGCAGGCCTTCTTGGCTCGCGAGCTTCTTGGCGACGTCGACCGCGTCGTCGAACGACACGTCGACGACCTCGTCGTACACCGTGGTGTCGAGGATCTCGGGCACGAAGTTGGCGCCGATGCCCTGGATCTTGTGAGGGCCGGGCTTGCCGCCGTTCAGGATGGGGGAGTCGAGCGGTTCGACCGCGATGATCTGCACGCCGGGCTTGCGCGCTTTGAGCACCTGGCCGACGCCGGTGATGGTGCCGCCGGTGCCGATGCCTGAGACGAAGATGTCGACTCCGCCGTCGGTGTCGGCCCAGATCTCCTCGGCGGTGGTGGCGCGGTGGATGGCCGGGTTGGCCTCGTTCGCGAACTGCTTCGCCCAGATGGCGTTGTCGGTGTTCGCGACGATCTCCTGGGCCTTCTCGACCGCCCCGCGCATGCCGTCGGGCCCAGGCGTCAGCACGATCTCGGCACCGAACGCGCGCAGCAGCACCCGGCGCTCTTTGCTCATGGTCTCCGGCATGGTGAGGATCACCCTGTATCCGCGCGCCGCTCCGACCATCGCCAGAGCGATCCCGGTGTTGCCGCTGGTGCCTTCGACGATGGTGCCGCCGGGCCGCAGGGCGCCGGCTTTCTCGGCGGCGTCGATGATCGCCACGCCGATGCGGTCTTTGACGCTGCCGGCGGGGTTGGCGAACTCGAGCTTGCCGAGCACGGTGGCATCGATGCCTTCGGTGATTCGGTTGAGCTTCACGAGAGGGGTCTTGCCGACCGCTTCGGTGACGTTCTCGTAGATGTGACCTGTCATGGCCTCTTCCTTGTGGCACGGATACGGATGGGACGGGAGCGTCACCACTCTAATCTTCGGCGCCCAGGGTGAATGCCGTGTGACGCCGGTGGATGTCTGACGCTAGGCTCGACGGCGATGTTCCCACCCGACTCGCCTTCCCCTGCCGCTGCCGTTCCGGTCACCGTCTCCTCCCTTCGCGACGAGGTCTCCGGCGTGCTCGAGCGTGCCGGGGTGCCGGATCCTGTCGTCGACGCCGAGTTGCTCATCGGGCATGTGCTCGACGCCGGCCGCGGACGCGTGCAGGCGCTACTGCACATGGGCTCCGAGGTGAGCGACGACGACGCGGCGCGGGTGCGCGAACTCGCGGCCCGCCGCGCGACGCGTGAGCCGCTCCAGCACATCACCGGTCGCGCGCCCTTCCGGTCGCTCGAGCTCGCGGTCGGCCCTGGCGTGTTCGTGCCTCGTCCCGAGACCGAGCAGGTCGTGCAGTTCGCGATCGACGCTCTGCGCGCCGTTCCCTCTCCCGAGCCGATCGGCGTCGACCTGGGCACCGGCAGCGGAGCGATCGCTCTGGCGATGGCAACGGAGGTGCCGCACGCGCGCGTCGTCGCCGTGGAGAACTCGCCCGAGGCCTTCATCTGGGCGCGTAGGAACGTCGAGGAGTCCGGAGCATCGAACGCCCGCGTCGTGTTCGTCGACCTCGCCGACGCGCTTCCCGAGCTCGACGGAACCGTCGATGTCGTGATCTCGAACCCGCCGTACATCCCCGCCGAGGCGATCCCTCGCGATCCCGAGGTTCGTCTCTTCGACCCGCCGGCGGCTCTCTACGGCGGTGCGGACGGCCTGGATGTCGTGCGCACGATCTCCCGCGTCGCCCAGCGGCTGCTGCATCCGGGCGGCACTCTGGTTCTCGAGCACGGCGAGCTGCAGGGGGCGGAGATCCGCGGCATCCTCACCGCCGACGGCTGGCGCGCAGCCGCCACCCACCGCGACCTGACGACCCGCGATCGAACCACGACGGCGGTGCGCTAGCCCTTCGCGGCCGCTTTCGCCGCCTTCTCCTCGGTTTTCGCTTGGCGCTCGCGCGCCTTCTCGATGGCCTCCCGCTCGCGTTTGCGGGCCTCGCGCAGTCTGCTCTCGGCTTCGCGGCGGGCTTTGGCCGCCTCGCGGACCGCCCTGTCGTGGGGCGCGGGTTCCGGTCGCGGCATCGCGGCGACGATGGGCTCGCCGGTGCTGCGCGCATCCACATATCGCTGGATGCCGTCGAGGATCCGCTCGAGGCCCCACGCATAGTCGTCCTGATCGTCTTCGTCGTCGGAGTACACGCCGGAACGCACGAGCGGGGCCAGGTAGGGGAACCGCTCGTCGGTCACCAGTTCGCTCAGTGCCGCAGCGAAGGCTGCGCCGTTCTGCCGGGGGCCGTCGGTCTGCTCGCGGGCGCGGAGCACGTCCCTTTCGACCAGGCCGAACGCGCGGGCGTAGGAGCTCAGGGTCAGCGCGGTCGACATCTTCTCCTGATCGCTCAGCGGAAGGTCTTTCATGACGCGGAGGCCCCAGTCGAGCACGGCGAGGTTGTTGGGCATGAGGGGCATTCCCGAGATCGGGATGTCGGCGAACCAGGGGTGCGCCCGCATCACGTCGATCGTCGCTCCCGCCCAGACGCGCAGCCCGTCGCGCCACTGGCCGTCTTCGCCTTCCGGGGGGATGGGGATGGCGCACACGGCGTCTTGCATCAGCTGCAGGATGTCGTCTTTGCTCGTCACGTAGCGGTAGAGCGACATCGTGGTGAAGCCGAGGGTGGTGGCGATCTTGCTCATCGAGACGGCGCCGAGGCCCTCGTCGTCGGCGATCTGGATGGCCGTGTCGACGATGCGTTCGATGCTGAGTTCGCGCTTCGGTCCCCGCTGAGGGCGCTCCGCTACTCCCCAGCTGAGCGCGACCGCTCGGGGGAGTGCCTCTTCGACGGCGTCTGCCATTTTCTCGCGCCCTTCGGTTGGTCGTTGACACCCATCCTAGAACTGTGTATACCTTAAACAAAATCGTATGCGCCGTAAACAGTTTGCGCCATACTCAGATCACTGACACCCCCATTCACCGATCGGAAGGAAACCAATCATGGCGACAGCCATCGAGGTCGTGGGCCTCCGCAAATCGTTCGGCGACCAGCAGGTGCTCGACGGGATCGACCTGTGCGTGCAGGCCGGAACCGTGTTCGCGCTGTTGGGACCGAACGGGGCGGGCAAGACCACCCTCATCAACATCCTGTCCACCCTCGTCGCTCCCGACGCGGGCACGGCGGCCGTCGCGGGCTGCGACGTGGTCGCCGACCGCGACGGCGTCAAACGCGCCATCAGCCTCACCGGTCAATCGGCCGCGGTCGACGAGGTGCTCACCGCCGAGGAGAACCTCCGCATGATGGCGCGGCTCTCCGGCTACTCGGCCCGCGCCTCGAAGCGCCGGGCGAGCGAGCTGCTCGATCAGTTCGGCCTTGCCGACGCATCCCGCAAGAAGGTCAAGACCTTCTCGGGCGGCATGCGGCGGCGCCTCGACCTTGCGATCAGTCTCGTCGCCACCCCTCCGGTGATCTTCCTCGACGAGCCGACGACCGGTCTCGACACCCGCAGCCGTCAGGCGCTGTGGGGCATGATCCTCGAGCTGGCGGCGCAAGGCATCACCGTCTTCCTCACGACGCAGTATCTGGAGGAGGCCGACCAGCTCGCTGACCGCATCGCGGTCATCGACGGCGGTGTGGTCGTCGCGGAGGGCACCGCCGCCGAGCTCAAGGCGCGGGTCGGCGGCGAGGTCGTCGAGCTGCGCGACGCGAACGACGAGATCGTGCGCGAACTCCCCACCGACGGCAGCGTGCACGGGTTGCGCGAAGCCATCGACCTGCTCGACGCGACCGGGGTCTCCGGCGGCAGCGTGAGCATCCGCAAGCCGAGCATGGACGACGTGTTCCTCGCTCTCACCGCACAGAACCTGGAGGTCACCCGCTGATGTCTACCGCCCTGATCCCCGGCCGCGTCGCGGCCGTCGTCGCCCCGCCCGCCGATCGTTCCGTCTCGGCGCTGACGAGCACGGCCGTGTTCATCGGCCGCAGCATCCGTCACACGCTCCGCAACACTGAAGCGCTGATCATGGCGATCGTGCTGCCGATCATGCTGATGCTCCTCTTCACCTACGTGTTCGGCGGCGCGATCGATGCCGGCGGCGACTACGTGGACTACGTTGTGCCCGGCATCATCCTGCTCTGCGCGGGGTTCGGCTCCTCCAGCACGGCCGTCGACGTGGCCGACGACATGACGAACGGCATCGTCGACCGCTTTCGCACGATGCCGCTCCGCAGCAGCGGCGTGATCACCGGTCACGTCGTCGCCAGCCTCCTGCGCAACCTGTTCGCCACCGCCGTGGTGATCGGTGTCGCCCTGCTCGTCGGCTTCAGGCCCACCGGTGACGCACTGCAGTGGATCGGCGCCATCGGGATGATCGCCCTCTTCATCCTGGCGATCACGTGGCTCTTCGCAGGGCTCGGCCTGGCCGCCCGCAGTTCCGCCGCGGCGAGCGGCTACGGCTTCGCCCTGCTGTTCCTGCCCTACCTGTCGAGCGCGTTCGTGCCGACGGACACGATGCCGGGCTGGCTGCAGTGGGTCGCGGACAACCAGCCGATCACCCCGGTGATCGAGACCATCCGCGGACTCCTCTTCAACACCGACATCGGCGATCATGCCTGGTGGGCTGTGGGCTGGTGCCTGCTCATCGTCGCCGGCTCGGCGGTGTGGACGTCGATCCTGTTCCGACGCAAGGCCGGGCGGCGCTGATCAGCGGTCGCGGTCCGCGAACGCGTGGATGGCGTCGACGAGACCGGCCGTGTCGAACGACGCGTCTTCGTTCTTGGTGAAGTGGAAGGCGTGCATTCCGAGCGCACGAGCCCCTTCGACGTTGGAGAGGGAGTCGTCGAACAGGATGGCGTCGGCGGGCTCCACACCGAACCGTCCGAGGGCGCGGGTGTAGATGCGGCGCTCGGGCTTGCGTGCACCAAGCACGGCGGAGACGAGGTCGTTCTCCCGCAGGGTGTCCACGATCTCGGGCGTGAGCACGGGGAGCGAGTCCTTGAACGGGATGGGGTTGTTCGACAGCAGCGAGACGGTGCCCAGTGTCGCCGCCTCTTCGAGCGCCGCGATGGATCCCGGGATGGGCGTCATGGCGGCCTTCCTCGCCACCTGCCACTGCTCGAGGGTGAGGTGGGCACCGGTCACCTCGGCGAACACCTCGAAGTACTCCTCGCTCGTTGAGTACTCGCCGATCTCGGCGGCGCGTTCGTGGCCGCCCGCCCACCAGCTGGCCGCGAGGCGATACTGGCTGACGCCTCCCAGCTCGGCGAGTTTCGGCAGCCGCTTGTGGAAGTCGTAGTCGTACAGGGTCTTGTCGCAGTCGAAGAAGTAGACGTCCATTGCCTCAAGTATCGTCCAGTCCGCAGGGAACCTCCCGATGCCTCAACTATCATTGTTGCGACATGGCTCCCATCTACGACTGCTCGGTCGACTCCGAACTCCTCACCGGCATGAGGCTCGCGCGCGCCGCGATCGGCCGCGGAGAACTCGTGGTCATCCGCACAGACACCGTCTACGGGGTCGCCGCCGACGCGTTCAACGCCGAAGCTGTGCAGCGCCTGCTGGATGCGAAGGGCCGCGGCCGCCAGTCGCCGCCGCCCGTGCTCATCCCCGGCATCCCGACGCTCGCCGCCCTCGCCGAAGAGGTGCCGCCAGCCGTCACCGACCTGGTGCGCGAGTTCTGGCCCGGCGGACTCACCGTCGTGCTCCCCGCCCAGCCGTCGCTGGTCTGGGACCTGGGGGAGACCCGCGGAACGGTCGCACTCCGGATGCCCGACGACACCCTCGCGCTCGAACTCCTCTCGGAGACCGGCCCTCTCGCGGTCTCGTCCGCGAACCTCACCGGCCGGCCGGCCGCTCGAACCGCCGCAGAGGCCGAGGCGATGCTCGGCGACTCGGTCGCGGTGTATCTCGACGGCGGAGAAGCCGGTGCCGCCTACGAGAGGGTCGACGGCAAAGACTCGTCGTCCACGATCGTGGACGCGACCGCCCTGGCTGCAGGCACGGGCGGGTTGCGCATTCTGCGCCACGGCGTGATCTCCGAGGAGCGCATCCGCGCGGTCGTCGGGGATCTCCTGGTCTCCGAAGAACCCTCCGCTGGTGCCGCCGACGTCGAGGACGACGCCGAGACCCTCACGGACAAGCAGACGTGACCCTCCTCCTCGCACTCGCTCTCATCTCGGCCGTCACCACGTTCGGGATGTCGCTCGTCGTCTACAAGCTGAGCCTCAAGTACCGGCTGTACCCGAAGATCCGCGAGCGGGATGTGCACACCCGGCCCACGCCGCGTCTCGGCGGAATCGCCATGTTCCTGGGCATCCTCGTGGCGTTCGGCGTCGGCTGGCTGCTGTCGGGCCAATTCGGCGTTCTGACGCTGATCTTCTCCGACTCCGGGCCCATCCTCGCCATTCTGGGCGCTTCCCTCCTCATCGTCGTCATCGGCGTCGCCGACGACATCTGGGATCTGGACTGGATGACGAAGCTCGCCGGCCAGTTCGTGGCCGCGGGTCTCGTCGCCTGGCTGGGCGTGCAGATCTACTCGTTGCCGATCGGCGGTCTCACCGTCGGCTCGCCCGTGATGAGCATCGTGATCACGCTCTTCGCCATCGTGCTCGTCATGAACGCGATCAACTTCATCGACGGCCTCGACGGCCTCGTCGCGGGGGTCGCCCTGATCGCGAACGGCACCTTCCTCGTCTACACCTACCTGCTGCAGCGCGAGATCAGCCCGCAGAACTACTTCAGCCTCGCCGGCGTGATCGCGGCCATCCTGGTCGGCGCATGTGCCGGTTTCCTGCCGCTCAACTGGCACCCGGCGAAGATGTTCATGGGCGACGCCGGAGCGTTGCTGATCGGGCTCCTCATGGCGACGTCCGCCATCTCCGTGACCGGCACGATCAACCCGGAGACGCTGTCGACTCTCGGCCGGTCGTCGCTCGTGCCGGCGTTCATCCCGATCATCCTGCCGTTCGCCGTTCTCATCGTTCCCCTGCTCGACTTCGGGCTCGCGGTGATCCGGCGGCTGCGCGCGGGCAAGTCGCCGTTCAGCGCCGACCGCAAGCACCTGCATCACCGCCTGCTCGACATGGGCCACAGCCACCTGCACGCCGTGCTCATCTTCTACGCCTGGACGGCCGTGCTGTCGATCGGCTGCCTGCTGTTCTTCTTCGACCCGTACTGGATGGCCATCGTGTTCGTCGCCATCGGTCTCGTCGTCTGCACCGCGTTCACGCTGGCGCCGCTCAGTCGGCGCAAGGCCAACGAGGCGGCGGCGGAGCTCGCCCCCGCGGGCAGCGACGAAGCCGACGCGACGGCGCACTACGACAACCTCGACATCGCGAGCGAGGAGCGCGCCGGCGACCCGCCGCGCCCCCTCGCCGAGCCCCTCACCAAGGAGACACCATGACCGACCACGAAGGCGGAACCCCCGCCGCCGGCCGGCCCGCCGCATCCGGCAAGCCCGCTCAGCCCACCTCGACGCCCGTGCTGAAGGATGCGCTGAAGTACGGTGTCATCCTCGCCGTGGCGATCGCGATCCTCGGCGCGGTGCTCGGAGGGGTGTTCGCCGGCTGGATCGGTGTCACGAGCGCGCTGCTCGGCACGGTGATGGCGTTCGTGTTCCTGGCGATCACGGCCGCGAGCATCCTTCTCGCCAACCGTTTCGCGGGGAGCGACCTGTTCGTCGGGCTCTTCTTCGGCATCGTGCTGGGCGGCTGGCTGCTCAAGTTCGTGCTGTTCATCGTGCTCGCCCTGGTGCTGAGGGACCAGCCGTGGATCAACCCCACCGTGCTCTTCCTCAGTCTCGTCGCCGGCGTCATCGGGTCGCTCGTCGTCGATGTGATCGTCGTCTTCCGCTCGCGCGTGCCATACGTCAGCGACGTGACACTCCCGGGCGAGAAGCACTGAGCGTATCCGATTCGTTACCCTGCGAAAACTCTTGTAGAGTTGAGGAAGTTCCCCCACCCCGCACTCGCCCGAATGAATGTATTCGGTGCGATCGTGCAGGGTGTCCACATGTTCGTCGTCGCGAGAGCTTACGCTCGACGCCCCGAAACAGGAGATAGCGCTGTTAGCTAACGCTGTGAACCTGCTGGTCCAGACCGCAAGCTCCGATGATGGCAGCTTCCACGGTCCGTCGATCGATGAGTTCTTCCCACCCGTCATTTTTTCCATCGGTGACTTCCAGGTCAACCGGATCATGGTCATCCGCTTCATCGCGGTGCTGGCCATCGTTCTGATCTTCTGGCTCGGCACCCGCAAGATGAAGATCGTCCCCGGTCGATTCCAGTCGATCGTGGAGATGGGGCTCGACTTCGCTCGAGTGAACATCGCGGAAGACCTCCTCGGCAAGAAGGACGGCCAGCGCTTCCTTCCGCTCATCACCACCATCTTCTTCATGGTGCTGTTCATGAACCTCACGGGCATCATCCCGGGTTTGAACATCGCCGGAACGTCGGTGATCGGCGTTCCCCTGGTGCTGGCGGTCGTCGCCTACATCGCGTTCATCTACGCGGGCATCAAGAAGAGCCCGGGCAACTTCTTCAAGAACGCGCTGTTCCCGCCCGGAGTGCCGAAAGGCCTTTACATCATCGTGACGCCGATCGAGTTCATCTCGACCTTCATCCTGCGTCCCATCACGCTGACGCTCCGACTCCTCATGAACATGGTCGTCGGCCACCTGCTGCTGGTGCTGTTCTTCAGCGCGACGGCGTTCTTCTTCTTCACGGCAGGAAGCTGGTGGTCGCTCTTCGGAGTGGGCACGATGGCGTTCGGCCTCGCGTTCACCCTGTTCGAAATCCTGGTCGCACTTCTCCAGGCCTACGTCTTCGCACTGCTCACGGCTGTCTACATTCAGCTCGCAGTCGCCGAGGAACACTAATAACGGTTCGCGCACCCGCTCGAACCGCCATCACGGAAGGAAACACATAACGTGGACATCGCTGCTATCTCCGGCAACATTGCCACCGTTGGATACGGCCTCGCCGCCATCGGCCCCGCCATCGGCGTGGGTATCGTCGTCGGCAAGACCATCGAGGGCGTCGCTCGCCAGCCCGAGCTCGCCGGTCGTCTCCAGGTTCTGATGTACATCGGTATCGCCTTCACCGAGGCGCTCGCGTTCATCGGCATCGCGACCTACTTCATCTTCACCTCCTGACGGTCCTCTTTATCTTTCTCAGTAAGGAGGAATGATGCTCAAGGGTGTGGTTATCGCCGCAGCCGAGGCCGAGCAGCGCAATCCGCTCGTCCCCGAGTGGTACGACATCGTCGGATCGCTGATCTGCTTCCTCATCATCCTGTTCTTCTTCTGGAAGCTCGTGCTTCCCCGCATGAAGAAGCTGCTGGATGAGCGCGCAGAGGCGATCGAAGGCAACATCGCCAAGGCCGACGAGGCACAGCACAAGGCGGAGGCGCTGCTCGAGGAATACACCGCTCAGCTCGCCGACGCGCGCAGCGAGGCGGCGAAGATCCGCGAGCAGGCTCGCACCGACGGTCAGAAGATCGTCGCAGAAGCCAAAGACACCGCGACCAGCGAGGCGGCCCGCGTCACCGCGCAGGCTCAGGCGCAGATCGAAGCAGAACGCCAGGCGGCACTCGTGTCGCTGCGCGGTGAGGTCGGATCGCTCGCGATCGACCTCGCATCCGGTGTGGTGGGCGAGGCGCTGAACGACGACAAGAAGTCGCAGGCGATCGTCGACCGGTTCCTGGCCGACCTCGAGGCCAGTGAGAAGGCAGGGTCGAGCAAGTAATGGGTAGCGCCACCAGAGAAGCATTGGCCCGGTCCGTCGCGGCTCTTTCCGCGCAGGGGACCAAGGCCGATCTGGCGACGGCTGAAGACCTGTTCGCAGCGTCCAAGGTGCTCGCCGACTCAGCTCAGCTCCGTGCCGTCATCAGCGACGCGTCCGCCGACCCCCAGGGCAAGGCCGCACTCGCCAAGCAGGTGTTCGGCCGTCAGCTCTCCGCTCCGGCGACCGAGCTGCTGTCCGTGGTCGCCGGCCAGCGCTGGTCGGGCCAGAAAGACGTGCTCGCAGCCATCGAAGAACTGGGCATCCGCGCCATCGCGCAGTCCGCGCCGAAGGGCGTCGACATCGCGGCAGAACTGTTCGCGTTCGGAGGTGCCGTGACCTCCGACGCTCAGCTCGAGCTCGCACTGCGCAGCAAGCTCGCCGACCCGGCGGCCAAGGGCGCGCTCGTCGACCGCCTGCTGAACGGCCGCGCGTCGGCGCAGACCGCCGCGATCGTTCGCCAGCTCGTCGTTCAGCCGCGAGGCCGTGGCATCCGCGAGGCCCTGCGCGAGGCGACGCGAGTCGTCGCCGCGCAGTCCGACCTCACCGTCGCGACGGTCTACACCGCCCACCCGCTCCCCGCGGCCCAGCTGGAGCGGTTGCAGGCCACCCTCGCCGGAAAGTACGGCAAGCAGCTGAAGCTCAACGAGATCGTCGACCGCTCCCTCCTCGGAGGCGTGCGGGTGCAGATCGGCGACGACGTGATCGACGGCAGTATCGCGTCGCGCATCAACGAACTACGACTCCAGTTGGCAGGCTGACCGCGAGGTCTTCTGCCGCACACAGGCATTGAGGGACATCCAAGTCCCGCACAGATAGGGAACAACGATGGCAGAACTAACGATCAGCCCCGATGAGATTCGGGATGCGCTGAAGGACTTCGTCTCCAACTACGAGCCGTCCGCGACTGACACGACCGAGATCGGCCATGTCATCGACGCGGCCGACGGCATCGCGCACGTCGAGGGCCTCCCCGGCGTGATGGCGAACGAGCTCATCCGTTTCTCGAACGGGGTCGCGGGCCTGGCCCAGAACCTCGACGAGAACGAGATCGGCGTCGTCATCCTCGGTGAGTTCGACGGGATCGTCGAAGGCATGGAGGTGACCCGCACGGGCGAGGTCCTGTCGGTGCCCGTCGGCGACGGCTACCTCGGTCGCGTCGTCGACCCGCTCGGCAACCCGATCGACGGCCTCGGCGAGATCGCCTCGGAGGGGCGCCGCGAGCTCGAGCTCCAGGCGCCCGGCGTCATGCAGCGCAAGTCGGTGCACGAGCCCCTGCAGACCGGCATCAAGGCGATCGACGCCATGATCCCCGTCGGCCGCGGCCAGCGCCAGCTGATCATCGGCGACCGCCAGACCGGTAAGACCGCCATCGCGATCGACACGATCATCAACCAGAAGGCCAACTGGGAGTCGGGCGACGAGAACAAGCAGGTCCGCTGCATCTACGTCGCGATCGGCCAGAAGGGCTCGACCATCGCCTCGGTGAAGGGCGCGCTCGAAGACGCCGGAGCGATGGAGTACACGACCATCGTCGCCGCACCCGCCTCAGACCCTGCGGGTTTCAAGTACCTGGCTCCGTACACCGGCTCGGCCATCGGCCAGCACTGGATGTACGGCGGCAAGCACGTGCTCATCATCTTCGACGACCTGTCGAAGCAGGCAGAGGCCTACCGCGCCGTCTCGCTCCTCCTGCGTCGTCCGCCGGGACGCGAGGCGTACCCCGGTGACGTCTTCTACCTGCACTCCCGTCTGCTGGAGCGTTGCGCGAAGCTCTCCGACGAGCTCGGCGCCGGCTCGATGACCGGTCTCCCGATCATCGAGACCAAGGCGAACGACGTCTCGGCCTACATCCCGACCAACGTGATCTCGATCACCGACGGCCAGATCTTCCTCCAGTCCGACCTCTTCAACGCCAACCAGCGTCCTGCGGTCGACGTGGGCATCTCGGTCTCGCGAGTCGGTGGCGACGCGCAGGTCAAGTCGATCAAGAAGGTCTCGGGAACGCTCAAGCTCGAGCTCGCCCAGTACCGCTCGCTCGAGGCGTTCGCGATGTTCGCCTCCGACCTCGACCAGGCCAGCCGCCGTCAGCTCGCCCGAGGCGCACGCCTCACCGAGCTGCTCAAGCAGCCGCAGTACTCCCCGTTCCCGGTGGAGGAGCAGGTCGTCTCGATCTGGGCCGGCACCAACGGCAAGCTCGACGAGGTTCCGGTGGAGGACATCCTCCGTTTCGAGTCCGAGCTGCTGGATCACCTGCGCCGCAACTCCGACGTTCTCGACGTTCTGCGCGAGACCAACCAGCTCTCCGACGAAACCGTCGAGAAGCTGGGGGCCGAGGTCGACAAGTTCAAGCTCGAGTTCCAGACCGGCGAGGGCAAGCCGCTCGCCTCGGTCGGCCGCGAAGAGTTCGAAGCGATCGCCCAGGAAGACGTCAACCAGGAGCAGATCGTCAAGGCGAAGCGCTGAGCGCGACGCACGAGCAGATAGGTACGTAGGAGACACATGGGAGCGCAACTTCGGGTCTACCGGCAGAAGATCAGATCTGCCCAGACGACCAAGAAGATCACTCGGGCCATGGAGCTGATCTCCGCCTCACGCATCCAGAAGGCGCAGGCGCGAGTCGCCGCATCCACCCCGTACGCCCGCGCGATCACGCGCGCGGTCTCGGCGGTTGCGACGTATTCGAACGTCGAGCACGTTCTGACCACGGAGCCGGAGAAGATCGAGCGCGCAGCGATCGTCATCTTCTCGTCCGACCGTGGTCTGGCCGGCGCGTTCAACTCGAACGTTCTGAAGGAGTCGGAGCGTCTCGCCGAGCTGCTCCGCAGCCAGGGCAAGGATGTCGTCTACTTCCTCATCGGGCGCAAGGCGAGCGGATACTTCAGCTTCCGCCGCCGCGCGTTCGAGCGGGTGTGGACGGGTGGAACGGACGCACCGGAGTTCGAGCAGGCCAAGGAGATCGGCGACGCCATTCTCGAGTCGTTCCTCCGGGACGCCTCGGACGGCGGCGTCGACGAGATCCACGTGATCTACAACCGCTTCGTCAGCATGCTGGTGCAGGAGCCCCAGGTCATCCGCCTCCTTCCCCTCGAGGTCGTGGAGGGCGTCGAGGAGCCGGAGGACAACAAGGTCCTGCCGCTGTACGAGTTCGAGCCGGATGTCGAGACCGTTCTCGACGCTCTGCTCCCGGTCTACATCGAGAGCCGCATCTTCAACGCCATGCTCGCGTCGGCCGCGTCGAAGCACGCTGCGACGCAGAAGGCGATGAAGGCGGCGAGCGACAACGCCGACAAACTCATCACCGACTACACCCGCCTGGCGAACAACGCTCGCCAGTCCGAGATCACCCAGCAGATTTCCGAGATCGTCGGCGGTGCGGACGCACTGGCGACCGCCGACTGAGCCGACGACACACGTTTACGTAGAACGAGAAGAGAAGACACAATGACTACCGCAACCGCCGAAGCCCAGGCTTCGACCGCGCAGCCTGCCGGCGTGGGGCGTATCGCCCGCGTCACCGGCCCGGTCGTCGACATCGAGTTCCCGCACGACTCGATCCCGGGCATCTACAACGCACTGAAGACCACGATCACGATCGGCGAGACGTCGACCGAGATCACGCTCGAGGTCGCACAGCACCTCGGAGACGACCTCGTGCGCGCCATCGCGCTGAAGCCGACGGACGGTCTCGTCCGCGGCGGCGAGGTGCGCGACACCGGCGGCCCCATCACGGTTCCCGTCGGCGACGTGACCAAGGGCAAGGTGTTCAACGTCACAGGTGACATCCTGAACGGCGAGCCCGGCGAGAAGATCGAGATCACCGAGCGCTGGGGCATCCACCGCGAACCCCCGAAGTTCGACCAGCTCGAGTCGAAGACGCAGCTCTTCGAGACCGGCATCAAGGTCATCGACCTGCTCACCCCGTATGTGCAGGGTGGAAAGATCGGCCTCTTCGGTGGTGCGGGCGTCGGCAAGACCGTCCTCATCCAGGAGATGATCCAGCGCGTCGCGCAGGACCACGGTGGTGTGTCGGTGTTCGCCGGTGTCGGCGAGCGCACCCGTGAGGGCAACGACCTCATCGCCGAGATGGAGGAGGCGGGAGTCTTCGACAAGACCGCCCTCGTGTTCGGCCAGATGGACGAGCCGCCGGGAACGCGTCTTCGCGTCGCGCTGTCGGCCCTGACCATGGCGGAGTACTTCCGCGATGTGCAGAAGCAGGATGTGCTGCTCTTCATCGACAACATCTTCCGCTTCACCCAGGCCGGCTCCGAGGTGTCGACCCTTCTCGGCCGTATGCCCTCCGCTGTGGGTTACCAGCCGAACCTCGCCGACGAGATGGGCGTTCTGCAGGAGCGCATCACCTCGACCCGCGGACACTCGATCACCTCGCTGCAGGCGATCTACGTTCCCGCCGACGACTACACCGACCCGGCGCCGGCGACCACGTTCGCCCACCTCGACGCCACCACGGAGCTGTCGCGTGAGATCGCGTCGAAGGGTCTGTACCCGGCCGTCGATCCGCTGACGTCGACCAGCCGCATCCTCGACCCCCGCTACTTGGGCGAGGACCACTACCGCGTGGCCACCACCGTCAAGCAGATCCTCCAGAAGAACAAGGAACTGCAGGAGATCATCGCCATCCTCGGTGTCGACGAGCTCTCCGAGGAAGACAAGATCACGGTGTCGCGTGCGCGCCGCATCCAGCAGTTCCTCTCGCAGAACACCTACATGGCGAAGAAGTTCACGGGCGTCGAGGGTTCGACCGTGCCGCTGAAGGACACCATCGAGTCGTTCGACGCGATCGCCAAGGGTGAGTACGACCACGTGGCCGAGCAGGCGTTCTTCAACGTCGGTTCGATCTCGGACGTCGAAGAGAAGTGGGCTCAGATCCAGAAGGAGAACGGCTGATAATGGCTGTCCTCAATGTCAGCGTCGTCGCCGCCGACCACGAAGTGTGGTCGGGGGAGGCGAGCATGGTCGTCGCGAAGACGGTCGAGGGTGAGATCGGTATCCTCCCCGGCCACGAACCGCTGCTGGCCATTCTCGCCTCGGGCGAGGTGCGCGTCACTCTGAACGGTGGCGAGTCGATCAAGGCGCAGGCCGACGACGGCTTCCTCTCCGTGGAGAACAACACCGTCACGATCGTGGCCGGTCAGGCCGAGCTGGTCTGACCGTGGCCGAGACGGTTGAGCCGATCGATCGTCAGTTCGGAGACGTACGCGTTCCCGTGCTGATCGCCATGGCGGGGCTTCCCGGTTCGGGCAAGTCCACGCTGGCCGAGATCATCGCCGCGAGACTGGGTGCGACCACGGTGTCGGTGGACCCGATCGAGGCGTCGATCCTGAAGGCGGGGATCGACTCCGATCAACCCACCGGGCTCGCCGCATATCTGGTCGCCGAGACCATGGCCGAACAGGTTCTCCTGTCCGGCCATTCGGTCGTCGTCGACGCCGTGAACGCCGTCGAGCCCGCGCGCCTGCAGTGGCGCGACCTCGCTGAGCGGACGGATGTGAAGTTGCGCGTCATCGAGGTCGTCTGCTCCGACGACGCTCTGCACCAGTCCCGGCTTGCCAAGAGGAGCCCCGTGCTCAGCGCCTACGCCGTGGAGCAGAGCATCGAAGACTATTCGGAGTGGCGCGGCGCTTGCGCGGCGATGCCGAGGGTGACCATCGACACGGTGGCCCCTCTCGGCGAGAACGTCGAGATCGCTCTGGCCTTTCTGGAGGGCTAGGGTGCTCATCCTTCTTCCGCCCTCCGAAACCAAGCGAGATGGAGGGGCGGGGGATCCGCTCGCCATCGACACGCTCGGCTTCCCTGGTCTGGGCCGGGTACGCCGTGACGTTCTGCGTGCGGTGGCGAAGCTGTCGCGTAACCGAGAGGCGAGCATCGCCGCGCTCAAACTCGGGCCGAAGCAGGCTGCCGAGGTGGATCGCAACCGGGCTATCCCCACGTCGCCCACGATGCCGGCGCTCGAGCGTTACACGGGCGTGCTGTACGACGCGTTGGATGCTCCCGGACTCACCGCCGAGCAGCGTGCCTTCGCGCACGAGACCGTCGCAGTGCACTCGGCGCTGCTCGGATTGGTCGCGGCGGGGGATTCGATTCCCGCATACCGCCTGTCGTTCGATTCCCGTCTCTCGGTCGAGAAAGGCGTGGCCACACTCAAGAAGCGGTGGGCCCCTGCGGTGGCCGAAACGCTGGAGCAGCGCGAGGGGCTCATCCTCGATCTCCGCTCCGAGGGGTATGCCGCCCTGGGGCCGGCTCCGCTCCGCGACCACGTGCATTACGTGCGTGTACTCGCGCGTGACGAGAGCGGTACAGTGCGAGCGCTCAACCACTTCAACAAGCAGGCCAAGGGGCTGTTCACCCGCGCCCTGGTGGAAGCGGGGACGGATTTCTCCGGCACAGGGGAGTTGCTCGCGTGGGCTCGTGAGGAAGGCTACGACCTCAGTTGTGCACTCGACGGACGTGAGCTGAACCTCATCGTTCCCGAGGTCGTGGGGAGCGCGGGAAACCTCAGAGCGGTTCTTCGCTGACGGTTCGCCGTCTGGTCGGTTCGGGCAACGCAGTCGCGCAAATCGCCGACAGGATTCAGTGGTGAATCCGACGAAACTGAGATATGCTCACACTTAGGTGAAGCTCACAATCACAGCTTCGTATCGGGCAATACGAGCAAGAGGAGGAGCAAGCAGCCGAGGTGGGTTGGAGTTCCCGATTCGTCAGGAGCGCCCTTCCCCGCCGATCTGTCGGGCCGACGTCACGGTAACCCGGTGTGAATCCCCTCACACCGACCTTGAGCGCTTGGATTCGTGCGATCACATTTCCGCCTGCGGTCGGGCACGTGCGGAGGTGATCTCACGAGCGAGAGTCTGAGTGCGAATATCGAGTGCCGTCGTCGGCCCGACCCCTTTCGTTTCAGGGGGTCGGGTTCTCGGCCGCGCGGAAGCACCCGACGAAATGGTCGTCGACCATGCCCGTCGACTGCATGAGCGCGTACATCGTCGTCGGTCCGACGAACCGGAAGCCTCGCTTGCGAAGCTCTTTGCTCATCGCCGTCGATTCCACCGTGACAGCCGGGATCTCGCCCCACGAGGTGGGGCGCGGAAGGACTCGCGACGGGGGTGCGAAGCTCCACATCAGGTCGGTGAGCGAACCGTCGAGTGCTAGAACGGCGCGGGCGTTCGAGATAGTCGCCTCGATCTTGCCGCGGTGCCGGATGATGCGGGCGTCTTGCAGAAGCCGCTCCACATCCGATTCGTCCATCGCCGCGACCGCCTCTGCGTCGAAGTCGTGGAACACCTCGCGAAACGCCGGCCGGCGGCGCAGGATCGTGATCCAGGAGAGACCTGCCTGGAACCCCTCCAGGCAGAGCTTCTCGTAGAGTTTGCCTGGGTCGCGTTGCTCGCGACCCCATTCCTCGTCGTGATAGCGCCGATACTCCGGGTCGTTCGCCGACCACGAGCAGCGGGCGATTCCGTCTTCTCCCGTGATGACTGCGTCGCTCATGCGGCCAGCATGATCCCCTCGTGGGACAGCAGCCACAGCTTGGTCGGCACGCCCTCGCCGCCGCTGTAGCCGGTGATCTTGCCGTTCGACGCGAGCACGCGGTGGCAGCCGATGATGATCGGGATGGGGTTCGCGCCGACAGCGCCGCCGATCGCGCGCCCCGAACCGGGCCGGCCGATCTCCATTCCCAGCTCTCCGTAGGAGATGAACTGGCCGTACTCGATGTCGGCCAGCCGCTGCCAGACGGAACGCTGGAACTCGGTGCCCGCGAAGGACACGGGCAGGTCGAAGTCTTTGCGTTCGCCCGCGAAGTACTCGCTCAGTTGCTGCACCGCCCGGTCGAGCACCGCGGTGCTTCGCTCGGGATGCTCTTCGAGAGGAAGGTGACCGCCGCGCTCGATGGAGAGTGAGGTGATCGACTGACCGTCGCTGGTGATTTCGATGCGACCGATCGGGCTGCTCGTGCGTGTGAGATAGGCGAAGGAGGTGCTCATGGTTCGACTCTAGGTGGTGCCACCGACGGTGACTCGCGGAAATCGGACATGGGGGATACGGCGCCGAAACCGCATCCTGTGGAGGAGGCCGGAGGGTATTCGCAGCGATGGATCGACGACGGGAAAATAGAATCGGAGCATGGCTGACATCGACTACCGCACCCTCGGGCCCTCGGGGCTCATCGTCTCGACGATCGGGCTCGGGTGCAACAACTTCGGGCGAACCGGCACGGCGACGGAGACGCAGGAGGGAACGAACGCGGTGATCGACGCGGCCATCGATGCGGGGGTCACGTTCTTCGACACGGCAGACATCTACGGCGCCGAGCGCGGCTTGTCGGAGACACTCATGGGCAACGCGTTGACCGGCAAGCGCGACAAGATCGTGCTCGCGACCAAGTTCGGCATGGACATGGGCGGCCTCAACGGCCCCGACTGGGGCGTGCGCGGATCGCGGCGCTACATCCGGCTCGCCGTCGAGTCGTCCCTGCGCCGGCTCCGCACCGACTGGATCGACCTCTACCAACTCCACCGGCCGGATCCGTCGACCCCGATCGAGGAGACGCTCGCGACGCTCGATGACCTGATCACCGAGGGCAAGGTGCGATACATCGGGCACTCGAACCTCGCGGGATGGGAGATCGCAGAGGCCGAGTTCACCGCGCAGCTGCACGGGCATCCGAAGTTCATCTCCGCGCAGAACGAGTACAGCCTGATCGTGCGCGACGCCGAAAAGGAGGTGCTGCCCGCGGTCAACCGCTACGGGCTCGGCTTTCTGCCGTTCTTCCCGCTCTACAACGGCCTCTTCACCGGTAAGTTCTCGCGCGACGGGGGACCGGCGGACAGCCGCATCATGATGATCCGCAAGCACCTTCTCGACGACGCGCCCTGGGATGCGATCGAGCGGTATCGGGCGTTCTGCGACGAGCGCGGCGTCACGATGCTGCAGGCGACGTTCGCGTGGCTGCTCGCACAGCCCGGGCTCACGAGCGTGATCGCGGGAGCGACGAGGCCGGAGCAGATCGTGCAGAACGCCGAGGCGGCGACGGCCTGGCGCCCCACGGCCGAGGAGGTCGCGGAGATCTCGAGCTTGTTCTCGGAGACCGCTCGCTGAGAGTGTGTACAGGTTCGCCCGGGGCGAACGCGCTCGGCTTGTGAGTGAGCACTCACTCCGAGTAAGTTTCTCGGTGTGCAGAATGAGAACGCCGAGCGCGCCCGCGCCCGCCCCCTGGCAGTGGAAGACCGCCAGGCGATGATCATCGACGCCGTCATCCCGCTGCTCCTGGAGTACGGGCGCGGCGTCACGTCGAAGCAGATCGCCGAGGCGGCCGGGATCGCGGAGGGAACGATCTTCCGCGCCTTCGGTGACAAGGAGACGCTCGTGCAGGCGGCGATCGAGAAATACCTCGACCCCGAGCCGCTGAGGAACGCGCTCCGCGCGATCGACCCGTCACTGCCGCTCGAGCACAAGGTGCGCGCGATCCTGTATCTGTTGCGCGAGCGCTTTCACAGCGTCATGCGCATCATGGCGACGATCGGCGCCGAGCGTCCTCCCGTTCCGCAGGTGCGGCACCACTTCGTCGAGATCATCTCGCAGATTCTCGCGCCGGAGCTCCACGAATTGAACTGGCCGCCGGAGAGGGTGGCTCACATCCTGCGCCTGATCAGCTTCTCCTCGGCTTTTCCCGCGCTCAACGACGGGGTCGAATTCGGGATCGACGAGCTCACGCGCATCGTGCTCGTCGGCATCGTCGGCGAGTACGACGTTGTGACCCCGGAGAGAGACACCCCCACAGACACCGCGACGGTCACGCCGGCCGCCGCATCGTCGGCAACACCGACCCCGGCATCCTAGGAGGCCCCATGTTAATGAAATTGCTCGGCCGGTTCCTCCGGCCGCACTGGCGGCTGCTGGTGGGCGTCGTCGTCTTCCAGCTCGCCCAGTCGTTGCTGTCCCTCTGGTTGCCGAAGTTGAACGCCGACATCACGGACAACGGCATCGCGAAGGGCGACACCGGCTACATCGTCATGGTGGGCGCAGGGATGCTCGCCGTGACGCTCGTGCAGGTCGCCTGCTCGATCACCGCCGTGTACTTCGGCGCCAAGGCCGCCATGCGGGTCGGGCGGGACCTCCGCACAGCGATCTTCGTGAAGGTGGGCGACTTCTCGGAGCGCGAGGTGACGCGGTTCGGCGCTCCGTCGCTGATCACCCGCAACACGAACGACGTTCAGCAGGTGCAGATGCTCGTGCTGATGACGTGCACGCTCCTGGTCTCCGCCCCCATCCTGGCCGTCGGCGGCATCATCCTCGCGATGCAGCAGGACATCGAGCTCTCCTGGCTGATCGCGGTGAGCGTGCCGATCCTGCTGATCGCGGTGAGCCTCATCATCACGCGGATGGTGCCGCTGTTCCGCAAGATGCAGGAGCGCATCGACCGCGTGAACCGCGTGCTGCGCGAACAGCTCACGGGCATCCGCGTCGTGCGAGCCTTCGTGCGGGAGGACATCGAGGCCGACCGGTTCAAGGAGGCGAACGCGGATGTGACCGACACCGCTCTCAAGGCGGGCCGGTTGTTCGCCCTGATGTTCCCGATCGTGATGCTGGTGCTGAACGTGTCGAGTGTCGCGGTGATCTGGTTCGGTGCTTTCCGCATCCAGGACGGCTCGCTGCAGATCGGAACGCTGACCGCCTTCCTCCAGTATCTGATGCAGATCCTCATGGCCGTCATGATGGCCACCTTCATGGCCGTTCTGGTGCCGCGAGCCGCGGTCTGCGCCGACCGCATCTCCGAGGTTCTCGACACCGACTCCTCGGTGCGCGCGGCCGAGAACCCGGTCGTGACGCTGGAGGCACACGGCACCCTGGAGCTCCTCGACGTCGGATTCTCGTATCCCGGAGCCGAGCAGCCGGTGCTGAGCGACGTGACGTTCTCCGCGAGAGCGGGGGAGACCACGGCGATCATCGGCAGCACGGGCGCCGGCAAGACCACGCTGATCAACCTCATCCCGCGCCTGTTCGACGCCACGAGCGGACTCGTACTGGTCGACGGCGTCGACGTGGCAGAGCTCGATCCCGACCTCCTGTGGTCGCGCATCGGCCTCATTCCGCAGAAGCCGTACCTGTTCTCCGGCACGGTCGCCAGCAACCTGCGGTACGGCAAGCCCGCCGCGACGGACGAAGAGCTGTGGCACGCCCTCGAGGTGGCGCAAGCGAAAGACTTCGTGGAAGCGATGTCCGAGAAACTGGATGCGCCGATCGCCCAAGGCGGCACCAACGTCTCCGGAGGTCAGCGCCAGCGGCTCGCGATCGCGCGGGCCCTGGTGAAACGCCCCGAGATCTACGTGTTCGACGACTCGTTCTCAGCACTCGACACCGCCACCGACGCCCGGCTCAGGGCCGCGCTCGCCCGCGATGTCGCGGACGCCACGATGATCATCGTCGCGCAGCGCGTCTCGACGATCGTCGACGCCGACCAGATCATCGTGCTCGACGACGGCAGGGTCGTCGGACGAGGCACCCACGACGAACTTTTGCAGACGAACGAGACGTACGCGGAGATCGTCTCATCGCAGCTGACAGCGGAGGAAGCAGCATGAGCGACGACACCGAGACCACCGAAGTCGCGCCGGCTCGCCCGACTCCTCGCCGGGGGCCCGGCGGCGGCGGACCGTTCGGCGGGATGCAAGGGCCCGTCGAGAAGTCGATGAACTTCGGCCCGTCGGCCAAGCGGCTCGCGTCGAGGCTGCGACCCGAGGCGTGGGGCATCGCCTTCGTCACGCTGCTCGCCGTGGTGAGCGTCGTGTTCGCCGTGCTCGGCCCAAGGCTGCTCGGCAACGCGATCAACCTCGTGTTCGCCGGCGCGATCTCGCTGCAATTCCCGAAGGGGATGACGCAGCAGCAGGTGATCGACAGCCTGCGCGCCGCTCATCAAGGACAGCTCGCCGACCTCGTCGGCGGCACGACGTTCACGCCCGGCGCCGGCATCGACTTCACCGCCGTCGGCATGGTGCTGATGTGGGTGCTGGCCCTGTACATCCTCTCGTCGCTGTTCAGCTACCTGCAGTCGTACGTGCTGAACGGCATCACCCAGCGCACCGTCTACCGCCTGCGCGAGGAGGTGGAGGAGAAGGTCAACCGACTCCCGCTCAAGTACTTCGACGGGATGCAGCGCGGTGAGCTGCTGAGCCGGGTCACCAACGACATCGACAACATCTCGCAGACGCTGCAGCAGACCATGAGCCAGCTGCTCACCTCGCTGCTGACGGTGATCGGCGTCGTGGTGATGATGTTCGTCGTGTCGCCGCTGCTCGCCGTGATCGCTCTGGTGACCATCCCGCTCACCCTGCTCATCACGACGGTGATCGCGAAACGCTCCCAGAAGCTGTTCGTCGCCCAGTGGAAGAACACCGGCGAGCTGAACGCCCAGATCGAGGAGGCCTTCACCGGTCACTCCCTCGTGAAGGTGTTCGGGCGGCACCGCGAGGTCGAGGCGAAGTTCCGGCAGAAGAACGAGGAGATGTACGAGGCTAGCTTCGGCGCGCAGTTCATCTCCGGCATCATCATGCCGGCCATGATGTTCGTCGGAAACCTGATGTACGTCGTGATCGCGGTCGTCGGCGGCCTCCAGGTCGCGAGCGGTGCGATGCAGCTCGGCGACGTGACGGCGTTCATCCAGTACTCGCGCCAGTTCACTCAGCCGCTCACCCAGCTGGGGTCGATGGCCAACCTGCTGCAGTCGGGTGTCGCTTCGGCCGAGCGCGTGTTCGAGCTGCTCGACGCGGACGAGCAGACGCCCGATCCGGCAGAGCCCGCGAGCCCGCAGGGCACAAAGGGACGCCTCGCGTTCGAGGACGTCTCGTTCCGGTACGTGGAGGACAAGCCGCTCATCGACGACCTCTCGCTCGTCGCGGAACCGGGGCAGACGGTCGCGATCGTCGGACCGACCGGCGCGGGCAAGACAACGCTCGTCAACCTCATGATGCGTTTCTACGAGCTCGACTCGGGGCGCATCACGCTCGACGGGGTCGACATCGCCTCCATGACGCGGCGTGATCTGCGCAGCCGGATGGGCATGGTGCTGCAAGACACCTGGCTGTTCAACGGCACCATCCGCGACAACATCGCCTACGGGCGGCCGGATGCGACCGAGGAGGAGATCCTGGATGCGGCGCGCGCCACGTACGTCGACCGCTTCGTGCACTCGCTGCCCGACGGCTACGACACGGTGCTCGACGACGAAGGCGGCAACGTCTCGGCGGGAGAGAAGCAGCTGCTGACGATCGCGCGGGCCTTTCTGGCCCGTCCGAGCGTGCTCATCCTCGATGAGGCGACCAGCTCGGTCGACACACGCACGGAGGTGCTCGTGCAGAAGGCGATGGCGGCGCTCCGCAGCGACCGCACGAGTTTCGTGATCGCGCACCGGTTGTCGACCATCCGGGATGCCGACCTCATTCTCGTGATGGAGGCGGGCCGCATCGTCGAACAGGGCACGCACACCGAACTGCTCGCCGCCGGCGGCGCGTACTACGCCCTGTACAACGCGCAGTTCGCGGCGCCGGTCTCCTCAGACGAGGCCTGACCGGGCCTGACGGCGCCCGAGGGGCGAGTTCTTGTGGGCTGCGCGGGTGCGCGGGTCACAAGAACTCGCCCCTCGACGCATCCGGCGCCAGGTGGGAGGGATCGCCGCCTCAGTGTCCGGTGAGCGGGGCGAGGAGCCGGGCGGCGAGGGAGGGACGGCCGGTGAGCCGCTCCTCGGCGTCGGCGAGCTGCATGCCGAGAAGACCGGCGTTCGCTCCGGCAAATCGGAAGGGCTCGGGCTCCCAGCGGGGGGAGCGGTGCCCGACCCAGGGCAGGCGCGTGAGCGACGTTCGCCGCCCGGTCAAGAGATCGGCGAGGGTTCGGCCGGCCAGGTTCGTGGTCGAGAGTCCGTCGCCGACGTAGCCGCCGGCCCAGGCCTCCCGGCGCTCGGTGTCGAGGCCGACACTGGCGTGCCAATCCCGCGGCACGCCGAGGGGGCCGCCCCAGTGGTGGGTGATCCGCGCGTTCGCCGCGTCCGGAAACAGGTCGATCAGGGCGCGCCGGAGATGGTCTCGCACCCGGTCGACCCTGTCGTAGGCCGGGCGGATGGCGCTGCCGGGGTGATACAACGCACCGCGGCCGCCGAACGCGAACCGGTTGTCCGCGGTGCGCTGACCGTAGACGATCAGGTGGCGGAAGTCGGCGAACGTCTGCCCGTGCTCGATGCCGATGCGTTCCCAGGTCTCGTCGGAGAGCGGTTCGGTCGCGATCATCAGGGAGTAGAGCGGCAGGATGCGCCGCCCCACCTGCGGCAGCGCCGATCCGTAGCCTTCCGTCGCGTTCACGACCGTGCCGGCCCGAACCGTGCGGGGGATTCCGCCGGAGACGACAGACACGGTGCCTTGAGCCCAGGAGAGCACGTCGGCGCCCTCGTAGATCGTCGCACCCCGCCGCTCGACGGCGCGGGCGAGGCCGCGCACGAGCTTGCCGGGGTGCACGCGCGCGCAGGCCGGTGTGAACATCGCGGCGACCGCATCCGGCACCCCGAAGCGGGCCTGAACCGTCTCCGTGCCCAGGAGGGAGACCCGATCGACGCCGTACCGTTCCGATTCCGCGAACTCGGCGCGCGCGCCGGCGAGCTGCACGCGTGACCGGGCGAACGTCACGGTTCCGCCGCGCACGTAGTTGCAGTCGATCCCTTCGGCTTCGGTGGCCCGACCGACCTCCTCGACCGTGTCGACCATCGCCCGGCGCTGAGCGACGGCCGCCTCGAGACCGTAGCGGGCTTCCAGCGTCGTCGCCGAGAGCGGAAACAGGGCGGAGCACCAGCCGCCGTTGCGGCCGGAGGCGCCGAACCCGGCGATCTCCTTCTCCAGTACCGCGATACGAAGCGACGGGTCGGCCTCCTGCAGGTAGTACGCCGTCCAGAGTCCGGTCAGGCCGCCGCCGACGATCGCCACGTCGACGCTGATGTCGTCGTCGAGTGCCGCCCGGCGCGTGAAACCGTTCTCGGCCTCGGCGATCGAGTCGAACCAGAAGCCCACCCGCTCGTATCCCATTGCGCTCCCGCCGGTTCGCCGGAGCGGTCAGAGGTGGTTGGAGGCCTCGGTGAGCACCGATTCGAGGATCTGACGGATCTCGACGAACTCGTCGGGCCCCACCGTGAGCGGCGGCGCGAGCTGCACGACGGGGTCGCCTCTGTCGTCGGCCCGGCAGTAGAGGCCGGCTTCGAAGAGGGCCTTCGACAGGAATCCGCGCAGGAGGCGCTCGGACTCGTCGTCGTTGAAGGTCTCCTTGGTGGCCTTGTCTTTGACCAGCTCGATGCCGAAGAAGTACCCGTCACCGCGCACGTCGCCCACGATGGGCAGCGCGAGCAGTTTCTCGAGCTCGGCCCGGAACAGCGGCGAGTTCTCGCGCACGCGCTCGTTGAGCTTCTCCTCCTCGAAGATGTCGAGGTTCGCCATCGCGACCGCTGCGGAGACCGGGTGACCGCCGAACGTGTACCCGTGGTAGAACGACGTGTTGCCGTGCTTGAAGGGCTCGTAGATCTTGTCGCTGATGATGGTGGCGCCGATGGGGGAGTATCCCGATGTCATCGCTTTGGCGCAGGTGATCATGTCGGGAACGTAGCCGTACTCGTCGCACGCGAACATGTGTCCGATGCGCCCGAACGCGCAGATGACCTCGTCGCTGACGAGCAGAACGTCGTACTTGTCGCAGATCTCGCGCACGCGCTGGAAGTATCCGGGGGGCGGCGGGAAGCATCCGCCCGAGTTCTGCACCGGCTCCAGGAAGACGGCAGCGACGGTCTCCGGCCCTTCGAACTGGATCATCTCCTCGATGCGGTTCGCTGCCCACACGCCGAACTGCTCCAGGTCGTCGGTCGGGCCGCCCATCTCGGCGGCACGATAGAAGTTGGTGTTCGGAACCCGGAAGCCGCCCGGCGTCAGCGGCTCGAACATCTCTTTCATGGCGGGGATGCCGGTGATCGCAAGCGCGCCCTGCGGGGTGCCGTGGTAGGCGACGGCCCGCGAGATCACCTTGTGCTTGGTGGGCCGGCCCTGCAGCTTCCAGTAGTACTTGGCGAGCTTGAACGCGGTTTCGACCGCTTCGCCGCCGCCCGTGGAGAAGAAGACCCGGTTGAGGTCGCCTGGCGCGTAGTGCGCGAGGCGGTCGGCGAGCTCGATGGCGTTCGGATGCGCGTAAGACCAGATGGGGAAGAACGCGAGCTCTTCCGCCTGCTTTGCAGCGACCTCGGCCAGGCGTTTGCGTCCGTGACCGGCGGCGACGACGAACAGGCCGGAGAGCCCGTCGATGTACTTGCGGCCGCGGGAGTCCCAGATGTGGTGTCCCTCTCCCTTGGTGATGATCGGCACGCCGGCGCCGTCCTCCATCACCGACTGACGGGCGAAGTGCATCCACAGGTGGTCTCTCGCCTTCGCCTGCAAGACCGCGTCTGCGGCAGAAGAGTGAACGGCGGGCGTTTCTTCGGTGGTGGTCATCTTTTACCGTGTTCCCCAGTTGTAGAACTGTTTGTGGAGTTTGAGATAGACGAACGTCTCGGTCGAGAGCACACCGTCGAGTGTCCGGATCTCCGAGTTGAGCATGTTGATCAGGTCGAGGTCGTTCTCGCACACGACCTCGGCGAGGATGTCGAAGCTGCCGGCGGTGAGCACCACGTAGTCGACCGCGGGCATCGCGGCGAGCTTGTCGGCGACGGTACGCGTGTCGCCCGTCACCCGCACGCCGATCATCGCCTGACGGTAGAAGCCCAGCTGCATCGGGTCGGTCACCGCGACGATCTGCATGACCCCGGATTCGGTGAGCTTCTGCACCCGCTGACGAACGGCGGCCTCGCTGAGACCGACGGCTTTGCCGATCTCCGCGTAGGAACGGCGCCCGTCGACCTGCAGCTGCTCGATGATCGCCTTGGAGACGTCGTCGATCTGCGCCGATTTTGCGGGACTCGTTGCCCGAGGGGTGCTCATGGAGCGATTCTGTCAGTGGTATCGACGCCCTGCAAGCGAATCCGCACATTCTTCCGGCTTTCGCTGACGAAATCGGTACCATGTCCCTATGGCGATTCGACCTCTCTCGATGGCTGACCGGGCGCTCTTGAGAGAGGCCACGCTCGCCAACATGAACTGGGACGGACCGCGCTTCACGCTCGATGATGTGGACGGCAGTCCCGAGCTTTCGCACTACTTCACGAGTTTCCCCTCCGGCCGCGATTTCGGGCTCGCAGACGTCGAGGGGGATACCGCCAGGGCGGTGGCCTGGCTGGTGTTCCTTCCGGCCGAGGACCCTGGATACGGGTTCGTCGACCCGGGCATTCCCGAGCTGAGCATCACAACGTTCGCGGGTCACCGCGGTGAGGGCATCGGTGAAGCTCTGCTTGCGGAATTGATCGACCGGGCTCGGAGTCGCGGCATCCCCGGTATCAGCCTCAGCGTGGCAGACGGTAACCGCGCGCGGCGGCTCTACGACCGCGCCGGGTTCGAGGTCGTCGGACGCAGCGGGAGCTCGGACACGATGCTCCTCGCCCTGACTTAGAGCACTCCGGCTACGGCAAGGGTCTCTCGGCGCACGGTTTCGAAGATTACACTCGGATGAAGCATGTGATGAGCTGCATCGGCTAGCCGATCGAGACGCGGGAGGAACGAGAGGTGACTCCCGGTTTCACGAGGTACACCCCGGCCGACGGGTCTGCGCACTGGCTGTTCGTGGCGGGGAAACGGTTCGTCGCCGCGTTCGAGAGCAGTGTCTCGGACGCGATCGTCGACGCCGTGTGGTGGTTGGCCGAATTGGAGCTCGCGACCATCGAGTCCGTGGTCGGGGCCTTCCCCTTGACGGGCGAGGATGCGGTGCGATCGTTCGCGGTCGCCGAACTCGGCGAGCAGAACGCGGCCCACGAGATCGTCGTCACCGCCGTTGTGCGCGGCTCGGCCGTCGTCGACGTGTTCTCGGTCGGAGGGTCGCGCCGGTTCGCCGCGGGAGGCGTGCAGCCCTGGGTTCTGGCCGAGTTCCGCTCGGTGACCGGGCTGGTGCTCGGCGGCGACGAGCTGCCGACCGGCCCCTCAGCGCAGGCGAGCGGCGGCTCCCTTCCTCTCGGCAGCGGCATCGTCGACGGCGAGCTCCTCGTGTGGTCCGCCGAGCGACTCGCACGGGAGGCGAGAAAGTCTCCGCGAGCGGTGAAGCCCGTCGCCCCGCTGACCGGCAGCGACTCCGGCGCCGATCGCGATACCGACGAGACGATCATCCGGCCCCGCAGGTCGTCGAGCCTCTTCGCCCACTCGGATGAGCTGCCGTCCCCTGCCGTCGACATCGAACCGCCTCCCGACACGCCTCTCGACACGCCGCTGCAGGTACGGCCTCCCATCGTCGAGGACGGCTTTCCGCCGACCCAACCGGTGGCGGTGGTTCCTGCCCCCGCCGCCTTCGCGATCCGCCTGGCATCGGGGGACAGATTCACACTCGACCTGCCCGTGCTGATCGGCCGCCGGCCAACGCCCATGCGGGTCACCTCGGGCGCGCAGCCGCGGCTCATCGCCGTTCCGTCGCCCGACAACGAGGTGTCGTCGACGCACCTCCAGATCGAGCAGGTGGGGGACGCGGTCGTGGTGACCGATCTGCGCTCCACCAACGGCACGACGGTGTCGCCCCCGCACGGTGAGAGCACGCGTTTGCGGCCGGGCCAGTCCGCCGTGGTGCTTCCAGGTGCTGTGGTCGACATCGGCGACGGTAATATCATCGAGATCACTGCCGCCGGAGGCGAACCGTGAGCCGCGCATCGCGTGTCCCGATCAGAAGAGGACGAGAGTGACCCAGATCGGTCGCAGCAACAGACGCCACAACGTGGTCGTGCCGGGAGACACGGACGCGCGCATCAGCTTGGCCTGGGCGGCGCTCAGCGACAAGGGGTACCGCCGCTCCGTCAATGAGGACAGCCTGCTCGCGCGATCGCCGATCTTCGCCGTCGCCGACGGGATGGGCGGCCACACGGCGGGAGACTTCGCGAGCACCGCTGTGGTCACGCGGCTGGCGGAGCAGGTCTCGGTGGACTTCGTGGACGAGGAGTCGCTCACGTCGGCGCTGCGCTCTGCGGTGGACGACATGGGCCGCGGCGTCGGCCACACCGACCTCGGCACCGGGACGACCGTCACGGGCATCGCCCTGACGCTCGTCGACGGCGCCCCGTACTGGCTCGTGTTCAACATCGGCGACTCCCGGGTGTACAGCTATCGCGACGGGGCGCTCGAGCAATTGACGCTCGACCATTCGATCGTGCAAGAGCTCCTCGACGCCGGCGCGATCACACCCGCCGAGGCGGAGGTGCACCCGCACAGCAACGTGATCACGCGCGCGGTCGGCTTCAACGAAGATCCGGTGCCCGACTACTTCCTGCTTCCGATCGTCGCGGGCTCCCGGCTGCTGGTGTGCTCGGACGGGCTCACGAAAGAACTGACCGAGCACGGCATCCGGCACTTCCTCGCTGAGGGCTCCTCGCCGCTCGATTCGGCGCAGCAGCTCATGGATGCGGCGCTCGGTAACGGCGGCCGCGACAACATCACCGTCGTGGTCGTCGACGTGCTCGCCACCCCGGAGAGCGGCTCGCACCGCGAAGGGGTCGCCCGGCGCACCGCGCGGCGGCACTGACCCGGCGGCACCGACCGGGGCTCGACACCCGCTCTGACTGCCCCCCGACTTGGGGGTACGGCTGGTGTCCCCAGTCTGGGACCCAGGCTCCGGAGGGCGTATCCCCGCTGCCTACAATGGGGAAACGACTGCCCGACAGGGCCCGCGCGGCCGTGCGCGGTGGACCCTGAGACCACGTCAACAGCATCGAACCGGGAGGCGATCATGGCTCGACGTCTGCCATCGCAGCCGCCCAACCTCCCCGGTTTCTCGTATGTCCGCGTGCTCGGTTCCGGCGGTTTCGCCGATGTCTTCCTCTACGAGCAGAACATGCCGCGCAGGCAGGTCGCCGTGAAGGTGATGCTCGCCGAGGTCGTCACCAGCCAGGTCAAGCAGATGTTCCAGGCCGAGGCGAACCTGATGGCCCAGCTGAGCACGCATCCGTCGATCCTCACGGTGTACCAGGCGAGCGTGTCGGCCGACGGGCGGCCGTACCTCGTGATGGAGCTGTGCTCGGCGGCGATCGGGCAGCGGTACAGGATGGAGCCGCTCGCGGTTCCGGAGGCGCTGAGCGTCGGGGTACGGATTGCGAGCGCCGTCGAGACGGCGCACCGGGCGGGCGTTCTCCACCGCGACATCAAGCCGTCGAACATCCTGACCACCGCGTACGGTCATCCCGTGCTGAGTGACTTCGGCATCGCCGCCACGCTCGGCGAAGCGGATGTGACCGAGGCGATCGGGCTGTCCATCCCGTGGTCGGCGCCGGAGGTGCTGCTCGACGAGACGAGCGGAACCATCGCCAGCGAGGTGTGGGCGCTCGGGGCGACGATCTACTCGATGCTCGCCGGCCGGTCTCCGTTCGAGATCCCGGGCAAGGAGAACACGTCGTCGGAGCTCATCCAGCGCATCACCAAGGGCCGCCCGCAGCTCATCGGGCGGGCGGATGTGCCCCCGCGGCTGGAACAGGTGCTGCAGCGCGCGATGTCCAAGAAGCCGTCGAACCGGCAGCGCACCGTGCTGGAGTTCATCCGCGAGTTGCAGGCCGTCGAGACCGAGCTAGGGCTCGCGCAGACGCCGATCGAGGTCGCGATGGACGACTGGGCGCTCGCGACCGCCGACGATCCGGAGGATCGCACCAGGATCAAGGGCGTCGTGTCGGTCGATCCGTCCGGCGCGCGACGCCGTCGACGTCAGCCGGCGGCCCAGACGCTCACGCGTGCGCCCGGTCGCACCGCGGGGCGCGAGTCGGGCAGCTCGCCGAGCACTCCGCCGCCGGCGAAACAGCGCTGGTCGCGCGCCCTCGTCCTCGCCGTCTCGGCCTGCGCCGTGTTGGTGGCGGCGCTGGCCGTCACGGCCACCCTGGTTCTCGTGAAGGTGTCGGCGAACAGTGAGATCCCGACCGTGCGCGATCTCTCGGGAGAGGTGTCGGAGAGCACGATCGTGTTCACCTGGACCGATCCCGGGCTGCAGCCCGACGACACGTATCAGGTGGCGGTGGGAGATCAGCCGCCGAGCATCCAGCACGCCACCGAGTTCCGCGTCGACGCCAAGCCCGGCGAGACGGTGTGCGTGACGGTGACCGTGAACCGTGACGGCAAGACCGGCGACCCGAGCGGCCAGAAGTGTGTCGAGAGGGCGGCCGGCTCGTGATCGGCTCGTGGCTCGCCGCGCACAAGTCGCTGGTTGCCACGGCGACGAGTGGCACGGCGGTGGTCGCGCTGGTCACGACGCTGGCGGTCGTGTCCGGCGGCTACAGCGCGCAGCGCATGGATCTCGGCGACGCGGCCGTGTGGGTGGCGAGCGACGCGAAGAAGTCGCTCGGCCGCGCCAACACCGAGATCGAGAAGCTGAACTCGGTCGTCCCCGGTGGTGGAGAGGCGCTCGACGTCGTGCAAGACGGCGGCAACGTTCTGCTGGTCGACAAGGAGACCAACACGGTCTCCGTCGTCGACCCGGCCACGAGCGAGGCGGGCAAGGCGGTCGCGCTTCCGCCCCGCAGCCCATCGGTGCAGCTGGCGGGCGATCAGGTCTCGCTGCTCTCGCAGACGACGGGCCAGGTCTGGCTCACCTCGGTGAGCAGGCTGGAGGACTTCAACGCCGGTTCGGCACCGACGATCGATCTCGGTGGGCGGGCGGTCTCGGCGCTCGACCCGTCGGGGCGACTTTTCGCATACCTTCCCGACACCCGCACGGTGACGAGCATCGATGTGGGCGGCGACGAGCCCAAGACCACGTCGGTGAAGGTGGCGACGAGCGGCGACGGCGCCGATGTCGCGGTGACGAGCGTCGGCGGTCAGTGGGCGCTCTTCGACCCGGATGCGCGGCGGCTCTACACCGCCGACCGTGCCGTCGACTTGTCGGACCTCTTGGGCTCGGATGCGAACCCGGTGCTGCAGCGGCCGAGCGCCACCGGCGACGCCGTGTGGATCGCGACCTCGACCGGACTGATCCGCGTGCCGTTCGGCAGCGGGTCGCCGAGTGAGGCGGTTCGCGGCCGCACCGGTGCGGCCGCTGCGCCCATCACTGTCGGATCGTGCACGTACGCGGCTTGGAGCGGCGGCACCACCTGGAAGCAGTGCGGAACGTCGGCCGGGCAGTCGGGCACGCTCGGCGACGTCCCCTCGGGCGCATCACTCGCCTTCCGGGCGAACAGCGGCAGGGTCGTGCTGAACGACACGAAGTCCGGTGTGTCCTGGGCCGTGCAGACCGGAAATCAGCGCATCGACAACTGGGACGAGCTGCTGGCGAAGAACGACACGAAGGAGCAGGTCGACCAGAGCAAGCAGGACACGCCGCCGCAGTACGAGAAGCAGCAGCAGCCCCCGGTCGCCGTCGACGATCAGTTCGGCGCCCGCCCCGGCCGGGTCACCCCGCTGCCCGTGCTGCTCAACGACTACGACCCGAACGGCGACGTGCTGGCCATCGACTCGTTCACCAGCATCCCGATCGAGCAGGGAACGCTGGAACTCACCAACAGCAACCAGCAGCTTCAGATCACGCTTCCCGACGCGGCGACCGGCACGATCGCCTTCGACTACACGATCTCCGACGGCCGCGGCGGAACGGCGAGCGCCCACGTGGTCGTCTCGGTGCGCCAGCCGACCGAGAACTCCCCGCCGGTGTGCACCCGGGCGGCCAAGGCCGTCGTGCAGACCGGGGGCAGGGTCACGGCCCAGGTGCTCGGCGACTGCTACGACCCCGACGGCGACTCGTTCTTCCTCTCCGCGGCGACGCCCACCGCGCCGGACACCGTGACGTTCACGCCCCAAGGTCAGGTGGCGTTCTCGGATCACGGAGGCGGGGGCGACCTCAAAGACGTGTCGCTCGTGGTCTCCGACGCACGCGCAGAAGGAACAGGAACCCTCGCCGTGACCGTGCGCCCGCCGGGGCAGGTTCCGATCATCGCTGACCCGTTCGCCGTTCTCGCCTACCAGAGCCAGGAGGTGACGGTGCAGCCGCTCGCGCACGTGCGCGGCGGTTCGGCCACCGTGCGCCTCAGCAACGTGCCGACGAAGGCGGACGCGACGCTGACGCCCGACTACCAGGGCGGCACGTTCCGATTCGAGAGCGACCAGGTCGGCACCCACAACATCGAGTACACGGTGACGGATGGCATCGTCACGACCACCGGCACCGTGCGCATCGACGTGAAGGCCCCGCCCGGAGCGAAGACGGCACCCATCGCGGTGCCGCACACCGCGTTCATCCGGGAGCAGAGCACACAGGACGTGGATGTGCTCTCCACCGACATCGACCCCTCGGGGGGCGTTCTGCTCGTCACCGGCGCCACCGCTCCCGCTCCCACGACCGGGGTGCGCGTCGAGGTGCTCGGCCAGCGCACGCTGCGCGTGACGCTCGGCCGACCGCTCGACGGGCCGGTCGACTTCCACTACCGGCTGAGCAACGGCCTGGCCGAGGCCGAGGGAACGGTCACCGTGGTGCAGCTGCCGGCGCTCACGGTGCACCAGCCGCCGATCGCGGCGCCCGACTCGATCTCCGTGCGCGTCGGCGACGTGGTGGACATCCCCGTGCTCGCCAACGACATCCAGCCCGACGGCGACAAGCTGACCCTCGATCCGACCCTGGCGACGCCCCTGCCTGCCGGCGCCGGGCTGCTCTTCGCGAGCGGCGACGGTCTGCGCTACCTGGCGCCGTCGAAGCCGGGCAACTTCACCGCCGCGTACAAGGTCGTCGGCGAAGACGGCCAGTGGGCGACGGCCGACGTGACGATCTCGGTGCGCGAGCGCGACGAGGCGACGAACAATCCGCCCGTGCCGAAGACGGTCACGGCGAGGGTTCTCGCGGGCGACACGGTGCGCATCACCGTTCCGCTGTCCGGCATCGATCCCGACGGCGACTCGGTGCAGTTCATCGGACAGGAGACGAACCCGCAGAAGGGTGCGGTCATCCGGTCGGGCCCCGACTGGATGGACTTCCAGGCGGGTGACTACGCTGCCGGCACCGACACGTTCACCTATGCGGTGGTCGACGCGCTCGGCTCGCGCGCCACGGGAACGGTGCGAGTCGGCATCGCGGCACGCGTCGACGGCGCGAGAAACCCGGTCGCGGTCGAGGACGACGTGACGGTGCGGCCGGGCAAGACGCTCTCGATCCAGGCGCTCGCCAACGACAGCGATCCCGACGGCAGCCCGCTCAGCATCAGCGCCGTGACCTCGCTCGACGGCAAGGCGAAGGCCAAGGTCTCTGGCGACCTCGTGGTGACCACGGCGTCGAAGACCCCGGGCACGTACAGCTTCCTCTACACGATCCAGAACGAGCGCGGGGGAACGAGCGAGAACTTCATCCGGGTCACGGTGAGCCCGGACGCGCCGCTCGCCCGGCCGATCGCGGAGGACACGGTGCTCGGGCTCTCCGACATCCTCGACAAGCAGTTCGTGAACGTCAACGTGCTCGCGAACGTGTTCTTCGCCGACGGCCCGGTGTCGAACGTCAAGCTCCAGGTGGTGCCCGGCTACTCGACGACGGCGAAGGTGACCGCCAACAAGCGCATCCGCGTGGCGATCGGGGCGAGGAGCCAGATCATCCCGTTCAAGGTCTCGAACCCCGACGACGAGACCATCTCCGGGTACGCGTTCGTGCGGGTCCCCGGTTACGACGACGCCCTCCCGCAGGTGAAGCGCGGTGCTCCCGCGCTGACCGTGCCGAGCGAGAAGACGCTGACGATCAAGCTCAACGACCACATCGTCGCGGTCGGCGATCGCAAGGTGCGTCTGACGGATGCCGCGACGGTGCGGGCGACCCACGCCAACGGCGGTGACCTCGTCGTCAACAGCGACACCCTGCAGTTCACGAGCAGTTCGCGGTATTTCGGATCGGCATCCATCTCGTTCCAAGTGACCGACGGCACGTCGGCCACCGACCCCAAGGGGAACGTCGCGACGATCGTGCTCCCGATCACGGTCACACCGAGGCAGAACCAGCCGCCGGCGTTCACGGGAGCGCTGATCGAGTTCGAGCCGGGCCAGTCGAAGACCGTCGATCTCACCAAGCTCACGAGCTATCCGTACGCCAAAGACCAGGCCGAGCTCGTTTATACCGTGCAGGATCCGAAACCGAGCGGCGTCAGCCTCAGCCTCACCGGTCGCAAGCTGACCATCACGGTGGCCGAGGGCACGCCCAAGGGTGCGACACCGTCGATCTCCATCGGTGTGAAGGATGCCGTCAACACAGGTCAGGCCGGGCGGATCGACATCGCCGTGGTTCCTTCGACCCGGCCCTTGGCGTCGCCGCAGGCCGACCGGGTGATCGCTCCTCGCGGGCGCACCACCGCCGTCGACGTTCTGGCCAACGACTCCGCCACCAATCCGTTCCCCGGCAAGCCGTTGAAGGTCGTCGGCGTGCGCGGTCTCGGGAGCTCGAACGTTCCCGCCGGGGTCGTCATCACGCCCAGCGCGGACAACTCGAGGCTGAGCATCCAGGTCTCGGACGCTGCAGCGCCGACGGATGTGACCCTGCAGTACGAGGTGTCGGATGCGACGGGCGACGCCGACCGCAACACCTGGGGCACCGTCGTCGTGTCGGTGCAGGACAGGCCGGAGCCCGTCTCGAACGTTCAGGTCACCTCGTTCGCCGACCGCGCGCTCGGCCTCTCGTGGATCCCCGGTGCCTTCAACAACTCCCCGATCACCGGTTTCCAGGTGACGGTCGCCCGCGCGGGCACGGGCCAGGTGGTGTCGACGACCACGTGCACCACCACATCGTGTGTCGTGCCGACGCCCGGAAACGGTGCGGACAACGCCGTGACCATCTCGATCGCCGCCCGGAACGAGCTGGGCCTCTCCGACCCGACCGCGTACGCGGAACCCGTCTGGTCGGACGTGGTGCCGAACGCGCCGGCCGACGTTTCCACGCGTCCGCTCGATCACGGTCTCCGGTTCACCTGGACGAAACCGGCCGACGCTCCGGGCGCCAGCCCGATCGGCTCGTACCAGATCTCGGTGGGCGGCCAGACGGCGTCGCTGTCGGTGCCGCGCGGCGACGCGGTGGGAACGTCGTACGCCTTGAACGTGACGGATGCGAGCATCCCGAACGGCGCTGCGGTCGGGTTCTCGATCTCCTCGCGCAACGACTTCTACGCCGGCCGCACCACCTGGAACCAGACGCAGGGGAGCGGTGTGCCCGCCGGAGGTCCGTTGCAGACGGGAACAGCGCCCGTCGCCACGCCCAGCACGACCGACGGCCGCACGGCGACGCTCAGCTGGTCGGGCGTGTTCTCCGACAACGGCGCCGGCATCAGCGACTACTACGCCGCGGTCTACGAGGGCGGCGCCGCCCCCAGTTGCTCGGTGAGCGGTGTCGAGAACGGCAAGCCCGTGCTGAACGTCGACCGTCAGAGCTCGACGTTCATCAAGACCGGCTCCGGTCAGGTCACGTTCTCCGGTCTCGCGCCGGGCCGCAACTACTCCTTCCTGGTCTACGCGTACAACGGCCAGGGATGCACGGCCAGCCCGGTCGTGACAGCCACCCCGCGTCAAGCACCGAGCACCCCGACCGACGCCCAGGTCACCGGTCCGACCGACAACGGCAGCGGACTCTGGGACTTCACGCTCGACGGGCTGACGTACACGCCGGGCAGCGGCGGCGGCGGAACGGAGGTCACGTACACGATCACGGGAGCGAACGGCGTCTCCGAGACGAACACGATCTCGGGCACCAGCGGGCGGCTCACGGGCACGACCGGCGACCACTACGGCACGCCGCTCCGTCTCACGATCGTGCGGGTGTGCGAGCTCTACAACGGGAGCGCGCCCCTCTGCAACGACCAGGGCGACACCCCGTTCAGCAAAGACATCGGCACCGCGGTGAACACGAACATCTCGGGCGCGCACTTCGACGCGCCGAGCAACACGTTCACCTGGACCGGCTGGCCGACGGGTTTGTACAGTTCCGTCACGTACAGCTGCGACGGTGGTGCGACGCAGTCGCCCATGCCGGCCGCGGGTTCCACCGCGACGTGCGTCGCGACGACCCCGTTCCCCGTGCTCCAGATCAGGGTCGGCGCCAATGGCACGACATACCGTCAGGACTACGCGAGTGGCAGCCTTGGATAGCGCGCGAAACGCCATACTGAATGGCAGCATCCCGTTCGCCGGCACGCACCACGGCCCCGGCAGCCCCCCATCGCCCGAGAGAGGCCACAGCATGACCATGACCCCCGAGCAAGCCTCCTGGTTCTCGGGCGTCTTCGAACGCCTCGTCTCGAACATCGACAGCGTGCTGCTCGGCAAGGCCCACGTGATCAGGCTCGCGCTGACGGCGCTGTTCAGCGAGGGGCACCTGCTGCTCGAGGACTACCCGGGCACGGGCAAGACCTCGCTCGCGCGCGCGATCGCCGAGAGCGTGCGCGGAACCAGCAACCGCATCCAGTTCACGCCCGATCTCCTGCCCGGCGACATCACCGGGGTCAACATCTTCGACCAGCGCACGGGCACTTTCGAGTTCCACCGCGGCCCGATCTTCGCGAACATCGTGCTCGCCGACGAGATCAACCGAGCGAGCCCCAAGACCCAGTCCGCCCTGCTGGAGGTCATGGAGGAGGTGCAGGTCACGGTGGACGGGGTGCGGCACTCCGTCGGCGCTCCCTTCATGGTCATCGCCACCCAGAACCCTATTGAGCAGGCCGGAACCTACCGGCTGCCAGAAGCGCAGCTCGACCGCTTCCTGATGAAGGCCTCGATCGGCTACCCGGATCACGAGGCGACCCTGCGCATCCTCGAAGGCTCCGAGCGCAAAGCCCACGAGGTCGTCGTGCCCGAGGTGATCTCGGCCGCGACGGTCGTGGAGATGGGCACGATGGCGCGTGGCGTTCACGTCGACGCGACCATCAACGACTACGTATCGCGGCTCGTGGACGCGACCCGCAACGCCGACGAGGTGCGTCTCGGCGTCAGCGTGCGCGGCGCACTGGCCCTGCTGCGCGCGTCGAAGACGTTCGCCGCCTCCCAGGGCCGGTACTACGTGACCCCCGACGACGTGAAGGCACTGGCCGAGCCTGTTCTCGCCCACCGACTGGTTCTCGACCCCGAGGCCGAGTTCGAGGGCGTCACCACCTCCAGCGTCATCGCCCAGCTGCTCATCGAGACGCCGCCGCCGATCGATCGGCCCACCGTGTGACGAACACCGTCAGTCGAACCCAGATAGAGCTCACCAACGCGCGAGCGAAGATCGTCGGCACGAGGGATGGCGTGCTGGCGGACGCGATCGTGTGGCTGGTGCGCTCCACCCGCGTGCTCTGGGCGGGCGTCGCCACCGGCTGGCGCTGGATCAGCGCCGTGATCACGCCGCTCGGCTGGTCGATGGCCGCGGTCGCGGCGCTCGCGCTCGCCTCCGGCTACGTGTTCGGGTGGATGGAGGCCGTGGTCATCGGCTGGACGGCCGTGGCGATGATGCTCGTCGCGACGGTGTACCTCGCCGGCCGCAGTGCCTACGACGTGCACCTCTCCCTGCCTGCGAACCGGGTGGTCGTCGGCGACAAGGCGCCGGGAGAGGTGCAGATCGCGAACCCGGGCCGCCGCCGCCTCTCCGGCGTGCGCGTCGAGGTGCCCGTCGGCGATGGCCTCGCCGAGTTCGCCTCGCCATCGCTCTCCGGGGGCGAGGAGCACAGCGACGTGTTCGTGGTTCCGACCACGCGTCGCGGCATCGTGCCCATCGGCCCCGTGCGCACCGTGCGCGCCGACCCGGTCGGGCTGCTGCGCCGCGAGATCGTCTGGGCCGAGTCGCTCGACCTGTTCGTGCATCCGCGCACCATCGCGATCCCGAGCATGAGCACCGGATTCGTGCGCGACCTCGAGGGGGCGCCGACCCGCGACCTGACCTCGAGCGACGTCGCCTTCCACGCGTTGCGCGAGTACGTGCCGGGGGATGAGCGGCGCAACATCCATTGGAAGAGCACCGCGAAGACCGGCAGCTACATGGTGCGGCAGTTCGAGGAGACCCGGCGGAGCCACCTGCTGGTCGCCCTGAGCCTGTCGGCCGCCGACTACGGCGACCCCGACGAGTTCGAGCTCGCCGTGAGCGCCGCCGGATCGCTCGGCGTGCGCGCGATGCAGGACTCCCGCACGGTCGCCGTCGTGGCCAGCGCGTCCACCCCCGACTTCGCCAAGCAGGCGGTGCGCAGCGTGCGGAGGATCAGCACGATCAACCGCGGCCGGATGCTCGACGATCTGGCCGGCGTCGAGACCGCGGAGACCGCCCTGCGGTTGACCGAGCTCGCGCAGCTCGCGGCGGAGGACGCGGCCGGAACCTCGATCGCTTTCCTGCTCTGCGGTTCGACGGTGACAGCGGCGCAGCTCCGCGCCGCCGCCGCGCACTTTCCGCTCGGTGTCGATGTCGTCGCGGTCGTGAGCGACACCGGCGCCGTGCCCACGCTCCGCCGGGTGACCGACCTCTCCGTGCTCACGATCGGGTTTCTCGAAGACCTGCAGAAGAGCCTCGCGAAGCGGATGGCGGCCTGACATGGCGGCCGCACGGGATTTTGCGCGGGGACGCGCGGGGTTCATCCTGGTCAACTGCCTGTTCGCCGTGGCCGCGACCTCACTGGCGGCCTGGTCGTTCTGGGCGGTGTACCAGTCGAGCGCTTTCGTGCTCATGCTGGTGGTCACGGTGACCCTCGGCGCGGCGATCGCGCTGGCCGGTGCTCTCTTCCGCTGGCCGAGCATCGTCGTGGCCGCGCTCGTCGTGGTGGTCTTCCTCGCCCTGGGCGTGCAGCTGGCGATCCCGGGAGCGACGACCGCGGGCGGGCTGCTGCCGACGGCCGCCGGTTTCGGGGAGCTCGTGCAGGCCACTTGGCTCAGCTGGAAGCAGCTCGTCACCATCTCGCTGCCGGTGGGCGCGTATCAGGCCCTGCTCGTTCCGGCCTTCATCCTGACCCTGCTCACAAGCGTCATCGCCCTCTCGATCGCTCTGCGGGCGAAGCACGGCGAGCTCGCCGTGCTGCCGCCCGCGGTGCTGCTGCTGGCCGGGATCCTTCTCGGCTCGGGGGTCTCGCCCCTGCCCAGGTGGCTGGCACTGACCCTCCTGGCCGTTCTGCTCGGCTGGCTGATCTGGTTCCGCTGGCAGCGTCGCACGAGCTCGGTCCGCAGCCTCGCGGAGCAGACCGGGATGAGCGTGGAGACGCCCAGGGAGCGGCGCTTCGCCGGGGTGCGCCTGGTGGCAGGGGCCGCCGTGATCGTGGTCGTCGCCGGAGCCGCCGGAACCGCCGCGAGCCTTCTCCTGCCGGCGAAGAGCGAACGACAGGTCGTTCGCACGGCCGTCGAGCAGCCGTTCGACCCGCGACGGTATCCGAGCCCGCTGAGCGGATTCCGCTCCTCCCTCGAGCCGCCGAAGGCCGATGAGGCGATGCTCAGTGTCACCGGGGTTCCGAGCGACCACCGCATCCGCATCGCCACCCTCGACACGTACGACGGGGTGACGTACTCGGTCGGCACCGAGAAGGTCACCAGCGGCTCGGGTTCGTTCACCCGGATGCCGTACCGCCTCGATCAGAGCGATGTCACCGGCGACCGCACGCGGCTCGCGGTGACCGTGCGCGGCTACTCCGGCCCCTGGGTGCCGGGCAGCGGCCAGCTGCAGCAGATCACGTTCGGCGGTTCCGACGCCGACGCCCTCACCGCATCGTTCTTCTACAACGACGTCACGGGCACCGCAGCGGTCACGCAGGGCCTCCACTCGGGCGACAGCTACACGATGGATGCGGTCGTGAAGCCACGGCTCGCCGTCGACGCACTCGAGCGGGTGCAGCCGGGGAGCGCAGCGGTGCCCCAGCCGGCGGTCATCCCCGACGAACTGCAGCTGACCGTGCAGAAGTACACCGCGGGTGTGTCGGGGGCGGGCGCCAAGCTCGCCGCCGCGCTGCGCGGCCTGGCCGAGAACGGCTACATCAGCCACGGGGTCGGAGCCGACGAGCCCGCCAGTCGTTCCGGTCACGGCGCCGACCGCATCACCGAGCTCCTCACCGACATCCCGATGCTCGGTGACCAGGAGCAATACGCGGTCACGGCGGCCCTGATGGCCGGCCAGCTCGGTTTTCCGGCGAGGGTGGTCGTCGGGTTCGTCGCGCCCGACGACTCCACGTCGGCGCAGAGTGTGACACTCACCGGCTCCGACATCTCGGCCTGGATCGAGATCGACACCAGCGAGAACGGCTGGGTGACGGTCGATCCCACCCCGCCGGTGCGTCCGGTTCCGCCGAAGCAGCCCGATCAACCCACGCAGATCTCGCGACCGCAGACGAACGTGCAGCCGCCCATCGACGAGAACGAGCAGCGCCGCGAAGAGCCGCCACAGGCTCAGGTCGACACGGCCGACCAGCGGCAGCCCGACCCGGTGCTCGACACCATTCTGGGTATCCTCGCGATCGTCGGCTGGGTGCTGCTCGCGCTGGCGGTGCTCGCCGCGCCCTTCCTCGCCGTGCTCGGCGCGAAATGGCGGCGGCGAGCGTTGCGCCGGTCGGCTCCGACGGCCGTCGAACGCATCGAGGGCGGCTGGCGCGAGTTCACCGACGCGGCCGTCGATCACGGGTACGAGCCGCCGCCGGCCTCGACCCGCAAGGAGGTCGCCATGACGATCGGCGGCTCACGCGCGGCCGCGCTGGCGTCGATCGCCGATCGTGCCGTGTTCAGCCCGACCGCGCCGAGCCCGCAGGAGGCGGACTCCGTCTGGGTCGCTGTCGACGACCTCCGGCGTGCCCTGGCGAAGCGCGAGACACGCTGGAAGCGCTTCGTCGCGGCGGTCTCGCTGCGTTCTCTCGGCTACCGTGGACGGGGAAGCAAGAGAAAGAGGGGCAGGCAATGAACTGTCGGGTCTGTGGCAGCGAATTGTCCGAGGGCACGCTGTTCTGCGGTTCGTGCGGGAGCTCGGTGACGGCGACCCGCGTTCGCGCACCGGAGGTGGCGGACTCGCGGCCGTCGGACACGACGGTCGTCGAACGGCTGCCCAAGCCCGCGGTCGCCGGTCGATTTCCTGTGGCCGAGCGCGCGGACGATGACGACGATCAGGATGCGCTCGAGCCCGTCGCCGACCCGATCGAGCCCATCGAGACGGCTCCTCCCGTCGAAACGCCTGCCCCGCGGTACACCCTCAGCTTCTCCAGCGGCGAAGTGGTCGAGGTCACCGGCTCCGGACTGATCGGGCGGCGCCCCATCACGCAACCGGGGGAGCAGGTCGACCAGTTGGTCGCCGTGCTCGACCCGGGGCGCTCGGTGTCGAAGACGCACGTCGAGTTCGGCCTCGAGGGCGGAGAACTGTGGATCTGCGACCGCTACTCGGGAAACGGCACCGTCGCCCACCCGCTCGGCGGCGTCGCGCGTCAGTGCGAGCCGGGCCGGCGCTACCGGGTGACCGCCGGAACCCGCGTCGAGATCGGTGACCAGTGGTTCGACGTCAGCTGAGCGCGTCGGCGACCGTGCCCGCCGTGAGGCCGTGGGCCTCCGCGACGGCGGCGTTGGTGACCTGACCGGCGTGCACGTTGAGCCCGAGCGCGAGCGACGGGTCCGCCGCGAGGGCGGCACGCCAGCCTCGGGATGCGATGGCACGGGCGTACGGAAGGGTGGCGTTCGTCAAGGCATAGGTCGACGTATGCGGTACGGCGCCAGGCATGTTCGCGACGCAGTAGAACAGCGACTGGTGCACGGTGAAGGTCGGCTCCGCGTGGGTGGTGGGATGCGAGTCCGCGAAGCAGCCGCCCTGGTCGACCGCGATGTCCACCAGCACGCTGCCCGGCTTCATCCGCGACACCAGTTCGTTGCTGACGAGCTTCGGCGCCTTCGCGCCGGGCACGAGCACCGAGCCGATCACGAGGTCGGAGGCGACGACGGCCTTGTCGATCTCGAAGCTGTTCGAGGCGATCGTCTTGATCCTGCCCGCGTAGAGCGCGTCGAGTTCGCGCAGTCGTGCGATGTTCGTGTCGAGCACGGTGACCTCGGCGCCGAGTCCGACCGCGACACCGATCGCGTTCGTGCCGGCGACCCCGCCGCCGAGCACCGTCACGACCGCGGGATGCGTACCGGGGACGCCGGGCACGAGCAGGCCCGGGCCGCCGTTGGGCTTCAGCATCGTGTTGGCGCCGACGATCGGCGCCAGGCGCCCCGCCACCTCGCTCATCGGGGCGAGCAGCGGAAGCGCGCGCGACGGCAGCTGGACCGTCTCATAGGCGATGGCCGTGACGCCCGAATCGATGAGTGCCCGGGTGAGGGCCTCCTCGGCCGCCAGGTGCAGATAGGTGAACAACACGAGCCCCGGGCGGAAGTAGCCGTATTCGCTCTCGACGGGCTCCTTGACCTTGAGCACCAGTTCGGCCACGGCCCAGGTGCTCGCGGCATCGGGAAGGATGGTCGCCCCGGCCGAAGCGTAGAGCTCGTCGGGGATGGACGATCCCGTGCCCGCCCCCGTCTCGACGTAGACCTCGTGGCCGTTCGCGACGAGATCGTGCACGCCGGCGGGAGTGACCGCCACCCGGAACTCGTTGTTCTTGACCTCGCGGGGGATCGCGACCTTCATGGGGCTCCTAACACGTCGTGGTGATCGATTCGGCACCCATCACACTAGCCGCAAGGGCCGAGCGGCGACAGACGGATTCCAACGTGCATACCGGCATTCGAAACGGATTTCGTAAAGATTGTGTTACCAGATTGTCGATTTGCCCCTCGATTGGTGCGCTCCGCCCCGTCGTGTGCCAGGATCATCCCACCCGCAACGGAGCGGGAAAGGCGCCAGCGATACCGCGACACACGTGTTCGACCCCGAAGGAGCACCGCAGTGAATTCGAGACAGCTTCCGCAAGACCCGATGATCCAGAAGTTGATCCAGGTTTCCCGTCAGGCTCAGCTGACGAGGCGCGGGGTTCTCGCCGGCGTCGGGGCGAGCGCGGCGGCTCTGGCACTCGCCGCCTGTTCGACGGGTGGTGCATCCGGAAAACCGACGCCCGCCAAGGATGTGTCGGCCACCGACAAGACGCTCACCTGGGCCAACTGGCAGGCGTACCTCGACCAGGACGACGCCGGCAAGTATCGGACGCTCGAGGCCTTCGAGAAGCAGTCGGGCATCAAGGTCAAGTACGACGTCGCGGTCGACGACAACAACACGTACTACGCGAAGGTCAAAGACCAGCTGGCGCTCGGCAAGGACATCGGCGCCGACACGGTGTGCCTCACCGACTGGATGGTCGCCCGGCTGATCCGGTTCGGCTACGTGCAGAGCTTCGACGAGAGCAAGATCCCGAACAAGAAGAACGTCTCCCCGGCGCTGGCCGACGCGGACTTCGACCCGGGCCGCAAGAAGTCCCTGCCGTGGCAGAGCGGCTTCGCGGGCATCTGCTGGAACAAGTCGAAGGTGCCTGCCGGGCTCAAGTCGGTCGAGGACCTCTGGAAGCCCGAGCTCAAAGGCAAGGTCGGCGTGCTCAGCGAGATGCGCGACACCATGGGACTCATCATGCTGCAGCAGGGAGTCGACATCTCCAAGAAGTTCAGCGACGACGACTACGACAAGGCCATCGACACGATCACTGAGAAGGTCAGCGACGGCCAGATCCGCAACATCAAGGGCAACTCCTACCTGAACGACCTGAAGAGCGGCGACACCCTCGCCGCCATCTGCTGGTCGGGCGACATCACTCAGCTGAACGCGGAGGCCGGCGACAACTGGGAGTTCATCCTCCCCGAAGCGGGCGGCACCCTCTGGAGCGACAACTTCGTCATCCCGATCGGGTCGCCGCGCAAGGCGAACGCCGAAGAGCTCATCAACTACTACTACCAGCCGGAGGTGGCGGCCGAGGTCGCCGCCTGGGTGAACTACATCACCCCCGTCGTCGGCGCGAAGGAGGCGGCGGTCAAGATCGATCCCGACCTCGCCGACAACCAGCTGATCTTCCCCGACGACTCCACGCTCGCGAACGCGCGCATCTTCCGCACGCTCACCCCCGCCGAGGAGCAGAAGTACCAGACCGCCTTCCAGAAGGTGATCCTGGGGGCCTGATGCCGAAGGGAGTCTTCGCCGAATCGGGCGCCGATCTGCAGCTGGTCGGGATCAAGAAGCGGTTCCCCGGGTTCACCGCCATCGAGCAGCTGGACCTCACCATCCCCGCCGGGTCGTTCTTCGCCCTGCTGGGGCCGTCCGGATGCGGCAAGACGACGACGCTACGGCTCGTGGCCGGCCTCGAGGAGCCCACCGAGGGCAGCATCCTCATCGGCGGCAAGGACGTGACCCGGACCAAGCCGTTCCAGCGCCCCGTGAACACGGTCTTCCAGAGCTACGCGCTGTTCCCGCACATGACCATCCTCGAGAACGTCGCCTTCGGGCTGCGTCGCCGCAAGATCGGCGACCCGGTCGAGAAGGCGCACGAGGCCCTCCGCCTCGTGGAGCTCGACCATCTCGCCGCCCGCCGCCCCGCATCCCTATCCGGTGGCCAGCAGCAGCGGGTTGCTCTCGCCAGGGCGATCGTGAACCGGCCGGCGCTGCTCCTGCTCGACGAGCCGCTCGGTGCGCTCGACCTCAAACTGCGGCGGCAGATGCAGCTCGAGCTCAAGTCGATCCAGACCGAGGTCGGCCTCACCTTCGTGCACGTCACGCACGACCAGGAGGAGGCCATGACCATGGCGGACACGGTCGCGGTCATGAACAAGGGGTCCATCGAGCAGATGGGCGCGCCCGAGGTGCTCTACGAGCTTCCGGCGACGGTGTTCGTCGCCAACTTCCTCGGACAGTCGAACCTTTTCGCCGGTCCCGTGCAGGAGACCGGGGGAGACACCATCGGCGTCGAGGTCGCCGGGCGTCGGCTGACCGTGCCCAAGTCGCGGGCCCAGCGCCGGAACGGAACGGTCACCGTCGGCGTGCGCCCCGAGAAGCTGACCTTGCACGCCTCCGAATCCGGCGTCGCTCCGGGCAGCAACGTCCTCGGCCCAGGTCGTGTGATCGACGTGTCGTTCAGCGGCGTGAGCACGCAATACCTCGTCGCCGTGCCCGGTGCGGGCACGGTCGTCGTGTTCGCCCAGAACATGAGCGCAGGCCCGACGGCGAACCTCGGCGCCGAGGTCTGGGTGGCCTGGGATGCGTCCCACACCTTCGTGCTCGCCGACGACCTGCCCGTGGAGGGCCGGTTCGACGACGACACCGACACGCAGATGATCGCGGCGCAGACGAAGGACCGTTTGCTCACGGAGCTCGAGGAGGCCTGATGGCGCTCGCCGCCTTCTCCACGGCCGCGCCGCCGCAGCAGGACCAGGAGCCGGCCGCGCGGCGACGCAGCGGCATCGCGCTCGTGCTGCTGCTGCCCGGGGTGCTCTACCTCGTGCTGTTCTTCCTCACCCCGCTCGTCTCGTTGATCATCACGTCGTTCCAGACGCCTGTGCTCGACGGCGACATCGGTCAGTACCAGGCGGCGTTCCGCTGGGAGAACTACACCGAGGCGATCGGCGAGTACTGGCCCCAGATCATCCGGTCGTTCGTGTACGCCCTGATCGCGACGGCCGCCGCCCTGCTCATCAGCTACCCGCTGGCGTATTTCATCGGCGTGAAGGTGCGCAAGTACCCGCTGGCGCAGAACCTGCTGATGACGCTGGTCATCGCTCCGTTCTTCATCAGCTTCCTGCTGCGCACGCTGGCCTGGAAGCAGCTGCTCTCAGACGACTCCTGGTTCACGAGCTCGCTCAAAGCGATCTCGATCCTGCCGCCCGACGCCCACGTCACCGGCACGGCGTTCTCGGTCATCTTCGGACTGACCTACAACTTCATCCCGTTCATGACGCTGCCCATCTACGCCACGCTGGAGCGACTGGATGTGCGCTACCTCGAAGCGGGGAGCGACCTCTATGCGAACTCGTTCACGACCTTCCGCAAGATCACCCTGCCGCTCTCGCTGCCCGGCATCGTGTCGGGCACGCTGCTCACCTTCATCCCGGCGGCGGGCGACTACATCAATGCGTCGCAGGACTTCCTCGGCGGGGCCGACACCTCGATGATCGGCAACGTCATCGAGAGCAACTTCCTCGTGCTGCAGAACTATCCGACGGCGGCGGCGATGTCGGTGGTGCTCATGGCGGTCATCCTGGTCATCGTCGGCGTGTATGTGAGGCGGAGCGGAACGGAGGAGCTGCTGTGACCACGACACGCACCGGAACGCGGAGGTTCAAGGGTCTGGGACTCGGCGTCTACGCCTTTCTGGCCCTGGCGTTCCTCCTCATCCCGATCGTCTACACCTTCGTGTACTCGTTCAACGACTCGCTCAAGAACAACATCGCCTGGCGCGGCTTCACGCTGCACAACTGGACGAACGTGTGCGACGCCGCCGGCATCTGCGACGCGTTCGCCGCGAGCATCGTCATCGGCCTGATCTCGACCGTCATCGCGACCGTGCTCGGCACCATGATCGCCATCGCCCTGATGCGCTACCGGTTCCGCTTCCGCTCGCAGACCAGCCTGCTGCTGTTCCTGCCGATGGCGAGCCCGGAGGTCGTGCTCGGCGCAGGTCTTGCCGCGCAGTTCCTCAGCCTCGGCGTGAACAAGGGGTTCGGCACGATCATCGTCGCCCACGTGATGTTCTGCATCAGCTTCGTCGTGGTCACGGTGAAAGCCCGAGTCGCCAGCCTCGACCCTGCGCTGGAGGAGGCCGGGCGCGACCTGTACGGCTCGCCCGTCGCCGTGTTCTGGCGCATCACTTTCCCGCTCCTGCTGCCCGGCATCCTCTCGGCGGCGCTGCTGTCGTTCTCGCTGAGCTTCGACGACTTCATCATCACCAACTTCAATGCCGGCGCCGTGACCACGTTCCCGATGTACATCTACATCGCGGCCTCCCGTGGCATCCCGGCCCAGGCGAACGTGATCGCCTCTGCAGTGTTCATCATCACGATCCTCGTCGTGCTGATCTCACAGGTCGCAGCCTCGTCGCGCGCGAAACGCCTCGCTCGCGCTTCGTAGCGCCTCGCGGGCTGCCGAGCGTCAGGCGGCCGGGTATGAGGCGCGGATCTCGCCGACCGGCAGGCCGCGACCCAGAACGGCGAGGTCGAGCTGGGGCACGATGGCGTCGACGGCCGACTTCTCGACCGCACCCGCGTCGACGAGCAGCGACAGCGCGACGATGGTCGCCGCCCGCAGGCTGCCGTCGAGGATCTTGAGCGCGACGGTGGTCCCGTCGGGTGCGGCCATGATCATGATGCCTTCTGCGCCGCCCTTGGCGAAGACGCCCAGGTTGTCGATCACGACGGTGTTGGCGCGGCCGGGGCCGTCGATCGCCCAGCCGTTCGCGAGCACCGCGTTCTTCAGCGTCGCCGCATTGCGGTACAGGGCGAACGGCGAGCCGTCGGAGGCCGTCGCGATGCGCTGGATGCCGCGTGCGAGCGTGGTCAGCGCCATGGCGTGGACCGGCGCGCCGCAGCCGTCGATGCCGGTCGCGACGACCTTCTCGCCCGTCAGTCGCTCGATGGTGTCGCACACGAGCAGCTGCATCGGATGCTGCGGGTCCAGGTAGTTCTCGGTGCTCCAGCCGTTCACGGTGCAGGCGAGGAGCATGGCGGCGTGCTTGCCCGAGCAGTTCATGAAGAGCGGCTTCTTGCTCTCCCCGTCGCGGATGGCGTCGTCACGGCTCGACGCGTCGAGGGGCCAGTCGTGCGGGCACTGCAACGCGTCTTCGGTGAGTTGCGCCTGCGCGAGCAGGCCGCGCACCACCGAAAGGTGCGCAGGCGTGCCGCCGTGGCTCGCGGTGGCGAGCACCGCGGCCGCGCCTTCGAGGGGCACTCCGGCGCCCATGACCGCGATGGCCTGGAACGGTTTCATGCTCGACCGCGGAAAGACCGGTGCCGCGGGAGCGCCGAGCGAGCGGACGACCGAGCCGTCGGGGCCGAGCACGACGGCCGATCCCAGGTGCCGCGACTCCACGAAACCGCTGCGCTCGACGACGGCGAGCTCGACGGCTTCGGCGCCGGTGAAGACCTCCGGGCTCACAGTGCGGCGAAGGCGTCGTCGAGCACGGAGACCGCGTCGGCGATCAGCGCGTCGGAGACGGCCAGGCTCGGCAGGAACCGCAGCACATTGCCGTATGTTCCCGCAGTGAGCACCAGCACACCGTGGCTCGCGGCGTACGCGGCGATGGCAGAGACGGCCTCAGGGTTGGGCTCCTTGGTCGTGGATGCCGTGCCGGGCTTGACGAGCTCGATCGCCAGCATGGCGCCGATGCCGCGCACATCCCCGATGATGTCGTACTTCTTCTGCAGGTCGAGCAGTGCCGGTTTCAGCGTGTTCTCGATGCGCCGGCCCTCGGCGAGCAGACCGTTCTTCTCGATCACCTCGAAGACGGCGACGGCAGCGGCTGCCGCGACCGGGTTGCCGCCGAACGTGCCTCCCAGGCCACCGGGCTGCGCCGAGTCCATGATCTCCGCCCGACCGGTGACGGCCGCCAGGGGGAGCCCGCCCGCGATCCCCTTCGCGCTCAGCACGAGGTCGGGCACGAGGCCGAAGTGCTCGCTCGCGAAGTAGGCGCCGGTGCGGGCCATGCCGCTCTGGATCTCGTCGGCGATGAAGACGACGCCGTTCGCCGTGCACCAGGCCTGCAGGGCGACCAGGTAGCCGTCGGCAGGAACCATGAAGCCGCCTTCGCCCTGCACGGGCTCGACGACGAGGCAGGCGAGGTCACTCGCGCCGATCACTTTCTCCAGGTACGCGATGGTGCGGGCCGCGGCCTCGTCGCCGCTGAGCCCGTCGTGATAGGGGTACGAACTGGGCGCGTGATAGACGTCTCCGGCGAGCGGGCCGAAGCCCGTGGCATACGGAGACGCCTTGAAGTTCATCGCCATCGTGAGGTTGGTGCGCCCGTGGTAGGCGTGGTCGAGCACGGCCACGGCGCGGCGGCCGGTGTGCTTGCGCGAGATCTTCACGCCGTTCTCGACCGCCTCCGCGCCGGAGTTGACGAGCACCGTCTTCTTGGCGTGATCGCCCGGGGTGTGCTCGGCCAGGAGTTCGGCGACGCGCACGTACTCCTCGTACGGGGTGATCGTGAAGAGGGTGTGGATGACGTCCTGCAGCTGCGCCGCAGCGGCGTCGACCACGGCCGACTCGGTGTGGCCGACGGTCGTGACGCCGATGCCGGCGCCGAAGTCGACGAACTGGTTTCCATCGACGTCGACGAGGATCGCTCCGTTCGCCTTGGCGATGTACACCGGGAGCGTCGACGACACTCCGGTCGGCACGACGGCCAGACGCCTCTGGTGCAGTTCTTGGGATTTGGGGCCGGGGATCGCGGTGACGATCCGGCGTTCTTGGGGCACGGTGTGGATGGGCGCGCCTGCGCTCAGAGTGTCAGTCATGGTGGTTCGAGTTTAGCCGGGGTGCGAGAATCGTCAGCATGAACCTGGAGCACAGCTACGCGATCGACCTGGAGTGGACGGGCAACCGGGGCGACGGCACCGCCGGCTACAAGAGCTACGGCCGCGAACACGTGATCAAGGCCGAGGGCAAGCACGCGATCGAAGGGTCGGCCGACCGAACGTTCTTCGGCGATCGCGACCGCTGGAACCCCGAAGAGCTGCTGCTCGCGGCCCTGAGCCAGTGCCACATGCTGAGCTATCTCGCCGAGGCCGCCCGTGCCGGCGTGGTGGTCGTCGGCTACACCGATGCTGCGACAGGACTGATGGAGCAGACCTCCAACGGTGGGGGCCACTTCACGAGTGCGCTGCTGCGACCGTCGGTGACGCTGGCCGATCCCGCACAGGCCGAGCTCGCCGCATCCCTGCACGGACCTGCTGCCGCGAAGTGCTTCATCGCGGCCTCGGTGAACTTCCCCGTCGAGCACGCGCCGGAGATCCTGACCCTCGCCTGAGCCCGGGCCGCGGATGCCGTGTCAGGCGCAGCCGAGTCGGGCGACCGGGGCCGCTGCCTTGGCCGGGGCGGGTGCGGTCTCGACCGGTGCTGCGACCCCGGTGCGCGACTGCTCGGCCCAGCGGTGCATGGCCGCCGCCCACCGGCCGTCGCGCTGCAGCGGCGTCAGCTGCTCGGGGGAGCCCTCCCGTTGGCGGCGCATCAGTTCGCGCTCCCGCTCGCGCTCGCCCAGTTCGGCAATGCTCGTGAGCCACAGGGTCAGCGGATGCATGGTGTCCCTCCTCGGACGATAACCGGCTAATTCGTTTTACTGGTTAGAGCTTACCGTAACCAACTATGCGGTTACAATGGTTATATGCGTACGAATGATCCCGAGCTCGGGGCCGACCTCCTGGTCGACTTCCTGAACACCCTCGACGTCGAAGACGGCGTCGACGCCATCGACGACGACGCGGCGTTCACAGCATGGGCGCTCGCGCACAGCGTCGAACCGGGGGACAGGGCATCGGCGAAGCACGTGCGGGATGCGCTGCGGGCCGTGATCGACGGCGAGGCCGCATCCCTGCCATCGGTCGAACTCGAGACGACCTGTGGTGAGCGCACCGTCGGCCTCAGCGCTCGCACCGCCGCGGAGGCCGCTGTCGCCTCCTCCGTGATCCTGAGCATCCAGGGCAAGCTGGAGCGTGTGAGGCTGTGCGGCGCAGACGACTGCCGCTGGGCGTTCTTCGACCAGTCCCGCAACGGCTCGCGCACCTGGTGCAGCATGGGAGTGTGCGGCAACCGGCAGAAGGCGCGGACGTACCGCGCCAAGCAGGACGATGGGGCCGCCCTCCCCGAGTAGCGGGGTTCTGCCCGGCTAGAGGCGTTCGGGCCGCAGCACGCGTTTCACGCGTTCGACGGCGCCGGCCGGCGGCGCCTCGTTGTACTTCTCCGCGAGCTCCTGACCCGTGAGGGCGTGGATGGCGGCCATGACCTCGTCGGTGGCCTGACGCCTGGCCTTGCCCGACTCTGCGGCCCCGTAGCGGCTGAGGTCGAGGGGCTCGCCGAACGCGACGGTGATGCGCTTGAAGCGGGGGAACTTGGAGCCGACCGGCTGCAGTTCGTCCGTGCCGATGAGGCCCACCGGAACGACCGGAGCCCCCGTTGTGAGAGCGAGCCAGCCGATCCCGGTGCGCCCCTTGTAGAGGCGCCCGTCGAGCGAGCGCGTCCCCTCGGGATAGATGGCGAAGGCGGCGCCGGTGTCGAGGATGCGTTTCGACTGGTCGAGCGCATCCTGTGCGGCCTGTCCTGCTCCGCGCTCGACGCCGACCGCGCCGATGGCGGTGAAGAACGAGCGCGAGACGGCGCCCTTGAACCCGGTTCCCTCGAAGTAGTGCGACTTCGCCAGAAACTGGACCCGTCGCGGCGCCATCAGCGGGATCACGATGCTGTCGATGAACGACAGATGGTTGCTGGCGATGATGACCGCGCCGGTGCGCGGAACGTTCTTGCGGCCGATGACCTTGGGCCGGTAGAGCAGACGCGCGATGGGGGCCATGACGAGGCGGCCGAAGAGGTAGAGCGCGCCCGGGCGTTTCACCGTCTCCGGTGCGTCAGCGGGCTCGGTCGTCGTCGTCACCCTGTCGAGCGTAGTCGCGGCCGTATTCCGTGGCGGGAATGTTCGCGCTCACATACCGTCGAACGGGCGGATGGGCGGGCATCCGAAGCCGTCGGCGTAGTTGAGGCAGGCCGGAACCCAGCCGGAGAATCGCACGGCGAGCGGGGAGCCGAACCACTGGGAGTAGAGCCGGGAGAAGTTGAGATTGCCGAACGTCGAGCAGGAGCCGGCGGGGCCCTTGGGATTCGCGAGGGTCTCGTCGTTCGGCTGGTACGGCGTGTAGTTGTAGAGGTTCGCCGTGGCCTGGTTGACGATCTTCACCGTGCTCGAGCCGCACGCTGCGTTCGGGTGGAACTGGATGTCGTTCGACCCGACCCTGTAGCGCCAGTCGTCCGGGTGCACTGTGTACTCGCGGAACTGCCAGGCCGCCCGGTACACCTGGTTGAAGAAGCCGAAGAACTTCGTGTCGCACGCGGCGGTGTCGGGGCAGGCGTACCCCGTCGCCTTCTGGTATCCGGATGCGCTCGGCGCGGTCAGCAGCGACTGTTCCTTCTGAAGCAGCACGAGCAGCACCTGGGGGCTGATCGTGCACGCCTTCGCCACGCGGGCGATGATGCTGCTCGCGGGTTCGTCGCGCTGACCGCGCATCGCGGTGCAGCGATCCCTCGACGCCGGCACCGCCGGGGTGTCGACACGGTACCTATCGAGGCACGGCGAATCGTCTTTCGGAACGCACGTGCGGTCTTCGAGGAACTCTTGGATGTCGGCCGCGGTCATCGCGTTCGGGTTGAAGAAGCTGTCGTCGCTGATGATGTCCGCCGGGTCGAACGCGGGTCTCTGCTCGGAGAACGCGCCGACGGCGGGCACCAGCGTCAGCACCGCGGCGACCACGGTCGCTCCCGCGAGCGCGCGCCAACGCAGCAACCGCATCCCTCTGCCCACCCGTCTTCGCCGCACCCGCGTCGTCTGCCGACTCACGTCTTTCGACTCAGTTGAAGCGGGCCAGTGCCTCTTCGATCACCGTCGCGGCGTCGTCGATCAGCTCCTCGCTGATGATGACGGAGGGGAGCAGGCGCAGCACGCTGTCCCAGCTGCCGGCGTCGAGGGGGATGACGCCGTTGGTCGTGGCGTGGGCGAGCACCGCCTTCAACGCTTCGGGGTTCGGCTTCTTGGTTCCGGGATGCACGAGCTCGATGCCGAACATCGCGCCCTTGCCGCGCACCTCGCCGACGATCGCGAACTTGTCCGCCCAGTCGCCGATGCGCGCCCAGAGCGCCTTCTCGACCCGCTGCGCCTCGGCGAGCAGGTTCTCGTTCTCGATCACGTCGAACGTCGCGAGCGCGGCCGCCGTGGAGACGGGGTTGCCGCCGAAGGTGCCGCCGATGCCGCCCGGCTGCACGGCATCCATGATCTCGGCGCGGCCGGTCACGGCGGCGAGCGGGAAACCGCCCGCGATGCCCTTCGCACTGGTCACGAGGTCGGGAACCACGCCGTGGTGCTCGATCGAGTACCACGTGCCGGTGCGCCCCATGCCCGCCTGGATCTCGTCGGCCACGAACACGATGCCGTTCTCGGTGCAGAACTCGGAGAGCCGCTTGAAGTATCCCGGAGCCGGGATCACGATGCCGCCGTCACCCTGGATCGGCTCGACGAACAGAGCGGCGAGCTCGGTCGCGCCGATGTGGGTGTTGATGTAGTCGATGGTGCGCTCGGCGGCCTCTTCGCCGGTCATGCCCTCCGGGTCGCGGAACGGGTAGCTGATCGGCACGCTGTAGATCTCACCGGGGAACGGGCCCATTCCCGCGCGCTCCGGCCACGGGCGGTACGTCATCGCCATCGTGAGATTGGTGCGGCCGTGGAACGCGTGGTCGAGCGTCGCGATGGCGCGCCGCCCGGTGAACTTGCGGGCGATCTTCACGGCGTTCTCGACGGCCTCGGCTCCCGAGTTGACGAGGATGCTGTGCTTGTCGAAGTCGCCGGGCGTGATCTGCGCGAGCTTCTCCGCGACCCGCACGTAGTTCTCGTACGGCGTCACCGTGAAGAGCGTGTGCGTGAGCTTCGACGCCTGCTCGGCGGCCGCGGCGGCGACGGCGGGATGGGCGTGGCCGATCGTGGTCACGCCGATGCCGCAGCCCAGGTCGATGAGCTGGTTGCCGTCCACGTCGACCAGGATGGCGCCGGAGCCGTGCTCCATGTAGATGTTCGCGAGCGTGCCGGCGCCGCGGCTGACGGAGGCGACCCGGCGTCGCTGCAATTCGACCGACCGGGGGCCGGGGAGAGCGGTGACGAGCTTACGGGTCTGCGGCACGGAGAATTCGCGAGTCATGACTCCATCGTAGGTCGCCCGGCTGTCAGCTTCGGCAAAGCCGCATAGGGCAGACTGAGCAGATCCCTGACCATCATTCGAAGGTGTCCCACGTTGCGTAAAACCCTGTCCGTTCTTGCCGCCGGCCTCGTCGTCGCCGCTCTCGCAGCCTGCAGCAGCGGCTCGCCGACGTCGTCGTCGACGCCGACCGCATCCACTGCGTCGCTCGCTTGCGTGAACGTCAAATCCGGTTCCGTGTCCGACTCCGTGAAGATCGCGAGTGGTTTCGGCGCCGACCCCCAGGCCACCTTCAAGTCACCGCTGAAGACCTCCGAGTTGCAGCGCACCGTGACCATCAAGGGCGGCGGCGCCGAGGTCAAGGGCGGCGACTCCATCGACATCGCGCTCGCCGCGTACAACGGCACCGACGGCAAGCCCGTGGCGGCGTCCGCCGGCTTCGACGGCCAGGCGGCGCAGACCATCTCCGTGGACGCCAACAAGTTCGTCCCCGGCATCGTGCGCGCCGTCGAGTGCCTGCCGCTCAAGTCGCGCATCGTGATGACGGGCCCCGCGTCGCAGATGTTCGGCAACGTCGACCTCACCCAGTTCAAGCTCAAGGCGACCGACCCGGTGGTCTTCGTGATCGACACGGTCAGCAAGGTTCCGACGCGCGCCAACGGCAAGGACGTCGCCCCCGCGGCCGGCTTCCCGACCGTGAAGCTCGCCAAGAGCGGCGCGCCGACCGTCACCATCCCGAAGACCGATCCGCCGACCGAGACGAAGATCGCGCTGCTCAAGCAGGGAGACGGCGACACGGTCGTGACCGGTGACACGATCACGATCCAGTACTCCGGACTCCTCTGGCGCAACGGCCAGGTGTTCGACTCCACGTGGACGAAGGGCGCCGCGTACACGGGTATCGTCGACCAGTTCGTTCCCGGCTTCACCAAGGCGCTTATCGGCCAGAAGGTCGGCTCGCAGGTGATCGCGATCATCCCACCCGCCGACGGATACGGCGCCAAAGGCAACGGCGACATCAAGCCCACCGACACCATGGTCTTCGTCGTCGACATCCTGAAGACGGTGCGCTGACCGGTCGGACATCGGCCGGCACCGCACGCCTACGATGAGGGCATGCCCTCCTCTGACGACATGCGACGCGTAGTCATCCTCGGGTCGACCGGCTCGATCGGCACCCAGGCCCTCGACGTGATCGGCGCGAACCGCGACCGGTTCGAGGTCGTCGGGCTGGCCGCGGGAACGAACCGGGACGAACTGGCCGCGCAGGCCGAACGCTTCGGGGTCGGCGAGACCGCCCTCGGCGCCGAGGATGCCGAGCGTCTGGTGCGCTCCGTCGAGGCCGACGTCGTGCTGAACGGCATCACGGGCTCCGTCGGTCTCGGGCCGACCCTGGCCGCGCTCGAGACGGGAGCGACGCTCGCCCTGGCGAACAAGGAGTCGCTCATCGTCGGCGGCGACCTGGTCAAGCGCGCGGCGGCCCCCGGTCAGATCGTTCCCGTCGACTCGGAGCACTCGGCGATCGCCCAGGCGCTGCGTTCGGGCACGGCCGACGAGGTGCGGCGCCTCGTGCTGACCGCATCCGGTGGCCCGTTCCGTGGCCGGAGCAGCGCATCCCTGCGCGACGTGACGCCACGCGAGGCCTTGGCGCACCCGACCTGGGACATGGGTCTCGTCGTCACCACGAACTCGTCCACCCTGGTCAACAAAGGCCTCGAGGTCATCGAGGCGCACCTGCTCTTCGACGTGCCGTACGAGCGCATCGAAGTGACGGTGCATCCTCAGTCGGTCATCCACTCGATGGTCGAATTCGTCGACGGATCCACCATCGCGCAGGCCTCACCGCCCGACATGCGGTTGCCGATCTCGCTCGGTCTCGACTGGCCGAACCGGGTGGCTGGGGTCGGGGTGCCGCTCGACTGGTCGTCCGCGCACTCCTGGACCTTCGAGCCGCTCGACACGGATGCCTTCCCCGCCGTCGCCCTGGCCAAACGCGTCGGCGAGGCCGGCGGCACTTTTCCCGCGGTGTTCAACGCGGCGAACGAGCAGGCCGTCGCAGCGTTCCACGCGGGCGCGATCGGCTACCTCGACATCGTGGAGACGATCGAACGGGTCGTCGACGCGCACGAGCCCGCCGGCGAGGTGACCCGCGAGTCGCTCGCCGACGCCGAGCGCTGGGCGCGGGCCGAGGCGGACAGGCTGATCGCTCGGTAGGCTGGGCGCACGTTCGCACTCGGGGGAGAAGCATGAAGGCCATCCGCACGCTCGTCGTCGTGGCGGCGGCCGCCCTCGCGCTGGCCGGCTGTTCTGGCGCGACCGGGGCAGCCTCCGGGAGCGCGACACCGTCCGTCGCTGCATCCGTTGCGCCCACGGAAGAAACCCCGGCCGCGGTGACCTCGATCGTCATCTCAGGCGACGGTCTTCACCTGTACGTCGGCAAGACGCAGCGTGAGGTCGTGAAGTACACCGAATCCGCGACCGCCGCCCTTGCGGCCGTCGAGGATGCGGTGGGTCCCTCGACGGGGTCGAAGGACTGGCCGGCGACGAACCACACGCCCCCGTCGACGGATCATCTGTTCGACGGGCTCACCGTCAGAGAACCGCACTACAAAGATGCCGTCGCGCACGACTATCTCGCGACCCCTGCCTGGTCGGTCTCGACCTCCGCCGCACGCGTCAGCGACGTCCCGATCTCCACCACGGCCGGGCTGACGGTCGGATCGTCGATCGAGGAGATCCGGGGCGAGGCGGAGCCGAACCGGCTGCAGACGATGACGATCGACGATGTCGTCTCGGCGTACATCCTCGTCGAGGCGTCGCCGGGCGGCGTCCTCATCCCCGACGGCGCCTCCTACGCCACCGGCGTGATGGTCGAGGCCGAGCCCTGGCCCGGCCCCATCACGCTCATCAGCGCTCCGACGCAGCTGAACGGCGCCTGATCGCCGGAGAGCCCGATCGCCGCATAGCGTTCACGCGGCTGGTTCCAAGCTGGACGAAGCTACCCTTGAGCCGTGGAAACCGTGCTGCTCTTCATCCTCGGCGTGCTCATCGTGCTGGTGGGTCTCGCGCTGTCGATCGGGCTGCACGAGATCGGGCACCTGGTTCCCGCCAAGCTGTTCGGCGTCAAGGTCACGCAGTACATGATCGGCTTCGGCAAGACCCTGTTCTCGTTCCGGCGGGGCGAGACCCAGTACGGCGTGAAGGCGCTCCCGCTGGGCGGCTATATCTCGATGATCGGCATGTTCCCCCCGGCGAAGGGCGACGACCAGGGCCGCAACGCGACGACCGGCTTCATGCAGACGATGGCCCAAGACGCGCGGGTGGCGAGCATGGAGACCGTCGCGGTGGGGGAGGAGCAGCGCTCCTTCTACCGGCTGCCGGTCTGGAAGCGCGTGATCATCATGTTCGGCGGTCCGTTCATGAACCTGCTCATCGGCGTCGCGCTGTTCGGCGTGCTGCTGGTGGGGTTCGGAACGCCCCAGGCGTCGACGACGGTCGGTTCGGTCAGCCAGTGCGTGCTGCCCACCACGAGCGCTCGCCAGACCTGCGAGTCCGGCGACCCTGAGGGGCCCGCTGCCGCGGCCGGGATCAAGCCGGGCGACACGATCGTGAGCATCGACGGCAAGGCGATCACCAGCTGGAACCAGTCGACCGAGATCATCCGGGCATCCGCTGGTCGTGCGCTCTCCGTGGTGATCGAGCGCGACGGCACGCGAAGCACCGTCACCGTCACCCCCAAGACGAACACCGTCGCCAAGACCGACTCCGCCGGCGCCGTCGTCAAAGACGCGAACGGCGAGACGGTCACGCAGCAGGTCGGTTTCGTCGGCATCGGCACGGTGCAGAAACTGGTGCCGCAGCCGGTCACGACGGTGCTCCCCGCCGTCGGCGCGCAGGTCGGTGCGGTCGCCGGAGTGATCGTGCACCTTCCGGAGCGGCTCGTGGATGTGTGGAACGCAGCCTTCGGGCCGGGCGAGCGCGATCCGAACGGGCCGATGAGCGTCGTCGGTGTCGGCCGCGTCGCCGGCGAGGTCGCCGCGCTCGACGGTGTGCCGGTGATCGACAAGGCGTACTCGATGATCGGCCTGCTCGCGTCGCTGAACATCGCGCTGTTCGTCTTCAACCTTATCCCGTTGCTCCCGCTCGACGGCGGCCACATCGCGGGGGCGCTGTGGGAGGGCATCCGCCGCTCCTTCGCCAAGCTCTTCAAGCGTCGCGATCCCGGGCCCGTCGACATGGCGAAACTGATGCCGCTGACGATGGCGGTCGTGGTCATCTTCGGCGGAATGAGCCTGCTGCTCGTCTACGCCGACATCGTGAAGCCCGTCGGCATCGGCTAGGCGAAGGACCCTTCGCACACCGGGCGCCCAGCCGCCTCCCAATCTCCCGCGTAGGATTGCGTTCGTGGCAGCAATCAATTTGGGGATGCCAAAAGTCCCGGAAACCCTCTCACCCCGACGCAAGTCCCGCCAGATCAAGGTGGGCAAGGTGCTCGTCGGGGGCGACGCGCCCGTCAGCGTCCAGTCGATGACCACGACGCCCACCACGAACATCAACGCGACGCTGCAGCAGATCGCTGAGCTGACGGCGTCGGGATGCGACATCGTGCGCGTCGCCGTGCCGAGCCGCGACGACGCCGAGGCGCTGCCGATCATCGCCAGGAAGAGTCAGATCCCGGTGATCGCCGACATCCACTTCCAGCCGAACTACGTGTACGCGGCGATCGACGCCGGCTGCGCTGCCGTTCGTGTGAACCCCGGAAACATCCGCAAGTTCGACGACCAGGTCGGCAAGATCGCCGCCGCGGCCAAGGCGGCCGACGTCTCGCTGCGCATCGGCGTCAACGCCGGATCGCTCGAGCCGAGCCTGCTGCAGAAGTACGGCAAGGCGACCCCGGAGGCCCTCGTCGAGAGCGCCGTGTGGGAGGCCAGCCTGTTCGAGGAGCACGACTTCCACGACTTCAAGATCTCGGTCAAGCACAACGACCCGATCGTGATGGTGAAGGCCTACCGTCTGCTCGCCGAGCGCGGCGACTGGCCGCTCCACCTCGGCGTCACCGAGGCCGGCCCCGAGTTCCAGGGCACCATCAAGTCGGCGACGGCGTTCGGCATCCTGCTCTCCGAAGGCATCGGCGACACCATCCGCGTCTCACTCTCCGCGCCGCCCGCGCAGGAGGTGAAGGTCGGCCTGCAGATCCTGCAGTCGCTGAACCTGCGCGAGCGCAAGCTCGAGATCGTGTCGTGCCCGAGTTGCGGCCGGGCCCAGGTCGACGTGTACAAGCTCGCGAACGACGTCACCAGCGGTCTCGAAGGCATGAGCGTTCCGCTCCGCGTCGCCGTCATGGGGTGCGTCGTCAACGGACCGGGCGAGGCCCGCGAGGCAGACCTCGGTGTCGCCTCCGGCAACGGCAAGGGCCAGATCTTCGTGAAGGGCGAGGTCATCAAGACCGTGCCCGAGGCGGAGATCGTGCAGACCCTGATCGCCGAGGCGAACCGTCTCGCGGCCGAGATGCCAGACCTCACCTCGGGAGAGCCCGTCGTGACCGTCGGCGCTCACTGACCTTCTGCGCCCCGGCGGTGATCGCTGAGGCTCGCCCTAGGCGGGCTCGAACGTCACCCGGCCGGTCGGGATGTCGGCGCCGGTGAGGCGCAGTCGCACCACCGTACCGGGCTTCGCACCGTCGGGTCGTGGCGTGCTCGCGACGACGGCGGGCTCGGCCAGCTGAACCGTCATGCCTTCGCCCCGGATGGCGAGCACGGTGCCGTCGAAGACCTCTCCGACCAGTCCGACCAGCAGGGCGGCCTCTACCCTGTCGACGGACGCGGCGCCGAGTCGCGACGCCACCCGCGAAGTCGCCCCCATGATCGACGGCAGCTGCCCGAGCGACTGCCGGGCCCATCCGGGCGCCTCGATTCCCGCGCTCAACGCCTCGCAGATGACGAGCACCCACCGGTCGACGAGACGGCGGAGCGGCGCTGTCGTGTGCGCGTACGGCGCGGCCACGGCCGACTGCACGGGATCGGACGGAGCCTCGCCGTCCAGCACGCGGTAGCCGGCACCGCGGAACAACCCGGTGGCCGCCTGCATCACGGCGAGCGCGCGCGGGTCGGTGTGGTCGAGCGCGCGCAGGAACTCGCCGTACGGCTGCCGCTCGGGCCAGGGCAGACCGAACGCCACCGTCTGCGCCCGAAAGCCGGCGAACGCCTCATCGGTGGGCGGCGGCATGGTGCGCAGGATGCCGACGCGGGCTTCGAGCATGAACGCGGCGGCGGCCATCCCCGTGAGCAGGGAGATTTGCGCGTTCCACTCCTCGACGGGGAGCTGCGCCCGGCGCTCGAGCGTGTAGGCGCCGTCGCGGAACACGATCTCCTCGTCCGGCGCGTTCAGGCTGGCGCCGCCCCTCGCCCGTTCCTGCGCGATGCGGGCGGCCGACCGCTCGCAGCAGCTGCAGGGTCTCCGGCCCTGTCCCGTTGTCGATCGCGGCCTGCGCCTCCCGGTATGTCCACTGGCGCCGGGACCGGATGCGCGCCCTCGCCACAGACGCCGAGAGCTGGCCGCCCTCCGCATCCAGCAGCAGCTCCCAGACGAACGCGCCCCGCTCCACATCGGCCAGCAGCGATCCCGCGTTCTCGCCGATCGCGGCCGGGTGCAACGGGATGCGGCCGTCGGCCGCGTACAGAGTCTGGCCGCGCTTGCGCGCTTCGGCGTCGACCGCGCCATCCGGCCGCACCAGAGCGGGAACGTCGGCGATCGCGTATCGCACGCGATAGCCGTCATCCGCGCGCTCGATGTGCATCGCCTGGTCGAGGTCGGTGGAGTCGTCGGGGTCGATCGTGAGGAACTCGATGTGCGTCAGATCGTTGGTCGGCAGGGTCAGTTCTTCCGCTGCCCGGCCCGCCTCGCGCTCCACCTCCGGCGGGAACGCATCGGGGAGGTCGAGTTCGGTGCGGAGTTCCGCGAGGGCTGCGGCGAGGTCGGTCTGCGCGGCTGACGCGCTGACCCGGGTGCGGCGGTCGGGCATGGCGCCAGCCTATTCCGCCGCTGCGGTGGCCTCCTCGGCAGGATCCTTCGTCTCGCGCAGGAAATGCCCGATGAGAGCCAGCACCAGGGCGATGCCGCCGGCGACGCACAGGCCGAGCGGCACGCCGACCCGCACGAGGAGGGCGCCCACCAGAGCGCCGAGCAGCACCAGCACGACGGCGAGCGCCCTGCGCTGCCACCGGGCTCCGGTGCCGCCGGCCAGACGCGAATCGGCGGCGAAGCCGGTCAGCGTGGAGGTGACCACGACGGTGGTGATGTCGGCCACCGCGAGCCTCCGTGCCGTCGCGGCCTGGAGCCCCATGGTGACGGCGAGCACGGTGGTGAGGATGTAGGTCCAGACGGTGCCGTGAACCGGCGGCACGACGATGCTGATCAGGCCGAGCGCGAGGGTGATCGACGCGGAGACGACCAGCGCGGCCGTGGTGGCGCGACCCCATCCCTTGCGCGACGCCGACAGCACGCGCCCGCCGGCCGCCGCTCCCAGCAGAAAGCCGCCGAGCGCGAGAACCGGGCCGAGAACAGGGAGCCCCTCGGCCCCCGTGAGCGCCATGCCGAGGATGACGACGTTGCCCGTCATATTGGCCGTGAACACCTTGTCGAGACCGAGGTAGCCCACGGCGTCGATGATGCCGGTGGTGAACGTGAGCCCCAGCATGAGGCTGAGATGGAGGCGGGCGGTTGCTTCGGAACGCATGAACCCAGTGTGCCGTGCCCTCTAACATGGAACGGTGCCTACACGCCTGACGAACTTTTTCCTCCGCACCCTTCGAGAAGACCCCTCCGACGCGGAGGTGACCAGCCACCGCCTGCTCGTGCGCGCCGGGTACATCCGCCGCCAGGCGCCGGGAATCTTCGCGTGGTTGCCGCTCGGGCTGCGGGTGAAAGGCAAGATCGAGGCGATCATCCGCGAAGAGATGACGGCCGCCGGCGCCCACGAGGTGCACTTTCCCGCGCTGCTGCCGCGCGAGGCCTACGAGGTCACGGGTCGCTGGGACGAGTACGGCGATGGCCTGTTCCGCCTGAAAGACCGCAAGGGCGCCGACATGCTGCTCGCGCCGACGCACGAAGAGGCGTTCACCCTGCTCGTGAAAGACCTGTACTCGAGCTACAAAGACCTTCCGCTCGCGATCTACCAGATCCAGGACAAGTACCGCGACGAGGCCCGCCCCCGTGCCGGTCTGCTGCGCGGCCGCGAGTTCACGATGAAAGACGCGTACACCTTCGACTACACGGATGCGGGGCTCGACGCGAGCTACCAGGCGCAGCGCGACGCGTACGAGCGCATCTTCACCCGGCTGGGCCTCGAGTACGTGATCGTGCAGGCGGATGCGGGGGCCATGGGCGGTTCGCGCAGCGAGGAGTTCCTGCACCCGACACCCATCGGCGAAGACACGTTCGTGCGCTCGGCCGGCGGGTACGCCGCCAACGTCGAGGCGTTCACCACGCTCGCGCCGCCCGCCCGGTCGTACGAGAAGCTGACGCCGGCCGAGGTGCTCGACACTCCGAACACGCCGACCATCCAGACCCTCGTGGATGTCGCCAACGAGAAGCATCCCCGCCCCGACGGCCGCGCCTGGACGGCGGCGGACACGCTCAAGAACGTCGTGCTGGCGCTGACCCACCTCGACGGAACGCGCGAGCTCGTCGTCGTCGGGCTCCCCGGCGACCGCGACGTCGATCTGAAACGTGCGGAGGTCGCCTTCGCCCCCGCGGAGGTCGAGGCCGCGATGGATGCGGACTTCGAGCGTCACCCCGGCCTCGTCAAGGGCTACATCGGCCCGTGGTCGCCCGAGGGACAGGTGCTCGGCGACGAGAGCTCAACGGGCATCCGCTACGTCGTCGACCCCCGCGTGGTCGACGGTTCGGGCTGGATCACCGGGGCGAACATCCACGGCAAGCACGTGTTCGGCCTGGTCGCCGGGCGTGACTTCGGCTGGGATGCGACCATCGAGATCGCCACGGTACTCGCGGGTGACCCCGCTCCTGACGGCTCCGGCCCCGTGGAGCTCGCCCGCGGCATGGAGATCGGGCACGTCTTCCAGCTCGGACGCAAATACGCGGAGGCGCTCGGCCTCAAGGTCCTCGACGAGAACGGCAAGCTGGTCACGGTCACGATGGGCTCGTACGGCATCGGCGTGACCCGCATCCTCGCGATCATCGCAGAGCTCAACAACGATGCCAAGGGCCTCATCTGGCCGGAGTCGGTGGCGCCGTTCGACGTGCATGTCGTCGCCGCCGGCCGCGACCGGATCGTCTTCGACGTGGCGGAGCAGGTCACCGCCGCGCTCGAGGATGCGGGCTTCGACGTGCTCCTCGACGACCGCCCGAAGGTCTCGCCGGGCGTCAAGTTCGGCGACGCCGAGCTGATCGGCGTGCCGAAGATCGTCATCGTCGGCCGCGACGCCGCAGAGGGCGTCGTCGAACTCTGGGACCGCCGCACCGGTGAGCGCACCTCCCTCACCCTCCCCGCCCTCCTCCCCGCCCTCCGCTAGCTCCCCCTTACCCCCTCGCGCCGTTCGTTCGTGCGAAAAGCGCGGTCAGCATCCGCTCAACCGCACTTTTCGCACGAATCCACAGGGTGGGTTGTCCACAGATGGGGGCTGGGTGGAGGCGGAAGGTGGCGCGCGCGGGCAGCGTGGGGGCATGGGACGAGCGAGACGGTTGCCGCAGGGGCTGAGTGGTGGCGCGTTCTCCACGGGGGAAGCACTCGCACAGGGGGTCTTGCCCGGACGGCTGCGCGCGAACGACATCGAGCATCCGTTCCATGGCGTGAACGCGCATGACGCTCCAGTGGGGGTCATCGAACGCTGCGTCGCCTACCTCGCACGGCTGCGCGACGGTCAGGTCTTCAGCCACGAGACCGCTGCCGCGATCTACGGGATGCCGCTCGGTCGCTCCTCAGGCAGGCGCCCGCCACAAGAACGCCCGCTGCATGTCAGTGTGCCGTTTCCTCGAACCCCGCCGCGAGCTCGCGGCGTCGTCGGACACTGTCTCTCCGAGCCAAGCGGGCAGCAGGATTCGCGAAACGTCCGCGGGCTGCCGGTGTGCCCACCTCTGCTCGTCTGGCGGCAGCTGGCTGCCACGTCATCGCCGGTGGACCTTGTCGCGATCGGGGACTTCATCGCCGGATCCCGGGCCAGGGCGCCTTTGGCCAGTTTGGCGGAAGTGCGAGCCGCTGCAGCTCAGTGCGCGCGGGGCACCTCCGGTGCTGCCGCGCTCCGCTGGGCGGCAGAGCGCGTGCGATTCGGCGCCGACTCGCATCCCGAATCCCTGCTCAGGCTGGCTGTGGTCGAGTCGGGGCTGCCCGAGCCGATCCCCAACCCGCCGATCATGATGACGGACGACACCGTCTTCCATCCCGACCTGGTGTTCGCCACCGAGCGGGTCATCCTCGAATACGAAGGGGACGGGCATCGCACGAGCGCATGGCAGTGGATGCACGACATCCGCCGTCACGATGCGATGGTTGCTGCCGGCTGGAGAGTTGTCCGGGTGACACGCACCGACCTCTTCCCCGACCCCACACCCCTCATCCGCCGCCTGTCCGCGATCATTCGTGCGAGAAGTTGAACTCAGCCGGTGTGAGCAGCATCTTTCGCACGAACGGTCGCAGCCGTCAGAGGCGGATGGCGACGGAGCGCACGCACCAGAAGACGCCGTAGGCGAGGAGGCCGAGACCGATCACGACAAGCAGCACGACGCCGAACGGGATGTGGGTGAGCGACTTGAGGGCACCGTCGAGCCCGCCGGCCTTCTGGGGGTCGTACGTGACGGCGCCGGCGACCACCAGGCCGCCGACGATTCCGAGCGCGACGCCTTTCGCGATGTAGCCGATGCGGCCGAGGGTCACCGTCGCCGGAGCCAGCCCGTTCGCAGGGAGGGCGAGCCCGCGGGTGAACGTCTTGCGGATGCCGATCGAGAGGAACCCGATGCCGACGCCGACGATGACGAGACCGATGGCGCCGAGCACGAACACACCGCCCGGGGTGCCGAGCAGCTGCGAGCTCGCCGACTTCTCGCTGTTCGACGAGTCCTGGCCGCCGCCGAGGGCGATGCCGATCGCGGTCACGGCCAGCACCGCATACACGACACCTTTCGCGATCTCGGACACGCGGGTCGTCGCCTTGTGTGCGACGACAGTCTGGAGGATCTGCCACAGGGTCAGTGCGACCAAGCCGACGGCGCACGCCCACACGACGAAGATGCCGCCGGCGACCCCGGTGAGCGCCTGGAAGGCCCCTGCCTGATCGGCGTCGCCTCCGCCGCCGGCGCCGAAGGCCACCGCGATCGCGATCACCCCGATGAGGATGTGGAGCAACCCGATCGTCGCCGTACCGACTCGGGCGAGTATGCGGACGACAGGGTTCCGTTCAGCCATTCGGGCGACAGCCTGGGGAGTCGACATGACGCACACGGTACCCCGTTCCCGGAGGCTCCAGGATCGGGTACCGTAGTTAGCTGAGTCCGTCGCGCGATCCGCGGCGGCAAGATCTGAATAGAGGAGGCCGGCATGGACATCGACCTCAGCGTCTTACGTCTCATGGAACGTGAGCGAGAGATCCCCTTCGATGAACTGGTGGAGATCATCGAGCAGGCGATTCTGACCGCCTACCTGAAGCACACGAACCAGGCCGACCACCGCCACGGGCACACCGAGGAGCCGCCGGCGGCCCGAGTGCACCTCGACCGCAAGACCGGTCACGTGAGCGTGTACGTTCCCGAGCTCGACGAAGAAGGCACCGTCGTCGGCGAGGCGGAGGACAGCCCGAGCGACTTCGGCCGCATCGCGGCGTTCGCGGCGAAACAGGTGATCAACCAGCGGCTGCGCGACATCGCGGACGACGCGGTGCTCGGCGAGTTCCGCGGCCGCGAGGGCGACATCGTCGCGGGCGTCATCCAGCAGGGGCCGAACCCACGGATGATCCACGTCGACCTGGGCAGCGTCGAGGCGATCCTGCCCCCCGAGGAGCAGGTTCCGGGCGAGGAGTACACGCACGGCTCGCGCATCCGGGTGTACGTCACGAGTGTGTCGAAGGGCATGAAGGGCCCGTCGATCATCGTCTCGCGCACGCACCCCGCGCTCGTTCGCAAGCTGTTCGCACTCGAGGTTCCCGAGATCGCGAGCGGTGTCGTCGAGATCGTGTCGCTGGCCCGCGAGGCCGGCCACCGCACCAAGATGGCCGTGCGCGCGACCGAGCCGGGCGTGAACGCGAAGGGCGCGTGCATCGGCGAGCTGGGGCAGCGGGTGCGTGCCGTGACCGCCGAGCTGAACAACGAGAAGATCGACATCGTCGACTACTCGCCCGATCTCGCCACCTTCGTGTCGAGCGCCCTGTCACCGGCCAAGGTGACGAGCGCGTTCGTGATCGACGAGTCCCTCAAAGCGGTGCGGGCGCTCGTGCCCGACTACCAGCTGTCCCTCGCCATCGGCAAGGAGGGCCAGAATGCCCGCCTCGCCGCGAAGCTGACGGGCGCGAAGATCGACATCCAGCCCGACTCGATCCTCGACAAGGAGTAGCGCGCTCACGGAACGCTGGCGCGGCCGCTCACGGAACGTAGGCGCGGAGCGCGGCCTCCACGGGGTCGCTGACAGCGCCGGTGCCTCCGACGACGACGAGCGACCGCGGTTTCAGTCGCGACAGCTCTCCCGCGATGGCCGGCGGGATGCTGCCGGGCATCACGAGCAGAAGTGGCGCCCGGCCGACGCCGGCGGCAGCGGCGGCGGCGAGCGCATCCGGGAACTCCGTGCCGGTCACCACGTAGGCGGCGGCTGGGGACGCGGCGAATGTCGCCGAGATGGCGGCGCTGGTGGCGTACCGGTCGACGCCGGAGAGCCGGGTGACGGTTCCAGCCGTGTAGGCGCGCAAGCTCTGCAGCACAGACTCGCTCACGGCACCGTCACCGCCGAACACGACGATCCTGCCGGGCTGCAGGCGCGTGAGCTCGGTGGCCGTCACCGCGGCGATGTCACCGGGGCGCACCAGGAGCAAGGGCCCGGAGTTCGCTCCGGCCGCCAGTGCGCCTCCCGAGAGGGCATCCGGAAAGTCGACACCCGACGCGACATACGCCACAGGTGATCTCGCCGGGGTGCGCGCGGAGACGGCGGCGCTCGTCGCGAACCGGTCGGCACCGGAGACGCGCGTGACGCTTCCGGCCGTGTATGCGCGCAGGCTCTGCTCGACCGAGGCGCTCACCGCGCCTGTTCCGCCGAGCACGACGATGCCGCGTGGACGCAGCCGGGTGAGCTCGGAGGCGACGGATGCGGGGATCGCGGTCGGCTGTACGAGGAGCAGCGGGCCGTGGCCGGCGGCAGCCGCCGGGGTGCCGCTGAGGGCGTCCGCGAAGTCGAGGCCGGAGGCGACGTACGCGATCGGCGCTCCCGGCACGAAGGCCGCCGCCGAGACCGCGGCGCTGGTCGCATAACGATCGACTCCCGCGACCCGGGTGAGCGGGTGCGCCGACGCCGGCACGTTGAACGCTCGGATGTTGCCGGCGCCATCGGCGTAGTACAGGTATCCGTTGGCGACGATCGGGCTCTGCCAGTGCAGGCCGACTGTGCCGCTCGTGTCACTCCAGAGCACCGCTCCGGTGGTGGGGTCGAGCGCGCGGGCGCCGTTGTTGGTCAGGTAGACGAGCATCCCTCCGGCGATGATCGGGGTCGTGCCTCCGCTCGCAGACTTCCAGGCGGTGGCGAGGTGCGGTTTGCCGCCGCCGCCGACGGTCAACGTCAGAGCGGAGATGCCACTGTTGTTCGCGACGAAGACCCACGAGACGCCGTTTGCCGGGTTCACCCAGGCCGCGGGCTGCGTGAGCACCTGTCCGCCCTGGGGAACATCCATCAGCTGGAGTTCGCCGCCCAGTTTCCCCGGCGCTCCCTGCCCGCTCAGGTTCGCGAGGTCGAGCAGACGGAGTTTGGCGTCTTTTCCGCTCTGCACACCGAGGTTCTTCACCGCCGACCCCGCCGGAGCCGTGACGATCGCCGGCGAGGTGCTGCCCAGGTCGAGGTCCGCGCTGTTTAGCGTGGCCTGGTTCGACGGCGTGTAGCTGTCGACAGGGCCGCCCGACACTCCGCTGCCGTCCGGCTTGATTGCGAGCACGGTGTCGCCCCAGTTGTGAGCGCCGTCGAAGAGGGCGTTGCCCGTGGCGAAGTAGACGCGGTTGGTGGCCGGGTCGTAGTTCACGCTCGGACGCGCCCACACAGCGGACTGAACGTGGCCGCAGTCTGTGGCTGGCGAGGCGGTGAAGTGGATGCTCTTGTCGCTGCAGAGCGTGTTGAACACCTTCTGTGCGCCCGTGTTCAGGTTGATCGTGGTGACGTGCCCCTGGTAGTCGCCTCGGTCTCCGGGGTAGCCACCGTTCGAGACGTAGAGATACGAGACTCCGCCGACGGTGGCGATGGTCAACGCCGGCGAACTCTTCTCGTCGTAAGGCTTGGCGGTGGCGAGTTCGGGCCAGGATGCGTCGACGACCTCCGCTCCGGTGCCGACCGCGTACTTGTGCACGCGACCGTCGAGACCGTAGGAGTAGACGAAATGCCCGGCGGGGTCGATGGCGGGGGAGGAGGTGGTGTAACAGGCTTGGGTTCCGTTGTTGATCTTGCAGGAGCCCGGCCCGTTCTGGTGCGTCCACACCGTCGCGCCGGTTCTGGCGTCGATGGCGGCGATCCAGCCGTCTTTCGTCGTCGAGAACAGGAGATCCTTCATTCCGGCACCCGTCGCGACCGCGGGGAGCAAGACCGGCGGCCCGTCGGCGACTCCGGGGAGTTTCGCCGTGAACGCCGGCTTCAGCGAGGCCACAGTCGATCGACTGATGGCGGACTCGGATGCGTTGACCCCCGTGTGCGTCGGACCGTTGCCGAATTGCGACCACGCGATCGGCGTCGACGCCACCGCGGTGGGCGCAAGCATCCCGACCACCAGTCCACCCGCAAGGCCCGCTCCCAGCACGGCTCTCCACAGTGAGTTCATAGCCCCTCCCGCTGGCAGTGTCCGCCTCCCTGGACGTTTCCGCTAGACCCGCACCGGTAGCCTTGAGGGCGCGATCGGACGCTCGGTTCCATCGGATCACTTCAGGAGGAGTAAGATGGAGGCTGTTAGAACGTGCGTCGGATGCCGTTCTCGCGCTCCCCGGTCCTCACTTCTGAGGGTCGTCGCCCACAATTCGGAAATCGTGGTGGATCAGTCCGCCACTCTTCCGGGGCGGGGCGCGTGGCTTCATCCGACTGGCGAATGTCTCGACAAAGCTTTGCAGAGGCGTGCCTTCGGGCGGGCGCTGCGGGTCGACGGGATGCTCGGAACCCAGGCCATCCAGGACGCACTACGAGAGAACAGGCTGAACGGCACAGTGAACTCAAATGAGTGACAACTAATGAGCGGCTCGAAATGAGACCCGTCCGTTACTAACGGTCTGCCCTGCTAGGGGTAGGCCCCCTAGACAGGAGAATTGTGGCTGCAAAACCACGCGTACACGAGGTCGCAAGCGAACTCGGAGTCGACAGCAAGGTAGCCCTTGCAAAACTGAAAGAGATGGGCGAGTTCGTCAAAGGACCGTCCTCCAGCATCGAACCGCCGGTAGCGCGCAAGCTGCGCGCTGCGCTCGAGGCGGAAGGCTTCACGGCCGACAAGGCGGCAGCGTCCGCTGCGGCCGCACCGAAGGCGACGGCTCCGGCCGCCGCCCGGCCGTCCGCACCCGCTCCGGCGGCGCCGACCCCGGCTCCCGCCGAGGCTGCGGCCCCCGCGAAGCCGGCCGGCCCCGTGCCCGCCGCGCCTCTGTCGGTGGCCGAGCGTCAGGCGATCGCCGAGCAGAAGGCAGCGGCAGAGGCTGCTGAGGCAGCGGCCGCCAAGGCGGCGCAGGCTGCTGAGACCAGCGAACCGAAGGCCGACGAGAGCCCGGCGTCCGACGCGGTCAAGCCGTCGACGCCGCGCCCGGCAGGAACCAACAGCAGCATCCCGCGCCCCGGCGCGCCGCGCCCGGGCAACAACCCGTTCGCGTCGAACCAGGGGATGGGCCAGCGCCCCGCCAACCCGCGCCCGGGCAACAACCCGTTTGCGAGCGCGCAGGGCATGGGCCAGCGCCCGACGCCCGGCAACATCCCGCGCCCGACCCCGCCGCGTCCCGGTTCGCCGCGACCCGGTGCTCCCGGCGCAGCCGGCGGTGCGAACCGTCCCGGTCGTCCCGGCCAGGGTGGCGGCAGCCGTCCCGGCTTCCAGCAGCGCCCCGGTAGCGGTGGCGGCGCAGGCGCCGGTGCAGGCGGCGGCTTCCAGCGCCCGGGTGGCGGCTTCGGCGGCCCCCGTCCCGCTGGTGGCGGCGGTCGCGGTCGTGGCCCCGGTGGTGGAACCGCCGGTGCGTTCGGTCGCGGTGGCGGCAAGAGCAAGGCCCGCAAGTCGAAGCGCGCCAAGAGGCAGGAATTCGAGCTGAGGGAAGCTCCGTCGCTGGGCGGCGTGAGCGTACCCCGCGGTGATGGCAACACCATCGTGCGGCTGCGCCGCGGCGCATCCATCTCCGACTTCGCCGACAAGATCGACGCGAGCCCCGGAAACCTCGTGACCGTGCTGTTCCACCTCGGTGAGATGGCGACGGCCACGGAGTCCCTCGACGAGGCGACGTTCGGCGTCCTCGGCGACGAACTGGGCTACAAGGTTCAGATCGTCTCGCCGGAGGACGAAGACCGCGAGCTTCTCGAAGGCTTCGACATCGACCTCGACCAGGAGCTCGAGGACGAGACCGACGAAGACCTGGAGATCCGTCCCCCCGTGGTCACGGTCATGGGTCACGTCGACCACGGTAAGACCCGACTCCTCGACGCGATCCGCAAGGCGAACGTCGTGGAGGGCGAGGCCGGCGGCATCACCCAGCACATCGGTGCCTACCAGGTGTGGACAGAGCACGAGGGCTTCGAGCGCGCGATCACCTTCATCGACACGCCGGGTCACGAGGCGTTCACCGCCATGCGTGCCCGTGGTGCCCAGGTGACCGACATCGCGATCCTCGTGGTCGCGGCCGACGACGGCATCATGCCGCAGACCATCGAGGCTCTGAACCACGCCCAGGCGGCGAACGTTCCGATCGTGGTCGCGGTGAACAAGATCGACAAGCCGGAGGCGAACCCCGCCAAGGTGCGTCAGCAGCTCACCGAGTTCGGTCTCGTGGCTGAAGAATACGGTGGAGACGTCATGTTCGTCGACGTGTCGGCGCGCAACGACATCGGCATCCAGAACCTTCTGGACGCGGTGCTGCTCACGGCCGACGCCGGGCTCGACCTGCGCGCGAACCCGAACAAGGATGCCCGCGGTGTGGCCATCGAGGCCAAGCTCGACAAGGGCCGCGGCGCTGTCGCGACCGTGCTCATCCAGTCGGGAACTCTGCGCGTCGGAGACGCGATCGTCGCGGGAACGGCTTACGGCCGCGTCCGTGCGATGGTCGACGAGAACGGCGACACCGTGCACGAGGCCTTCCCCTCGCGTCCGGTGCAGGTGCAGGGTCTGTCGAGTGTTCCGCGAGCCGGCGACACCTTCCTCGTCACCGAGGAGGACCGCACGGCCCGTCAGATCGCCGAGAAGCGCGAAGCCGCAGACCGCAACGCCATGCTGGCGAAGTCGCGCAAGCGCATCTCGCTCGAGGACTTCACCCGTGCTCTGGAAGAGGGCAAGGTCGAGGCGCTCAACCTCATCATCAAGGGTGACGTGTCCGGTGCCGTGGAGGCGCTGGAAGAGTCGCTCATGAAGATCGAGGTCGACGACTCGGTGCAGCTGCGCATCCTCCACCGCGGTGTCGGTGCGATCACCGAGTCGGACATCGACCTGGCGACCATCGACAACGCGATCGTGATCGGCTTCAACGTCCGTCCGGACGTCAAGGCCCGTGAGCGTGCTGCCCGCGAGGGTGTGGATGTGCGGTTCTACTCGGTCATCTACAACGCGATCGACGACATCGAGAGCTCGCTCAAGGGCATGCTCAAGCCGGAGTTCGAAGAGATCCAGTCGGGTGTCGCCGAGATCCGCGAAGTGTTCCGTTCTTCCAAGTTCGGCAACATCGCCGGTGTCATCGTGCGGTCGGGAACGATCACGCGAAACGCGAAGGCCCGGGTCATCCGCGACGGCGTGGTGGTGGGCGACAACCTCGCCATCGAGTCGCTGCGTCGCTTCAAGGACGACGTCACCGAGGTGCGCACGGACTTCGAGGCCGGTATCGGTCTCGGCAAGTTCAACGACATCCAGATCGGTGACGAGATCGAGACGACCGAGATGCGGGAGAAGCCCCGCGCCTAGTCGGTGAGCGGGAGGTCCGGGGCGTCGAGCCCCGGGCCTCCCGCTCTTCCAGCCCGGCGTTCCGCCGGCGGCAGAAGGAGAGACAACATGGCTGATCCGGCACGCGCGAGAAAGCTCGCAGACAGAATCAAGGTCATCATCGCCAAGCGCCTCGAGCGCGGCGTGCGTGATCCCCGCATGGGTTTCGTCACGATCACGGATGTGCAGGTGACCGGCGACCTCCAGCACGCGTCCGTCTTCTACACCGTCTACGGCACCGACGAGGAGCGCACCGACACCGCTGCTGCCCTCGCCGCGGCGACCGGGATGCTGCGGAGCGAGGTCGGCAAGAACATCACCGCCCGCCTCACCCCGTCGCTCGAGTTCATTCTCGACGCCATCCCGGAGAACGCCGCTCACATCGAGGACCTGCTTCGTGAGGCTCGCGAGCGGGACACCGCGGTGGCGGGCCTGGCAGCCGGCGCGAACTACGCCGGCGACGAGGACCCCTACGTCAAGCCGCGCGAGTTCGATGAGGACGACGAGTCCGATGACGACACAGACGACGCCGACGACACGGACGACGCCGACGACACAGAAGACACAGAAGACACAGAAGACACAGACGACGCCCGCCCCGGGGTTCAGGGCAGCGTGTAGCCTCCGGACGTCCGCACGGCGAGACCGTCGGCGATCAGTCCGCTGAGCGCCCGGTCGCGCTGGGCGGCATCCGGCCACACCCCGTCGATCTCTTCGGCGGTCACCGGGATGTGCGACGCGCGCAGCTCGGCCATGATCAGACCGCGCACCTGCCGGTCCGATCCTTCGAACTTCTTCTGCACCGCCTTGCGCGGGCCCTCGTAGTCCGGGTATCCGGCCTGGCGCCAGCGGCACTCCTCGCTCAGCGGGCAATCGTCGCAGCGCGGGTTCCTGGCGATGCAGACGAGCGCGCCGAGCTCCATCATGCCCGCGTTGAACGCGGCCGCCGCCGGCCGGTCTTTGGGCAGCAGCGCCTCCATCGCGGCGAGGTCGCGCTTGGCGGGCGGACCGGGTTCGCCCTGACCGTCGACCGCACGAGCGATGACCCTGCGGATGTTCGTGTCGACCACCGGATGCCGGTCGCCGTACGCGAACACCGCCACGGCCCGAGCGGTGTAGTCGCCGATCCCGGGTAGCGCCAGAAGTTCGTGCACGTCGTCGGGCACGACACCATCGTGCCGTTCGGTGATCGCGACGGCGCACGCGTGCAACCAGAGCGCCCGGCGGGGGTAGCCGAGGGACTGCCAGGCGCGCACGGCCTCACCCGGCGGCACCGCAGCCAGGTCGGCCGGTGTCGGCCAGCGCGTGAGCCATTCCTCGAGTCGCGGGATGACGCGGGTCACCGGCGTCTGCTGCAGCATGAACTCGCTGACCAGTGTTCCCCAGGCGGTGAAACCGTCCCTGCGCCACGGGAGGTCACGCCGGTTCGCGTGGTACCAGTCGACGACGGCGGAGGCGAAGTTCACCCGAGCGAGCCTAGGGCATGGATGCTGACGCGAGGCGCCTGCCGACGTAGGCTCGGACCATGCAACTGCCTCCGACTCCACGGGTCCTGTTCCTTCGCGGGCTGGTCGCCGAGATCGCCCGCAACTACGGTCGCGGCCGAACCATCGTCGCGGTCGACGGGATCGACGGTGCGGGCAAGTCGGCGTTCGCCGACGACCTCGCGGCGGTGTTCCGCGAGGCAGGGCACGACGCGTTCCGCGCTTCGATGGACGACTTCCACCGCCCGCGAGCCGACAGGTGGCGTCTCGGGCGGGAGTCGCCGGAGACGTTCTACCGCGATTCGTTCGACTACGGCACTTTTCGCCGGGTTCTGATCGATCCGTTCCGTCTGGCGGGCAGCGCCGGCTTTCAGACGGCGGCGTTCGACGTGAAGAGGGATGCACCGATCGAGAGTCGCTGGCAGACGGCGCAGGCCGACGCGGTGCTGATCGTGGACGGGGTGTTCCTGCTCAGGCCGGAGTTGCGGGGCATCTGGAACTACAGCATCCTGCTCGACGTGCCGTGGGACGAGGCCTACGCGCGTCTTGCGCTGCGCGACGGTGTCGACCCCGACCCCGCCGCGCTCTCCAACGCCCGGTATCGCGAGGGCCAGGAGCTCTACTACGCGGAGGCGGACCCGCGGCTGTGGGCGAGCGCAGAGGTCGACAACGCAGATCCCGAGCGCCCTCGCCGGATCTTCGCCGACAGCTGCTGACCACGCTCAGACGACGGCGTTCATCCGCTCGACGACCTGCTCGGCCGAGAGGAACGCCCGGGTGCGCTCCACCACGTGCACGAGCTCGACGAGCGCCGCGTTGATCGGGGCATCCCGGCCCAGCTGGGCTGCCTCGTCGACGACCGCGCCGTTCAGGTAGTCGATCTCCGTGGGCTGGCCTCGGCGGATGCTCTGCAGCGTCGATCCCGGGTTGGGCGTCTCACCCATGCGGCGGCGCATCAGGAGCGGCACGGCTTGCGCAGCCCAGAGCGGAGACGACGCCACGAAGCGCAGGAGCCCGTTGGAAAGACCTTGGATGCTGCCGTACCGAACGCCCGCATCGAACCCCACGCGGGTGGCCTCGCGCATGCTCGCGGTGACCACACGACGCAGCCGACGATCGCCGAGGGTGTCCTGGGCGCTCAACCCGGTGATCGCTGGCATCGCGTTGATCTGGTTCACGATGAGCTTCGTCCACTGGCAGCCGGTGAAGTTGTCGACCGCGACCGCGGGCATGGCGGAGCCGAGGATGCCGGTGACCGCGACGGCCGTGTCGGGAGCGGCGCCGCTGCCGGCACCGAGGTAGGTCTTCGCCGCCGTTGTGACGGAGACCCGGCCGGGGGAGAGGTAGCTCGCTGCGTAGAGCACGAGGGCGCCGACGAGGGAGGAGTCGGGGAGCAGCGTGCGCGCCCGGTCGAGCCCGGCGAGGCCGTTCTGCACGATGACGACGGGGATGCCGTCGAGTTGGGCTCGATTCTCGCGGATCGCTGCCGCCGCATCCTGTGCCTTGGTGGTCAGGAAGACCAGCTCGGGGCTGGTGCGGAGTATCTCGCCGGCTCCGGGGTGGGCGAGGTGCTCTCCCCACGCACCGGTGAGCTGCAGGCCCGAGGAGCGAATGGTGTCGAGCTGCCTGCCTCTCGCCGTGACCTCGACGGTGTGGCCCGCTCGATCGAGCAGGGCGGCGATGGTGCCGCCGACGGCTCCCGCCCCGATCACACCGATACGCATACGTTCAGCGTACGGGGTGGGCGGGGCGGGAGGCGTTCAGCGGCGGGCGGCCTCGTCGACGAGCGCTCCGGCTTCGGCGGAGCCCTCCGCGGCCTCGGCGTACGCGAGCTCGTCGGCGCCGGTAACACCCTGTCGCCGCTTGGCCCGGATGCGAGAGGGGAGAGCCACTGAGATGACGGCGGCGAGCGCGAGCACACCGGCGGCGACCCACACCGCCGGGATGGCCGCATCGACGTAGCCGGTCGGGGTGAGGGCTCCGCCGGCGCCGGTGAAGACGGCTGTCAGAACGGCGACACCGAGGGCGACACCGATCTCCCGCAGGGTGGAGTTGGTGCCCGACGCCTTGGCGTGATCCGCCGGCGCCATGTTGACGAGAACGGCCGTCGAGCTCGGGGCGAACACCAGGCCCATCCCGATGCCCGCGAGCAGGAACGGCGGCCACATCGTCGAGTATGGCTGCGTGGCCGTCAGGGTGAGGGCGATCCACGACATCGACACCGCCAGGAGCACGAGGCCCGTGAGGATGGGGAGCCGGGTTCCCGTGCGCGAGGAGACGAGCCCGGTGAGCGGGGCGACCACCATCGGCGCGAGCGTCCACGGCATCGTCATCACGCCCGCTTCGAGCGGGGTGTGCCCCTGAACGACCTGCAGGAATTGGATGAGGATGAAGACGGCCCCGAAGATGCCGAAGCTGAACGTCACACCGACCAGGTTCGCGACGGTGAAGCTGCGGTCGCGGAAGAGCCGCAACGGCAGCAGCGGTGCCGGCGTGCGCTGCTCCCAGACCACGAACGCGATCAGGAGCACCGCTCCGGCGAGGAGCGCGCCGAGCACCTCCGCGCTGTCCCAGCCGGCGGGGTTGCCGCGCACGATGCCGTAGACGAGGCCGAGCACGCCGAGCCCGGCGAGCACGAGCCCGACCACGTCGGCACGGACCCGGGCTCCGAAGCTGTTCGGGAGGGCGAAGAGCACGAGCGGAACGGCGATGACGCCGAGCGGAACGTTCAGCCAGAAGATGGCCTGCCAGTTCCAGCCTTGGACGACCGCTCCGCCGATGAGGGGGCCGGTCGCGACGCCGAGTCCGGCGATGCCGCCCCAGATGCCGATGGCGGCCGGGCGCAGGCGTTCGCTCACGCTGCCGGCGAGGAGGGTCAGCGACAGCGGCATCAGGGCAGCGGCGCCGACCCCTTGCACGGCACGGGCGAGGATGAGCATCCAGGGCTCGGTCGCGAGTGCGCTGGCGGCCGAGGCGAGGGTGAAGATGGTGATGCCGGCGATGAAGACGGTGCGGCGGCCGAACCGGTCGCCGATCGCGACCGCCATCAGCATGAAGGCCGCGAAGCTGAGCGTGTAGGCGTTGACGACCCACTGCAGCTCTTCGATGGAGGCGCCGAGCTCGGTGGAGATCACCGGCAGCGCGCTGGTGACCACGAGGTTGTCGAGAGTCGCCATGAACATCGGCAGCGAGGCCGCGATGATGGCGAGCCAGACGGGGATCCGTCGGGTGGTGGAGGTCATTGCTGCATCCTGTCGTTGTTATCGGATGATTACAAAGCCCGACACTAGTAATCAACTGATAACCTGTCAAGCGTGAGTGACAAGAACAACGAACGGATTCCCGCCGGGGAAAGGCGCGAGCAGATTCTCGGCGCCGCCAGCCTGGTCTTCGGCGAGCGCGGCTACTTCGGCGCGACGACCGACCAGATCGCCAAGGCCGCGGGCATCAGCCAGCCGTACGTGGTGCGGATGTTCGGCACGAAGGAGAACCTCTTCGTCGAGGTGCTCGGCCGCGCGCTCGACAAGCTGCTCGAATCGTTCACCGAGACGATCGACGGGTGGAAAGGGACCGGCTCACCCCCCGACACGATCGGCCGGCTGCTCGGCACAGCGTACGTGAACCTCATCGAAGACCGGGGCATCCTGCTCTCACTGATGCAGGCGTTCAGCATGGGGCACGACCCGGTGATCGGCGCGCGCGCCCGCGACGGCTTCATCACGATCTACCGGCTGCTTCGCGACGAGGCGGGCTTCGAACCGGAGGCGGTGCGCACGTTCCTCGCCGAAGGGATGCTGCTCAACACCCTGCTCGGGCTGCGGCTGCCCGAGTTCTACGGTCTCGACGAGGCGACGACGGAGTTGCTCGAGTGCACGTTCCAGACCAAGTTGCAGCTCGTGCTCGACATCGTGGGCGAGAAGTCCGCATGACGGGCAGTGGCATCCTCCTCGTCGACAAGCAGGGCGGCTGGACCAGCCACGACGTGGTCGCGCGCACCCGCCGCCTGGCCGGCACCCGCAAGGTCGGGCACGCGGGAACGCTCGACCCGATGGCCACGGGTCTGCTCATCCTGGGGCTCAACTCCTCGACCAGGCTGCTCACCTACATCGTGGGCACCGACAAGGAGTACCTGGCCACGATCAGGCTCGGTCTGTCGACCTCGACCGACGACGCCGAGGGCGACCCGGTCGCGGCCGCGCCGGAGGGCGCCGTCGAGGCGGTGACCGACGAGACCGTTCGCGCGGGCATCGCCCGTCTCACCGGCGAGATCGAACAGATCCCGTCCGCGGTGAGCGCGATCAAGGTCGACGGCAAACGCGCGTACGCCCGCGTGCGCGCCGGCGAGGAGGTCGTGCTGGAGGCTCGGCCCGTCACCGTCTCCGAGTTCGAGGTTCTCGATGTGCGGCGTGCGGTCGCAGCCCTCGGGGCGCCGGCGATCGACGTGGATGTGCGGGTCGTCTGCTCGTCGGGCACATACATCCGGTCGCTCGCCCGAGACCTGGGCGTCGACCTCGGCGTCGGCGGTCACCTCACCGCACTCCGGCGCACGCGGGTCGGCCCGTTCAGGGTGGAGGATGCGCGCCCGATCGAGGGCCTCGATGTCGCCGAGCGCATCGTTCCGGCCGCCGACGCCGCGGGAATGCTCTTCGAGCGGTTCGAGCTCACCGAGCAGCAGGCGATCGATCTGACGCACGGTAAACGCATCCATGTGCCGGACAGGGAGAATGGGAGCGGTGTGCCCGTCGCGGCCATCTCGCCCACCGGCCATCTGGTGGGGCTGATCGAATTCCGTGGAAAGGAAGCAAGGAGCCTCGTGAACTTCCCGACAGACGAGATCGCGACCGCATGATCGAGTGGTTCACGACGGTTCAGGTGATCGTCGCGTGCGCCGCCGGCGTGCTCTGCATCGTTCTCGGCATCGCCAAGAGACTCCCCGGCGACGTGAGCATGGGCGCCGTCGCCCTGGTCGAGCTTCTGCTCGTCGCTCAGCTGGTCGTCACGATCGTCGCGCCCCTGGTCGGCAACGAGCCGTCCGGCAGCCTCCCCGAGTTCTACATCTACCTGATCTCCGCGCTCATCCTGCCGTTGGCGGGCGGGTTCTGGGCGCTGATCGAGCGCAACAGGTGGAGCACCATCATTCTGGGCGCGGTCTGCCTGGCGATCGCCGTCATGGTCTACCGCATGGGTCAGATCTGGTTCGTTCAGGGCGTCTGAGCGGGCCGCCCGGCCGCCGACCGCACCTCGAAACGCGAATAGAATCGTCAACGATGTCACACCACACCATGTCCGCGCGGGAGCACGGAACCGATCCTGACGGCAAGCGGCGGATGACCGGCGTCGGCCGGGTGCTCGTCTTCGTTTACGGCGTTCTCGCCCTAGCGGCGACCGGCCGCAGCGTGTTCCAGATCATCGACCGGTTCCACGAGGCGCCCGTAGCCTTCAGCCTGTCGGCCCTGGCCGCAGTGGTCTACATCGTCGCAACGGTGGCTCTCGTCGCTCCCGGGGCCGGCTGGTACCGGGTGGCATGGGTCACCATCACCTTCGAGCTCGTCGGCGTGCTCGTGATCGGCTCGCTGAGCCTGTTCGCGCCCGCCGCCCTCGGCCTGCACGACATCGACCCGTTCGGCCGCGACGCGACCGTCTGGTCGGTCTACGGGATGGGGTACCTCTTCATCCCGCTGGCGCTGCCGGTGCTCGGCCTGCTCTGGCTGCGTGCGCACCGCCCCCGCCCGGTTGCGGAGGGCGAGGCGTGAAGCTCTTCCGTTCGCTCGACGATGTGCCGGACGGGTTCGGCCCGAGCGCTGTGACGATCGGCAAGTTCGACGGCGTCCACACCGGTCATCGCGCCGTGATCGGCCGCCTGTGCGAGGTCGCCTCCGAGCTCGGGCTCGTCTCGACGGTGATCACGTTCGACCGCAACCCCCTCGAAGTGCTCGCCCCCGACAAGTGCCCGCTCGCCCTCGTGAGCGTCGAGCAGAAACTCGACCTGCTCGCGGGCACCGGTGTCGATGCGACACTGCTCGTGACGTTCGACCGTGCGCTCGCCGGACTCGAGCCCGAGGAGTTCGTGCACCGCATCCTGGTCGATCGGCTGCACGCGCGGGCGGTGCTCGTCGGCAGTGACTTCCGGTTCGGCCACCGCGGCGCCGGCGACGTGGCGATGCTGCGCGAGCTCGGCGAGAAGTACGGCTTCACCGTGTATCTGATCGACGACGTTCGACCGGAGCACGGCCGGCGGGTGTCGTCCACCTGGATCCGCGAGCTGCTCGCCGACGGCGACGTCGCTCACGCGGGCGAACTGCTCGGGCACATCCCCACCCTGCGCGGTGTCGTCGTGCACGGCGCCAAGCGGGGTCGCGAACTCGGTTTTCCGACGGCGAACCTCTCGCCCGAGTCCGAGGGGCTCATCCCCGCCGACGGCGTGTACGCGGGCTGGCTGACGGATGCCGGCGAGCGGTACCCGGCTGCCATCTCGGTGGGCAACAACCCGACGTTCGAGGGCGTGCCGCAGAAGCAGGTGGAGGCGTACGTGCTCGACAAAGATCTCGACCTGTACGACCACCACGTGGAGATCGCGTTCGTCGAGCGCATCCGCGGCATGGTCGCGTACTCGGGCGTGGAGCCGCTGATCGCGCAGATCGCGGCCGACGTCGCCGAGGCGCGGCGCATCCTGGCTGCCGAGCCCGCGTAGGCCGCCTGGCCGCCGGGCGCGGGTCGCCCGGCAGCGGGGGCGGCGGGGGCGGAGGACCGGCGGGCGATAGGATCGAGTAATGCCGGAAATCGCGACACGCCCTCTCTGGCACGGTCGAACCATCGCTCTACTGGGCATCCTGCTCGTCGCCTCGAACCTCCGCACCGCCGTCGCGGCGCTCTCGCCGATCTTCGCCGAGATCAGGATGGACTTCGACGTCTCGAGCGTCGGCGTCGGACTTCTCGGCATGCTCCCGCCGGTGTGTTTCGCGATCTTCGGTATCGTCGCGCCCGCGTTCACACGCAAGGCCAGCCTCGAGTTCGTCGTCGTTCTCGCGCTTGGCGTCATGCTGCTCGGGCACATCGTGCGCGCCGGCGCCGGGTCCTTCGTCGTGCTCGCCATCGGTTCGGCGATCACGTTCGCGGGGATGGGCGTCGGAAACGTTCTGCTGCCACCGCTCGTCAAGCGATACTTCCCCGACCGCATCGGCCTCGTGACCTCGCTCTACGCGACCGTGATGTCGGTGAGCACGCTCCTGCCGCCGCTGGTCGCCGTTCCCGTCGCCGACGCGAGCAACTGGCACATCTCGGTGGGGATGTGGGCGATCGTCAGCCTGATCGCGGTGCTGCCGTGGCTGAACATCCTCCTCCGGCGCCGGCCGGCCCATCCGGCGCACGATGTGGAGATCGAGGAGGCCGAACCCGCGATGCTCGGCCGCGTCTGGCACTCGCCTCTGGCCTGGGCGCTCGGCATCGTGTTCGGCACCTCGTCGCTCAACGCATACGCCATGTTCGCGTGGCTGCCGGAGATCCTCACCGACGTCGCCGGTACGACGCCGTTGCAGGCGGGCTCGCTGCTGTCGCTGTACGCCGGGATGGGCATCCCGGCTGGTCTGCTCATCCCGCTGCTGGCCGCACGCATGAAGAACGTGGCGCTGCTGATCTACCTCGGCGTCGCGTGCTTCATCGTGGGCGACCTGGGGCTCATCCTCGTTCCGGGAACGGCGACCTGGCTGTGGGTGGTCTTCGCCGGTCTCGGCCCGCTGCTCTTCCCGCTGTGCCTGGTGCTCATCAACGTGCGCACCCGCACGCATCAGGGCTCGGTCGCCCTGAGCGGCTTCACGCAGGGACTCGGCTACACGCTGGGAGCGCTCGGCCCGCTCGCGGTCGGTCTGCTGCACCAGGTGACCGGGGGCTGGACCGTCGCCCTCATCGTGCTCACCGGCACCGCGCTCGCGGCCGCCGCCGCCGGCGCGATCGTCGCACGCCCCCGCCCCCTCGAAGACACCTTCCGCCCCTAGCAAAGCAATCGACTACAGGAAGAATGCTCTCAAACAGCCCGTTTGAAAGCATTCTTCCTGTAGTCGATTGCTTTAGGGGAGGAGGTGGGCGCGGTGGATGAGGGCGGCGGCTCCGATGAGCGGACCCTCGGAGGAGAGGGCGCTCGGCACGATACGCACCTTGCGCACGTACGGGAAATAGTGGTCGTGGATGACCTTGCGCATGTGATCGAACAGGTCGGGGGTGGAGTGCGAGAAGCCGCCGCCGATCGCGACGAGCTCGAGGTCGAGCAGCGCGGTGGCCGAGGCGATGGCTCGCCCGACGGCCTCACCGGTGCGGGCGATCGCAGCGTGGGCGACGGGGTCGCCCGCGGCGTACGCTGCGGCCAGCTCCTCGCCGGTCGTCCCCGTGAAGCCCTGCGTGCGGGCCCAAGCGACCGTGTGCGGGCCGGAGGCGATCGCTTCGAGCGCATCCGGGTTGCCGAACGTGTTCTCGCCCACGATGTCGCCGACCTCGACATGACCGATGTGGCCGGCGTTGCCGGTCGGGCCGGTGATGACGCGCCCACCGACGATGAGCCCGCCGCCGACGCCGGTGGAGACGACCATCCCCATCACGTTGTCGACACCCTGCGCCGCACCGACCCAGTGCTCGGCCATCGTGATGGCGACGCCGTCCATCTCGAGCACGACGGGGATGTCGAGTCCGGCGTCGGCGACCACTCCGGCGATGAAGTCGCGCATGGGATAGTCCCGCCAGTGCGGAACGTTGAGCGGGGAGACGAGCCCGCGCACGCGGTCGATCGGCCCCGCGCATCCGATGCCCGCCCCGATCAGCTCGGCGCCGTCGGGCAGCGACGCGATGGCGGCACGCACGACGCCGCCGACCGACGCTTCGAGCTCCGGCACGGTCGCCGTGCGACCGGTGGGCTGGCGGTGACGGGATCCTTCGAGGAGGCGGCCGTCGGTGTCGACGATGGCTGCTTCGACCTTGGTTCCGCCGAAGTCGACGGCGAGCGCTAGGGGAGTGGGCACGACCTTTACTGTAAACGAAACGGACCCTGCTCATATGAGCATCGCCCGCGCAAGCGTTGCTCAAGGGCGCGGCGGTTTCTAAGCTGGACGAGTGGCCCTGAACGACACCGATGAGATCCTCGCCGTCAAAGCCGCCGAGCTGTACTACGAGGCCGGCAAGACGCAAGACGAGATCGGCCTTGCGCTCTCGGTGAGCCGGTGGAAGGTCGGGCGGCTGCTCGTCGCCGCGCGCGAGCACGGGTTCGTGCGCATCGAGATCGTTCACCCGAGCGCTCGGCGCTTCTCGCTCGAGCGAGAGCTCTGCGGCTTCTACGATCTGGCCGACGCCGTCGTCGTTCCGGCCACGGACAGCGAGTCGGATGTGCAGGGCCGCGTCGCGCAGGCCGCCGCCGACTACCTCACCACCTTCCGGCCGGTTCCCCGCACACTCGGTGTCAGCTGGGGCCGCACCCTGCACGCGGTGGCCGCTCGCCTCCGTCCCGGCTGGGCCGTCGGCGTGAACCCCGTGCAGATCAACGGCAGCGTCTCCAGCACCCGGCAGGCGACAGCGGCGGCCGACACGGCCGTCGTGATCGCGCGCAAGGCGCAGGGGACGGCCACGCTGCTGCCGAGCCCGGCCATCTTCGAGCAGTCCGCGACCCGGCGGGCGATCGAAGCCGACCGCTCGGTGCAGAGCGTGCTCGAGCTGGCGCGCAACGCATCCGCCTACCTGTTCAGCGCCGGTGTCGTCGACGCGAGCTCCGTGCACGTCGACAGCGGATACCTCACGCGTGACGACGTCGCCTCGCTCGCCGACAAGGGCGCCGTCGGGGATGTGGTGGGGCGCTTCATCACCGAAAGCGGCGGGGTGGCCGACGAAGAGCTCAACAACAGAACCCTCGGCATCTCGCTCGACGACCTTCGCGCGGCGAAGACGAGCATCGCCGTGATCGCCGGGAGCACCAAGCACCGCGTCGCCCACGCCGTCGTCTCGAGCGGCCTCTGCACCACCCTCATCACCGATGAGGCGACAGCCAACTACCTGCTCGGCCACGGCCGATCGGAGACCTCGCTCGGAGCGACCGCTCCGGGCCGACACCAAGGAGAGACGTGACCATCGAAACGACGCCGCCCGTGCGAACCCTCGCACCAGCGGCCCGGGCAGCGGACGTGCTGGGAGGCGACCTCACCGAGGCGAGCCTGCGCCGGTACCTGAACGGCATCCCGGGGGTCGACGCGGTCGGCCTCGAACAGCGTGCTGCCGGGCTCGGCACACGCTCGATCAAGACCACCAGCAAGGCGTGGGCCCTCGACAAGATCATCGAGCTGATCGACCTCACCACGCTCGAAGGCGCGGACACGCCCGGCAAGGTGCGGTCGCTCGCGGCCAAGGCCCTCACGCCCGACCCGGGCGACCTGACGACGCCGCGCCCCGCAGCCGTGTGCGTCTACGGCGATATGGTGCCCTACGCGGTGGAAGCGCTCGGCGCAGCCCACGCGGCGAAGCTCCCGGGCGGCGTCAACGTCGCCGCGGTGGCGACCGCGTTCCCGAGCGGGCGCGCATCCCTCGCCGTCAAATTGGCGGACACGGCGGATGCGGTCGCCGCGGGCGCCGACGAGATCGACATGGTCATCGACCGCGGAGCCTTCCTCTCCGGCCGCTACGGTCTGGTCTTCGATGAGATCGTCGCCGTCAAGGAGGCCTGCCGTCGCCCTGACGGCACGTACGCGCACCTCAAGGTGATCCTCGAGACCGGCGAGCTGAACACCTACGACAACGTGCGCCGGGCCTCGTGGCTGGCGATCCTCGCCGGCGGCGACTTCATCAAGACCTCCACAGGCAAGGTCTCCCCGGCGGCGACGCTGCCCGTCACCCTGCTGATGCTCGAGGTCGTGCGCGATTGGCACAAGCTCACCGGCGAGAAGATCGGCGTGAAGCCGGCCGGTGGCATCCGGTCGTCGAAAGACGCGATCAAGTACCTCGTCACGGTCGCCGAGACCGCGGGCGAGGAGTGGCTGCAGCCGCATCTGTTCCGCTTCGGGGCGTCGAGCCTGCTGAATGATGTGCTGCTGCAGCGGCAGAAGCTGAAGACCGGACACTACTCCGGCGCCGACTACGTCACGATCGACTAACCGAAAGCACCGACACATGAGTTTTCTCGAATACGCACCGGCTCCCGAGTCGCGGTCGATCCTGAACCTGCGCGACCAGTACGGCCTGTTCATCGACGGCGAGTTCGTCGACGGAAACGGCACGCCCTTCCAGACCATCTCGCCGGCCAGCGAGGAGCGCATCGCGACGATCGCGACCGCCGACACGGCCGACATCGACAAGGCCGTCGCCGCCGCGCGCCGCGCCTACGAGCGCACCTGGTCGCGGATGAGCGGCAGCGACCGCGGCAAGTACCTCTTCCGCATCGCGCGGCTCGTGCAGGAGCGTGCCCGTGAGCTCGCCGTCGCCGAGAGCCTCGACAACGGTAAGCCCATCAAGGAGAGCCGAGACGTGGATGTCCCCCTCGTCGCCGCCTGGTTCTTCTACTACGCGGGATGGGCCGACAAGCTCGATCACGCGGGTCTCGGCCCGGCGCCACGTGCGCTCGGGGTCGCCGCCCAGGTCATCCCGTGGAACTTCCCGCTGCTGATGCTCGCGTGGAAGATCGCCCCGGCCCTCGCCGCCGGCAACACCGTGGTGCTCAAGCCGGCGGAGGCCACGCCGCTCACCGCGCTGCTGTTCGCCGAGATCGTGCAGCAGGCCGACCTGCCGCCGGGCGTCGTCAACATCGTCACGGGCGCCGGTGAGACCGGCCGCGACCTCGTCAACCACCCGGATGTGAACAAGGTCGCCTTCACCGGCTCCACCGCCGTCGGGCGCGAGATCGCCCGCGCCGTCGCCGGCACCGACAAGAAGCTCACTCTCGAACTCGGCGGAAAGGCGGCGAACATCGTCTTCGACGACGCTCCGATCGATCAGGCCGTCGAGGGCATCGTCAACGGCATCTTCTTCAACCAGGGTCACGTCTGCTGCGCTGGTTCGCGCCTTCTGGTGCAGGAGAGCATCCACGACGAGGTCGTCGACCGGCTGAAGACCCGGCTCTCGACGCTGCGGATGGGCGACCCGCTCGACAAGAACACCGACATCGGTGCGATCAACAGTGCCGAACAGCTGGCGCGCATCCGCGAGCTCTCCGACATCGGCGAGGCGGAAGGCGCCGAGCGGTGGAGCCCCGCCTGCGACATCCCCGAGAACGGCTTCTGGTTCCCGCCGACCCTGTTCGACAACGTGTCGACCAGCCATCGCATCGCCCGGGAGGAGATCTTCGGCCCGGTGCTGTCGATCCTCACCTTCCGCACCCCGGCCGAGGCCATCGCGAAGGCGAACAACACCCCGTACGGGCTTTCCGCCGGCATCTGGAGCGACAAGGGGAGCCGCATCCTCGCCGTGGCCGACAAGCTGCGCGCCGGCGTCGTCTGGGCCAACACGTTCAACCGCTTCGACCCCGCGAGCCCGTTCGGCGGCTACAAGGAGTCGGGCTACGGACGCGAGGGCGGCCGCCACGGCCTCGGCGCCTACCTCAAGCCGGGCCGCGAGCTGCCGGCTGCGCTGCGTGCGTCGTCCACCACAGCATCCACCACCAAGGCCCGCAAAGGAGCCGCGAAATGAGCCGTCTGGCCGTGCCGAAGACCTACAAGCTCTACATCGGCGGAAAGTTCCCCCGCAGTGAGTCCGGGCGCACCTACGAGGTGGTGTCGGCCAAGGGCGCGTTTCTCGCCAACGCCGCGAAGGGCTCCCGCAAGGATGCCCGTGACGCCGTCGTTGCCGCACGCTCCGCGCTGAGCGGCTGGGCCGGCGCCACGGCGTACAACCGAGGACAGGTGCTCTACCGCATCGCCGAGCTGCTCGAGGGGCGTCGTGCTCAGTTCGTCGACGAGATCGTGCAGGCCGAAGGGGTGTCGGTCGTCGTCGCCGGCGCGCAGGTCGACGAGGCGATCGACCGCTGGGTCTGGTACGCGGGATGGGCGGACAAGTTCGCGCAGGTCGCGGGCAACGCCAACCCGGTCGCCGGGCCGTACTTCAACATCTCGGTGCCGGAACCGACCGGTGTCGTCGCGATCGTCGCGCCCCAGGGCGACAGCCTCCTCGGGTTCGTCAGCGCCGTGGCGCCCGCACTCGTCGCCGGCAACACGGTCGTCGTCGTCGCCAGCGAGCGCTTTCCGCTGTCGGCGATCAGCCTGAGCGAGGTTCTCGCCACCAGCGACGTTCCGGGTGGCGTGGTGAACATCCTCACCGGGTCACCGGCCGAGATCGCCCCGTGGCTCGCGTCGCACGCGGACGTGAACGCGCTCGACCTCGTCGGCGCGGGCGACCTCGACTGGGTGGAGCTGCAGATCGCCGCCGCCGACACGCTCAAGCGCGTGCTGCCGCCGGAGAACGGCCCCGACGCCGCCGCTCCGGCGCTCGACCGCATCGCGTTCTTCACCGAGACGAAGACGGTCTGGCACACCAAGTCGCTGATCTGACCGCCGGCCAACCTGCCCGACGAGGGGTCCCGACACGCCGTCTCCTGCCTCACGG
>NZ_JBHVYL010000005.1:0-134019 GCF_042880955.1 Leifsonia sp. NPDC058292
AGCGGGCACACTCGACCGCAGTCGCCACACTCGGCGAGCCGGCCGGGTAGTGCGCACCCCGCGCGCGACGAAGTGGACCGTTCGCGACGACATGGGCCATTCGCGACGAGCGTGGCCGGAGCGGTCGGATGTGGCCGGTACAGCGGGCACACTCGACCGCAGTCGCCACACTCGGCGAGCCGGCCGGGTAGTGCGCACCCCGCGCGCGACGAAGTGGACCGTTCGCGACGACATGGACCATTCGCGACGAGATGGACCGTTCGCGACGAGCGTGGCCGGAGCGGTCGGATGTGGCCGGTACAGCGGGCACACTCGACCGCAGCAGCCACACTCAAGCCGACCGGCAGCGACGGGAGGGGACGGGCCGCGACCGGCAGCGACGGGACGGGACGGGCGGGGTGCGGCTAGTGGCCCATCCCGAGGCCGCCGTCGACGGGGATGACCGCGCCAGAGATGTAGCCGGCGTCGTCGCCGGCCACCCAGGCGACGACCTTCGCGACCTCGGAGGCGGTCGCGAAACGTCCGGCGGGGATGTTCTTCTTGTACTCAGCCTGCTGGGTGTCGGGCAGCGCCGCCGTCATATCAGTTTCGATGAAGCCCGGAGCCACGACGTTCGCCGTGATTCCGCGGGCGCCGAGTTCGCGCGTGAGCGACCGTGCGATGCCGACAAGGCCGGCCTTCGACGCCGCATAGTTGACCTGGCCGGCCGAACCGTAGAGGCCGACGACGCTCGAGATCAGGACGACTCGACCGTAGCGCGCCTTGAGCATCCCCTTCGACGCGCGCTTGACGACGCGGAACGCACCGCCGAGGTTCGTGTCGACGACGGTGTCGAAGTCGTCGTCGCTCATTCTCATGAGCAGGGTGTCGCGCGTGATACCGGCGTTCGCGATGACGACCTCCACCGGACCGAGCTTCTCCTCGATCTCCGAGAAGGCCGCGTCGATGGATGCGCTGTCGGTCACGTCTGCGCGCACGGTGAGAGTTCCTTCAGGACCCTCTCCCGAACGCGCGGTGACAGCCACCCGATGCCCTTGGGCGACGAACTCCTCCGCGATCGCGTAGCCGATTCCGCGGTTTCCGCCCGTTACGAGCACGGTTCGTGGGGTTGTCATCCGGTGTCCTCTCACACTGCCGGGCGGTGTGCCCGGAAAACGATCGCGTCCCAGTTTATGGGCACGCCCCTCCGCGCGTTTCGGATGGACGTAGGCTTATCGCAACGCCCATGAAGCATCAGCAGCAGTCGATCACGAATCTCCCGCTCTCGCCCGACGAAGAGCGACGCCACCGGATGATCAAATACTCGGTAGCGATGGGCATCCGTGTGCTCTGCATCATCGCGATCCTGTTCGTTCCCGGCTGGTGGGCCGTGATCCCGGCGATCGGCGCGATCTTCCTCCCCTACTTCGCCGTCGTGCTCGCCAACGTTTCGACCGAGGGACGCAGAGACGACGTTCAGCGTCCGGGCATTATCCTGCCCATGGCGCCTCCGCAGCCGGGACAGCCCTCAGAGCCTCGCGACGCGAACGGCGCCGCCGGCACGGAGACGAATGACACCCCTACGAAAGGCCCAGACGAGTGATCGGTTTCGGTGAGCCGGAGCCGTTGACCTGTTCGCGTGCCGGGTGCCGCGAAACGGCCGGCTGGCGGATCGAGTGGCGCAACCCGAAGATCCACTCCGCCGACCGGGTGAAGGTCTGGCTGGCCTGCAGCGAGCACGTCGACTATCTGCGCGAGTTTCTGGCCGCTCGTGACTTTCCGGTCGCCGTCGTCGCGATCGAGGATGCGCGGGACAGCGCATGAACACCCCTCTTCCCGACAACGAGAGCAGCGGGCCGAGCGACGCCAGCGACACCGGCGCAAGTCCCGCGAGTGCCGGCTGGCGGTTCGCCTTCTCGCGCCGCTGGCTGGGCTACCTGGCCTTCGCGATCGTGTTCGCCATCGCCTGCGGCTGTCTGTCGGCGTGGCAGCTGGCGCGGAGCAAGGAGGCGGCCGCAGCGAACGCGGTGATCGCCGCGAACTTCAACTCGCACCCGGTGCCTCTGAGCGAAGAGCTGCCGACGCTGACGTCGTTCGACGCCGACCAGCAGTGGACGCGCGTCACCATGACCGGAACCTACGAGCGCGAAAAGCAGCTCCTCGTACGCAATCGTCCCTTCAACGGCGGCCCCGGCTTCGAGGTGCTGACCCCGTTGCGCACCGAGACCGGCGCGCTCTTCATCGTCGACCGCGGATGGGTCCCCACCGGCAACTCGGAGGACTCCCCCGAATCCGTGCCGGCGGCCCCGGCGGGCACGGTCACCGTCGTGGCGCGACTCAAGCCGAGCGAGCCTGGCATCGCCGGGCGCACGGCGAGCGGAAACCAGGTCGGCACCATCCAGCTCTCCGTCGTGAAGGAAAAGCTCGGCGGTGCCGACGTCTACACCGGCGCCTACGGGTTGCTCGACTCCGAGAAGCCGGCACCGGCGGAGGCGCCGACCCTCACCGTCACCGATCCGCCCACGCAAGACGAGGGCCTGCACTGGTCGTACATGATCCAGTGGATCATTTTCGCTCTCATCGGCTTCTTCGGTCTGGGTTACGCGTTGCTCACCGAGTACCGCAAGCGCAACGAGGACGACCCGGAGGAGCGCGCCCGCGCCGAGGAGCGCAGACGCAAACGCGCGCTCAAGCGCACCGACGCCGACGTGGAGGACGACCTCGTCGACGCCGCCCGCTGACGCGGGTATCCGCTACGCCAGCGAGATCAGGTCGAGGTAGTCCCTGTTCCAGTGGTCTTCGACGCCGTCGGGCAGGATCAGCACGCGCTCCGGGTTGAGCGCTTCGACCGCCCCTTCGTCGTGGCTCACCAGAACGACGGCGCCCTCGTAGTGCGCGAGCGCGTCGAGGATCTCTTCGCGGCTGGCTGGGTCGAGGTTGTTGGTCGGCTCGTCGAGCAGCAGCACATTGGCGCCGGAGACGACGATCATCGCCAGCGCGAGACGCGTCTTCTCGCCACCGGAGAGCACACCGGCCGGCTTGTGGGAGTCGTCGCCCGTGAACAGGAACGAGCCGAGCACGCGTCGCGCTTCGGTCTCCGTGAGGTTCGGCGACGACGAGACCATGTTCTGCAGCACGGAGGCGTTCACGTCGATCGTCTCGTGCTCCTGCGCGTAGTACCCGATGCGGAGCCCGTGGCCCGGCTCGATCTGGCCGGTGTCGGGCGCGTCGACGCCGGCGAGCATCCGGAGCAGCGTGGTCTTGCCCGCACCGTTCAGTCCCAGCACCACGACCTTGGAGCCGCGGTCGATGGCCAGGTCGACGGCGGTGAAGATCTCGAGGGAGCCGTAGCTCTTGGAGAGGTCGCTCGCCTGCAGCGGGGTGCGGCCGCACGGCGCCGGTGTCGGGAAGCGGAGCTTGGCGACGCGGTCGACGGCCCGCACCTCCTCGAGACCGGAGAGCATTTTCTCGGCGCGCGCCACCATCTGGTGCGCGGCCGCCGCTTTCGACGCCTTCGCACCGAACTTGGCCGCCTGCAGCTGCAGCACGCCGGCCTTCTTCTCGACGTTGGCGCGTTCCTTCTTGCGGCGCTCCTCGTCAGCCGCGCGCTGCCGCTGGTAGTTCTTCCAGCCCATGTTGTAGATGTCGATGACCTGACGGTTCGCATCGAGGTAGAACACGCGATTCACGGTCTCGCCCACGAGCTCCACGTCGTGCGAGATCACGATGAACCCGCCCGGGTATCCCTTGAGGAATTCGCGCAACCAGACGACCGAGTCGGCGTCGAGGTGGTTCGTCGGCTCGTCGAGGATGAGCGTCTGGGCGTCGGAGAACAGGATGCGGGCCAGCTCGATGCGGCGGCGCTGACCACCCGAGAGGGTCTTCAACGGCTGGTCGAGGATGCGGTCGGGGAGCTTCAGGTTGCTCGCGATGGACGCCGCTTCCGCCTCGGCGGCATAGCCGCCGAGCATGTGGAAGCGCTCCTCCAGCCGGCCGTAGCTCTTCATCGCCGCCGCGGAGACCGCTTCGTCGGGGCTCGCCATGTCGATGGTCGCCTGCTGCATCCCGAGCACCGTCGATCCGAGCCCGCGGGCGTCGAGGATGCGGGTGCGCGCCAGGTCGTCGAGGTTGCCCGAGCGCGGGTCCTGCGGCAGGTAGCCGATCTCGTCGCTGCGATCGACTTTGCCGCCCGAGGGCATCAGGTCGCCCGCAAGCACCTTGGTGAGCGTGGTCTTGCCTGCGCCGTTGCGCCCGACCAGCCCGATCTTGTCTCCCGCGGCCACCCGAAAGCTCACGTTCTCCATCAGGAGGCGTGCGCCGACTCTGAGCTCAAGGTCTTGCACGTTGAGCACAGGCGTCATCCAATTCGTTCGGGGTGTGGGTCGTGAGGGGGAAGCGTTCAGTCTATTTCACGCAGACGAAGGGTCTCGACACGCCGTGTCGGCCGAAGCCGGCGCGGCGTGTCGAGACCCTTCGATGGGTACAGCTAGATGGCGAAGCCGAGAGCCCGCATCATGTCGCGGCCGTCATCGGTGATGCGCTCGGGGCCCCACGGCGGCATCCACACCCAGTTGATGCGGAAAGCCTCCACGATGCCGTCGAGCGATTCGGCGGTCTGCTCCTCGAGCACGTCGGTGAGCGGGCAGCCGGCAGAGGTGAGCGTCATCGAGATGATGAGCGCGTTGTTCTCGTCGTCCCAGGCCAGGTCGTAGATCAGGCCGAGGTCGACGACGTTGATCCCGAGCTCGGGATCCATCACGTTCTTCAGCGCCTCTTCGACCTGGTCGAAGAGCGCGGGCGCTAGTGTCGCTGGCATGTTCGAAGCCTACGCCTCGGTGAACTCTGCGGCATCGGCCTTGGCCGGTTCCGGAGCGTCCACATAGCGGTCGTAGCCCTCTTCTTCCAGACGCTCGGCGAGCTCGGGGCCGCCCTGCTCTGCCACCTTGCCTGCGACGAACACGTGCACGAAGTCGGGCTGGATGTAGCGCAGGATGCGCGTGTAGTGCGTGATGAGCAGGATGCCGAGCCCGGTGTTCGCCTTGGCCCGGTTGACGCCTTCGGACACGATCTTCAGCGCGTCGACGTCGAGACCGGAGTCGGTCTCGTCAAGCACCGCGAACCGGGGCTTCAGCAGTTCGAGCTGAAGGATCTCGTTGCGCTTCTTCTCGCCGCCCGAGAACCCTTCGTTGACGTTGCGCTCGGCGAACGACTTGTCCATGCGCAGCTTGTCCATCGACTCGCGCACATCTTTCACCCAGCTGCGGATCGACGGCGCCTCGCCGTCGATCGCCGTCTTGGCGGTGCGCAGGAAGTTGGTGTTGGTCACACCGGGGATCTCCACCGGGTACTGCATGGCGAGGAAGAGCCCGACACGGGCGCGCTCGTCGACCGTCATGGCGAGCACGTCGGCGCCGTCGAGGGTGATGCTCCCCTGGGTGACCGTGTACTTCGGGTGCCCGGCGATCGTGTAAGCCAGCGTCGACTTGCCCGATCCGTTCGGGCCCATGATCGCGTGGATCTCGCCCTCGCGAATGGTCAGGTCGACACCGTTCAGGATGGGCTTGACGCCCTGGTCCGTCTCGACGGTGACGTGGAGGTCGCGGATCTCAAGAACTGACATGACTCTCAAATCTCTTTCGTTGCGTTCGGGTCGATGTAGACGTCTCCGTCGATCACGTCGACCTGGAAGACGGGGACCGGCTCGTACGCCGGAAGGTTGATGGGCTTTCCCGTGAGGAGGGAGAACTGCGACCCGTGGGCCCAGCACTCGAGCGTCTCGCCCTCGACGAACCCCTCGGACAGCGAGATCTCGCCGTGCGTGCAGGTGTCTCCGATGGCGTGGATGTCGCCGGCGGCGTCTTTCACGAGCGCGATCGGGATGCCGTCGACCACCACGCGGGACGCCTGATCGGTCACGAGCTCACCGGCCGAGCAGACTCGCGTCGCCGCCATCAGCCGGCCACCGTGACGGGTTCGAGCTCCGCCTCGATGGCGGCCTGGAGCCGCTCCTGCAGTGCCGGGGAACCGATCTGCTGAACGATGTCGGCGAGGAAGCCGCGCACGACGAGGCGGCGTGCCTCGTCTTCGCTGATGCCGCGGGACTGCAGGTAGAAGAGCTGCTCGTCGTCGAAGCGTCCGGTCGCGCTGGCGTGACCGGCGCCGACGATGTCGCCGGTCTCGATCTCGAGGTTGGGCACCGAGTCGGCGCGCGCGCCGTCGGTAAGCACGAGGTTGCGGTTCTGCTCGTAGGTGTCGGTGCCGACCGCATCCGGGCCGATCAGCACGTCGCCGATCCACACGGTGCGTGCACCCTCGCCCTGCAGCGCGCCCTTGTACGTCACACGGCTGCGCGTGTTGGCGGCGTCGTGGAAGACGTAGACCTGCTGTTCGAGGTGCTGCCCGGCGTCGGCGAAATACGCCCCGAGCAGCTCGGCGTCCGCACCGGTGCCGGCGAGGTGCGCGGCCGGGTTGAGGCGAACGATGCCGCCGCCGAGGGTGACGGCGACGTGCTTGAGGCGGGCGTCGCGGCCGATGCTGGCGAAGTGGGTGGCGACGTGAACGGCGTCGTCGTCCCACTCCTGCACCGTCACGAGCGTGAGCTGCGAGCCTTCGCCGACGACGATCTCGACGTTCTCGGTGAGGTTCGCCTGTCCGCTGTTCTGCAGGATGAGGGTCGCGACACTGTGCGGCGCCGTCTCGATGATCATGTGCGCGCCACGGGCGGCCGGTCCGAGGGCCGACCGGGTGATGGTCGCCTCTTTGGGCTCCTCGCCCGAGATGGAGACCAGGAGCGCCTGCTCGAACGCCGTCCAGGCGTTGGCCGACGCGCGGTCCTCCGGCTTGCCGGCGCTGCCGACGCGGCGGTCGTCGCGACCGACCCAGGCGGTGCTGATACCGGATGCGGTCGTCGCGTCGTAGATGTAAGGCGCGCCGTCGAGCTCCCCCGAGATCAGGTCGGCGATGCGGGCGACGGGCGTGTACTTCCAAGCCGGTTCACGGCCGGTGACCGCCGGGAAATCGGCGACCTCGGTCGAGTGGAAACGGTCGGAGCGGGTCTGCACGGGCACAGCGCTGCGCATGTGTTGCGGAGCTGCCTGCTCGGTGCCGACGGTCTGAGCGGTGGCGGGGGTCATTTAGCCGACAGAGCCTTCCATGCCCATCTCGATGAGCTTGTTGAGTTCGAGTGCGTATTCCATGGGGAGCTCACGGGCGATGGGCTCGATGAAGCCACGCACGATCATCGCCATGGCCTCGTCTTCCGGGAGCCCCCGCGACATGAGGTAGAAGAGCTGCTCTTCGCTCACGCGCGACACGGTGGCCTCGTGGCCGAGCTGAACGTCGTCGACCCGGATGTCGATCGCCGGGTAGGTGTCGGAGCGCGAGATCGAGTCGACCAGCAGCGCGTCGCACCGCACGGTGTTCGCGGCGTGGTGCGCGTTCGCATCCACCCGCACCTCACCGCGGTAACCGGCCCGGCCGCCCCCTCGCGCGATCGACTTCGAGACGATCGACGACTGCGTGTACGGCGCCATGTGGATCATCTTTGCGCCCGCGTCCTGGTGCTGGCCGGGGCCGGCGAACGCGACGGAGAGGGTCTCGCCCTTGGCGTGCTCCCCCATCAGGTAGATCGACGGGTACTTCATCGTCACCTTGGAGCCGATGTTGCCGTCAATCCACTCCATGGTGGCTCCCTCGGCGGCGGTGGCCCGCTTGGTGACGAGGTTGTAGACGTTGTTCGACCAGTTCTGGATCGTCGTGTACCGAACGCGGGCGTTCTTCTTCACGATGATCTCGACCACGGCCGAGTGAAGCGAGTCGGACTTGTAGATCGGGGCGGTGCAGCCCTCGATGTAGTGCACGTAGCTGCCCTCGTCGGCGATGATCAGCGTGCGCTCGAACTGGCCCATGTTCTCCGTGTTGATACGGAAGTAGGCCTGCAGCGGGATGTCGACGTGCACGCCGGGCGGTACGTAGACGAACGATCCGCCCGACCACACGGACGTGTTGAGCGCCGCGAACTTGTTGTCGCCCGAGGGGATGACCGTGCCGAAGTACTCCTCGAAGAACTCAGGATGCTCGCGCAGCGCGGTGTCGGTGTCCATGAAGATCACGCCCTGAGCTTCGAGCTCCTCGTTGATCTGGTGGTACACCACCTCGGACTCGTACTGGGCCGCGACACCGGCGACGAGGCGCTGACGCTCGGCCTCCGGGATGCCCAGCTTCTCGTACGTGTTCTTGATGTCTTCGGGCAGGTCTTCCCAGGTCTGGGCCTGCTTCTCCGTCGACCGCACGAAGTACTTGATGTTGTCGAAGTCGATCTCCGACAGGTCGGCGCCCCAAGCGGGCATCGGCTTGCGCTCGAACAGCTGCAACGCCTTCAGACGGCGCTGGAGCATCCACTCCGGCTCCTGTTTGAGGTTGGAGATGTCTGTCACCACCTCCGGCGAGATTCCTCGACGGGCGGAGGCACCCGCTGCGTCGGAATCCGCCCAGCCGAACTCATACTGCCCAAGGCTGTTGAGTTCGGGGCGGTCGATCAGGATGTCTGACATATTCAACCTCGTTTCCTACCACACGTAACCGGCTATCATTCCGGCCCATTCCCCGAAACCTCACGACGGGCGTCGTTTAGTTCGGATCACGATTGTGCGAGTGGCTGGTGTGCGTACCTAAACTGTTCGAGGACACGGGCGACGGTGCCCCGGCTGCAAAGCGAGAATGCTTTACGGGCACGCGTGGTTACGCGTTCCCCGAACTCACCAATTCTACAGGTGGTGAGCGGTAATAGTAGAGGCGCGCCTGCACGTTGGCCGAGTATCCGATCCAGAACCAAGGAAAAGACCACCGAGAATGAAGCGAATCATCGACTGGCTGCCTGACCGCGTCGACACCAGACTCAAGGTGATCGCCTGGGTCTACCTCGTCGCACAGATCGTGCTCGTGGGCACGGGCGGTCTCGTTCGCCTCACCTCGAGCGGGCTCGGCTGCCCCACCTGGCCGAAGTGCACGGCGGATTCGCTCGTGAACACGCCGGAGATGGGCATCCACGGGATCATCGAGTTCGGCAACCGCTTGCTCGGCGTCGTGCTGGGGCTCATCGCCATCGTCGCATTCCTGGCGATCCTCCGCCTGCGCAAGCAGCGGCCCGAACTGTTCTGGCTGACCCTGCTGGCCGGCCTCGGCATCCCCATGCAGGCCGTCATCGGCGGTCTCAGTGTGCTCACCCGGCTGAACCCGTACGTCGTCGGCCTCCACTTCGTCGTGTCGATGGTGCTCGTGGCGCTGTGCGCGGCCTTCGTGGTGCGTCTCTACGCCGTTCCGGGCCCGCGTGTGCTCGCCGTTCCATCGTGGTTCGCCGTCGTCACCCACATCACGACGGTCGTGGTGGCCGTCACCATCCTGGTCGGCATCGCCACCACGGGTTCCGGACCGCACGCCGGCGACGCGAACGCGCCGCGCAACGGCCTGAACCCGGAAATCCTGCAGCACGTGCACGCCATCCCCGCGTATCTGACCTTCGGGCTCACGCTCGTGCTCGTCGTCGCGTCGGTGCGCATCCGCACCACACCCGTGCGGCGGTACGCGATCTGCCTGCTCGTCGTCGAGGTGCTCCAGATCACCGTCGGCCTGATCCAGGCGAACACCGGGCTCCCGGGCGTGCTGGTCGGAATCCACATGATGCTGGCGGCGATGCTCGCAGCGGCGATGACCGCCGTCGTGCTGTCGCTCAAGGCCCCCGCGGCCGCGCTCCCGGATGCGGCGCCCCCGGCGTCGGAGTCAGTCGCCGCCCGCTCGGCCGGCTGAGTCGAGCACGCCGACCTCGGCCGGCATCGGCTCACCGAGGAAGTCGACCGTGTGCTCGGCTGCGGGATCGAAGGCGAAGCCCGCCGACTCGGCGAGCCGCCTGCTCGTTCCGTTGCCGATGAGCGACTCCCACCGCAGGCGGGTGAGCGCGAGACCCGCCGGGTCGAACGCGTGCTGCACGACCCGGGCGAGCGCCTCGCGCATGTAGCCCGCGCCGCGGGCGTCGGGCGTGAGCCAGCAGCCGATGGACGCCGAACCCGGCGCCTCGTCTTTACGCACCTCCATCACGCCCACCAGTAGCGAGGTCACGCTCGGGCGGAGAGCCCACACCGTGTAGCTTCCGCTGGCCAAGCCGTGGGGACCGTAGCTGCGCACGAAGAACTCGGCGCTCTCCCGGGTGTACGGATGCGGCAGCGGGATCCACCGGAGGATCTCCGGATCTTGACACGCGCGGAGCACAGCGTCGATATCCGCTTCACGCGGAGCATCCAGCACCAACCGGGCGGAACGCAGCGCGATCATGACGGTGGATCAGAACGGGAGCAGCGGATCGATGGCGACGGCGAGGAAGATGAGCGTGAGGTATGCGATCGAGCCGTGGAAGACGCGCATCGGCGACACCTTCTCGTGGCGGATCGCCAGGTTGTAGAGGCGGTGCGACTCGTAGAGGAACCAGCCACCGGCGGCGACGGAGACCACCGTGTAGAACAGCCCCATCGGCGCGACGGGGATGAGCAGCAGCGAGCAGGCGACCATGGCCCACGCGTACAGGATGACCTGGAGGCCCACCACCGCGCGTCCGCGCACCACGGCGAGCATCGGGACACCCGCGTCTTTGTAATCGTCGCGGTACTTCATCGACAGCGGCCAGTAGTGCGGCGGCGTCCAGAGGAAGATGACGCCGAACAGGATGAATGGCGCCCAGTCGAGCGAGCCGGTGACGGCCGCCCAGCCGATCAGCACCGGCATGCAGCCGGCGATGCCGCCCCAGACGATGTTCTGCGGAGTGCGGCGCTTCAGGATGAGCGTGTAGAAGACCACGTAGAGCAGGATGGCCACCAGCGACAGGCCGGCCGCGACCCAGTTGGCGAAGAAGCCGAGCACCAGGATGGACGCGACGCCGAGCGCCCACGCGAACACGAGGGCTTCGCGGTCGCTCAGCTCGCCGGTGACGAGGGGCCGCTTGCTGGTGCGCTTCATGACGCGGTCGATGTCGCGATCGATGTAGCAGTTGAACGCTCCGGCGGAGCCCGCGCTCATGTAGCCGCCGATGACGGTGGCCAGAACGAGCCAGAGGTTGGGGATGCCGCGCTCGGCGAGGATCATCGTCGGCACCGTGGTGACGAGCAGCAGCTCGACGACGCGCGGCTTCGTGAGCGAGATGTACGCCTTCAGCTTGCGACGAAAGCCGATGCGGCTCGATTCGACCAGGCTCTCTACAGCGACGTCCATTGCTCCTCTAACAGCTCGGTGATCCCCGACAGTCTACGATACCGTTCCCCGCGCTACCCCTTCCCTCCGATCTAGGCAACCAGCAGCGGGAACACTCCACGTTTCTTGCGTGTTACCTATACTTGGAGATGCTCGCCAGCCGAAGCCGCCTCACACCGTGTTCTCTCGGAGAACCGAAAAGGGTGCGATCTCGGTGCCGATGACGTCCACGGCGCGCACTACCTCAATCGGTGCGGGACATTTAGACGGCCCTCACCATCTCTACGAAGGGTCAGTTTTCACGTGGCAGCTCTGCAATGGGATCCCATTGACAACAAGGCAGTAGACACAGCTCGCGTTCTCGCGGCCGACGCGGTCGAGAAGGTGGGCAACGGGCATCCCGGAACCGCCATGAGCCTCGCCCCGCTCGCCTACCTGCTTTTCCAGAAGGTGATGCGCCGCGATCCCCATGACCAGCACTGGCTGGGCCGGGACCGCTTCATCCTCTCTGCGGGTCACAGCTCGCTGACGCAGTACATCCAGCTCTACTTCGGCGGCTACGGCCTCGAGCTCGACGACCTCAAGGCGCTCCGCACCTGGGGCTCGCTCACACCGGGCCACCCCGAGTACGGCCACACCGACGGCGTCGAGATCACCACCGGACCTCTCGGTCAGGGAATCTCCTCCTCCGTCGGTTTCGCGTATGCGAGCCGCTTCGAGCGCGGGCTCTTCGACCCGGATGCCGAGCCCGGCACCAGCCCGTTCGACCACTTCGTGTACGTGATCGCCGGCGACGGCGACCTGCAGGAGGGCGTGAGCAGCGAGGCGTCCTCGCTCGCCGGCCACCAGCAGCTCGGCAACCTCATCGCGTTCTACGACAGCAACCAGATCTCCATCGAAGACGACACCAACATCGCCTTCACCGAAGACGTCAAGGCGCGCTACGAGGCGTACCACTGGCACGTGCAGGTCGTCGACTGGAAGAAGACCGGCGTCTACGAGGAAGACGTGCAGGAACTGCACGAGGCGATCCTCGGGGCCCAGGCCGTTACCGACAAGCCGTCGCTCATCATCCTCAAGACCATCATCGGCTGGCCGTCGCCCAAGAAGCAGAACACGGGCAAGATCCACGGTTCCGCCCTCGGCGCCGACGAACTGCGCGGCGTCAAAGAGGTTCTCGGCTTCGACCCCGAGCAGACCTTCCAGGTCGAGCCCGCCGTCATCGAGCACACCCGCAAGGCCGTCGAGCGCGGCGCCGAGCAGCGCGCCGAGTGGACAGTCGGCTTCGACGAGTGGGCCGCGGCCAACCCCGAGCGCAAGCAGCTCCTCGACCGCCTCCTGACCGGCGAGCTCCCGGAGGGCGTCGAAGAGGCGCTCCCCGTGTTCGAAGCCGGCAAGGACGTCTCCACCCGCGCCGCAAGCGGCAAGGTGCTGAACGCGCTCGGCGCCGTCATCCCCGAGCTCTGGGGCGGCTCCGCCGACCTCGCCGAGTCGAACAACACGACCATCGAGGGTGCGGCGTCGTTCGTGCCCGTCGAGCACTCGACGCACGAGTGGACGGGCAACCCGTACGGTCGCGTTCTGCACTTCGGCATCCGCGAGCACGCCATGGCGGCCATCCTGAACGGCATCGTTCTGCACGGCCCGACGCGCGCGTTCGGCGGAACGTTCCTGATCTTCAGCGACTACATGCGCCCCGCGGTTCGTCTGGCCGCTCTGATGAACATCCCGTCGATCTTCGTCTGGACGCACGACTCCGTCGCCCTCGGCGAAGACGGCCCGACGCACCAGCCGATCGAGCAGCTCTCCGCTCTGCGCGCCATCCCGAACCTCTCGGTCGTGCGCCCCGGCGACGCCAACGAGGTCGCTTACGCGTGGAAGACCATCCTCGAGCGACGTGAAGGCCCCGCCGGCATCGCCCTGACCCGTCAGAACATCCCGGTGTTCGAGCGCGGCGACGGCGACGCGAGCGGTGAGACGTTCGCATCCGCGAAGAACGTCGTCAAGGGCGCGTACGTGCTCGCCGAGGCTCCGAACGGCACGCCGGACGTGCTGCTCATCGCGACGGGCTCCGAGGTTCAGATCGCCGTCGACGCGCGCGAGGTGCTGAAGGGCGAAGGCATCAACGCCCGCGTCATCTCGGCTCCGAGCCTCGAGTGGTTCGAAGAGCAGAGCGACGAGTACAAGGAGTCGGTGCTGCCGTCGTCCGTCAAGGCACGCGTCTCCATCGAGGCCGGCCTCGCGCTCAGCTGGCGCGCATACGTGGGCGACCACGGCCGCAGCGTCTCGATCGAGCACTTCGGCGCATCGGCCGACTACAAGACGCTGTACCGCGAGTTCGGCATGACCACCGAGCACACTGTCGCCGCCGCCAAGGAGTCGCTCGCTTCTCTCTGAGCAGCCCCGACACCGACCACCAAGTTTCAGCAGTACGAGGAGATAAGAAGAAAATGACAGACTCCACCCCCACCGCCCAGCTGTCCGCAGCCGGCGTCAGCATCTGGCTCGACGACCTGTCGCGCGAGCGCATCAACACCGGCGGGCTCCAGAAGCTCATCGCCGAGAAGAACGTCGTCGGCGTCACGACGAACCCGACGATCTTCGCAACCGCCCTCTCCAAGGGCGAGGCCTACGACGAGCAGGTCAAGCAGCTCGCCGCCGCCGGCACGAACGTCACCGACGCGGTCTTCGAGATCACCACCGATGACGTCGCCCAGGCGAGCGACATCTTCAACGAGGTCTTCGAGAAGACCAACGGCGTCGACGGACGCGTCTCGATCGAGGTCGAGCCGGGCCTGGCGCACGACGCCGCGGGCACCATCGCGGAGGCCAAGAAGCTGGCCGCCAAGGTCGACAAGCCCAACGTGCTCATCAAGATCCCGGCGACCGTCGAGGGCCTCGAGGCCATCACGGAGACGATCGCGGCCGGCATCAGCGTCAACGTGACCCTGATCTTCAGCCTCGAGCGCTACCGCGGCGTCATCAACGCGTACCTCACCGGTCTCGAGAAGGCCAAGGCCGCGGGCATCGACCTGTCGGGCATCCAGTCGGTCGCATCGTTCTTCGTGTCGCGCGTCGACACCGAGATCGACAAGCGCCTGACGGCCATCGGCACCGACGAGGCCCTCGCCCTCAAGAGCAAGGCCGGCATCGCCAACGCGCAGCTCGCCTACCAGGTGTACGAGGAGCAGTTCGCCACCGAGCGGGCCAAGGCCCTCGTCGCCGCCGGCGCCAACGAGCAGCGTCCCCTGTGGGCCTCCACCGGCGTCAAGGACCCGAGCCTGCCCGACACCCTCTACGTCACCCAGCTCGTCGCTCCGAACACGGTCAACACCATGCCGGAGAAGACGCTCGACGCCACCTTCGACCACGGTGTGATCACCGGCGACACCGTCACCGGCTCGTACGCCGAGGCCAACGAGGTCCTGAACGCCATCGACGCGCTCGGCATCTCGTACGACGAGGTCACCGAGCTGCTCGAGAAGGAGGGCGTCGAGAAGTTCATCGTCTCCTGGAACGAGCTGCTCGAGACCGTCACGAAGGCTCTGGAGGCCGCCAAGTGAGTTTCCGCATCCATGTGAGCGGCGCAGCTGAGGAAGCCGTCAAGACGGTCGTCCCTCAGCTGGTCGCAGACCTGGTCGCCTCGGGCATCACAGCGCAGGAGCCCGCGCTGTGGGGTCCGGATGCCGAGGCCGAGGCGTCGAAGCGCCTCGGCTGGACAGAGGCTGTCTCCATCTCGCGCCCGCTGATCCCCGAGATCGTCGCTGTGCGCGATGAGCTGCGCGCCCAGGGCGTCAACCACATCGTGCTCGGCGGGATGGGCGGCTCGTCGCTCGCTCCCGAGGTCATCACGCGCACGGCCGGTGTCGAGCTCACCGTGCTCGACTCGACCGAGCCCGGCCAGGTGCTCTCCGCCCTCCGCGACCGCCTGGAGACGACCGCGGTCGTGATCTCGAGCAAGTCGGGTTCGACGCTCGAGACCGACAGCCAGAAGCGCATCTACGAGCAGTCGTTCCGCGAAGTCGGGATCGACCCGACGCAGCGCATCGTGATCGTCACCGACCCGGGATCTCCGCTCGACGTCTCGGCCCGTGAGGCGGGTTACCGCGTCTTCAACGCAGACCCGAACGTCGGAGGCCGTTACTCCGCTCTCACGGCCTTCGGCCTCGTCCCCTCCGGCCTCGCCGGCGTCGACCTGGAAGAGCTGCTCGAAGAGGCGGAGACGATGTCTCTCGAGCTCGCCATCGACGACCCGACCAACCCGGGGCTCATCCTCGGAGCGGCGATCGCCGGCACCACTCCCCTGCGCGACAAGCTCGGCATCATCTCCGACGGCACGCACATCGTCGGTTTCGCCGACTGGGCGGAACAGCTGATCGCAGAATCGACCGGCAAGCAGGGCACCGGGCTGCTGCCCGTCGTGCTCGACCCGCTGGCGGCCGAGGTCACCGAGAACCTGCCCGACCTGCAGATCGTCCGCCTGGTCGACAACGCGGAAGCGCACCACCTGTTCCCGGCCGACCGTCACGAGGGCGAGATCCTCGTCTCGGGCAGCCTCGGCGGACAGATGCTGGTCTGGGAGTTCGCCACCGCCGTCGCCGGTCGCCTGCTCGGCATCAACCCGTTCGACCAGCCGGATGTGGAGGCCGCCAAGGTCGCCGCTCGCGCGCTGCTCGACAACCGGCCGGAGCCCGTCGACCCGGCGTTCGTCGCCGACGGCATCGAGGTGCGCACCACCGGTTCGTTCCTCGGTGACGCCAAGACGCTCAGCGCCGCAGTCGACGCCCTGCTGGCTCAGCTCGGGCCCGACGGGTACGTCTCCATCCAGGCGTACGTCGACCGCATCGCGCTGCCGCAGCTCGCGGGCCTCCGCGACCTGCTGGCCGCCAAAGCGGGCCGTCCCGTCACGTTCGGCTGGGGACCGCGCTTCCTGCACTCGACCGGTCAGTTCCACAAGGGTGGCCCCGCCGTCGGCGTGTTCCTCCAGATCACGGAGAACGCGAAGGAAGACCTCGCGATCCCCGACCGCCCGTTCACCTTCGGCCAGCTGATCCAGGCTCAGGCCGCCGGCGACGCGAGCGTGCTCGGCGAGCACGGACGCCCTGTTCTGACGCTGAACCTCACGAACCCCGAGGCCGACCTGGTCCCGCTGTTCGAGGCCCTCAACTAGCCGCGTCCGCACGCATCCAAGGAGCTTCATGTCCCCGGTGGAAATCACCCCGGAGTTCAACCCGTTGCGGTTGCCCTCCGATCGCCGCCTGAACCGCATCGCGGGTCCGAGCAGCCTCATCATCTTCGGCGTGACGGGCGACCTGTCCCGCAAGAAGCTGATGCCGGCCGTGTACGACCTGGCCAACCGCGGCCTGCTTCCCCCTGGCTTCTCGCTGGTCGGGTTCGCCCGCCGCGACTGGGAGGATCAGGACTTCGAGAAGGTCGTCTACGACGCGGTCAAGCAGTACGCCCGCACCCCGTTCCAGGACGAGGTGTGGCAGCAGCTGGCCCAGGGCATCCGTTTCGTGCCCGGCGAGTTCGACGACGACGAGGCGTTCGAGCGCCTCAAAGAGACGGTCGACACGCTCGACAAAGAGCGCGGAACGATGGGAAACCACGCGTTCTACCTGTCGATCCCGCCGAAGGCGTTCCCGATCGTCACCGAGCAGCTCCGTCGCTCGGGACTGGCCGAGCAGAACGGCACCGGCTGGCGTCGCGTCGTCATCGAGAAGCCGTTCGGCCACGACCTGCAGAGCGCTCGCGAGCTGAACTCCGTGGTCGAGTCGGTCTTCCCGGCCGACTCGGTGTTCCGGATCGACCACTACCTCGGCAAGGAGACGGTGCAGAACATCCTGGCGCTGCGCTTCGCCAACGAGCTGTACGAGCCGATCTGGAACGCCAACTATGTCGACCACGTGCAGATCACGATGGCAGAAGACATCGGTGTCGGCGGGCGTGCCGGATACTACGACGGCATCGGCGCTGCGCGCGACGTCATCCAGAACCACCTGCTGCAGCTCCTCGCGCTCACGGCGATGGAGGAGCCGATCTCGTTCGACGCGGCCGATCTGCGCGCCGAGAAGGAGAAGGTGCTCGCCGCTGTCCGCCTGCCGAAAGACCTGAGCACGGCGACGGCCCGCGGGCAGTACTCGAGCGGCTGGCAGGGCGGCGAGAAGGTCGTCGGCTTCCTCGAAGAGGACGGGATGAACCCCGAGTCGACGACCGAGACGTACGCGGCCATCAAGCTCGACATCGGCACGCGCCGCTGGGCGGGAGTTCCGTTCTACCTGCGCGCCGGCAAGCGCCTGGGACGTCGTGTGACCGAGATCGCCGTGGTCTTCAAGCGCGCACCGCAGCAGCTGTTCGCCGAGAGCCAGACCTCGGCCCTCGGCCAGAACGCCCTCGTCATCCGGGTGCAGCCCGACGAGGGTGTGACCATCCGCTTCGGCTCGAAGGTCCCCGGTGCCGGGATGCAGGTGCGGGACGTGAGCATGGACTTCGGTTACGGCCACGCGTTCACGGAGGCCAGCCCGGAGGCCTACGAGCGACTCATCCTGGATGTGCTCCTCGGCGACCCGCCGCTGTTCCCCCGTCACGAAGAGGTCGAGCTCTCCTGGAAGATCCTCGACCCCATCGAAGAGTTCTGGACCACGCAGGGCCAGCCCGAGCAGTACCGCCCCGGAACGTGGGGACCGAGCTCCGCTGACGAACTGCTCGCCCGCGACGGCCGAGTTTGGAGACGCCCATGATTGTCGACCTTCCCGCAACCACGACGAGCAAGGTCTCGAAGGCCCTCGTCAAGATCCGCGAAGAGGGTGGCGCCGTCGCTCTCGGGCGTGTGCTCACCCTGGTGATCGCCACCCACCTCGGCCAGGAGGAGGAGGCCATCGAGGCCGCCAACGACGCCTCCCGCGAGCACCCGATGCGCGTCATCGTGGTGTCGACCGAGGAGGAGGGCTCCGGCGATGAGGCGGATGCCCGCCTCGACGCGCAGATCCGTGTCGGCGGCGACGCCGGCGCCAGCGAGGTCATCGTGCTCCGCGCCTACGGTGAGACCGCGAGCGACGAGGAAGGGCTGGTCACCGGCCTGCTGCTCCCCGACGCGCCTGTGGTCGTGTGGTGGCCCGGAGTCGCCCCCGAGGTCGTCTCCAAGTCGCCGCTCGGTCGCATCGCCACGCGCCGCATCACCGATGCGTCGGCACAGCCCGACCCGCAGGAGGCGCTGCGTCACCTCTCGCGCACGTATGCGCCCGGCGACACCGACTTCGCCTGGACCCGGTTGACCCTGTGGCGCGCCCAGCTCGCCGCCGTTCTCGACCAGCCGCCGTACGAGCCGATCGAGAACGTGGAGGTGGCCGGCGCCGCCGACTCCCCCTCCACCCTCCTGCTCGCCGCCTGGCTGTCGCTGCAGCTCCAGGTGCCGGTGCAGCACGACCTCACGTCGCGCGCCACCGGCTCGAGCGGCATCCACGGGGTGCGCATGGGTCGCGCCTCCGGCGTCATCGAGCTCGAGCGCGAGATCCCGGATGTCGCCCGTCTCTCGCAGCCGAACCAGCCGACGCACGACCTCTCGCTGCCTCGGCGCAGCCTGCGGGATTGCCTGGCCGAAGAATTGCGTAGGCTGGACCCCGATGATCTCTTCGGTGAGGTGATCACCAAAGGTCTCGACCAGCTCGAGGCCGCCGACACGGGAGTGGGCACGAACGCATGACGAACGAACGACGGGTGCTTGTTCACCCCGACAAACAAGCGCTCACCGGTTCGGTCGCAGCTCGCTTCCTCACCAAGACCGTCGACATCCTCGACGATCTGGGTGAGGCGAACGTCGCGCTCACCGGAGGAACCGTCGGCATCGCGGTTCTCGCGGCAGTGAACGAGTCGCCTGCACGCGACAGCGTCGACTGGTCGAAGGTGCACTTCTGGTGGGGTGACGAGCGATTCGTGCCGAAAGACAGCGAAGACCGCAACGACCGTCAGGCTCGCAAGGCTCTGCTCGACCACATCGGCGTTCCGGCGGAGAACGTTCACCCGTTCCCCGCGTCCGACGAGATCGCCGATCTCGACGAGGCAGCCGCCGTCTACGCGGCCGAGCTGGAAGCGTTCGCCCCGGAGGGCGCTCGCACGCCGCGATTCGACATCACGTTCCTCGGTGTCGGCCCTGACGGCCACATCGCCTCCCTGTTCCCCGACCGTTCGGGCATCCGGGAGACCGAGAAGACGGTCGTCGCGGTGCGCGACGCCCCGAAGCCGCCGCCGGAGCGCTTGAGCCTCACCCGCCCGGTGCTCAACGCGTCAGACCGGATCTGGCTCGTGCTCGCCGGCGCCGACAAAGCGTCCGCGCTCGGTCTCGCGCTTGCGGGAGCGAGCTACACCGAGGTTCCAGTGGCCGGCGCCAAGGGCCGCAAGCGCACCGTGTTCTTCGTGGACAAGGATGCCGCTGCCGAGGTTCCCGAGAACCTCATCGCGCCGAGCTACTGATCTCTGCTCGCAGTACACACGAGAAAGGCCCCGGATTCGCTCCGGGGCCTTTCTCGTGTGTTCTGGGTGCTTGCGGTTGCTAGCTCGTTGCGCTCAGCTTGCCACGACGAGCGCGGAGCTGGTTGAGCGCGTCTTCGAGGAGCTGCTCGGCCTCTTCTTCGGTGCGACGCTCTTTCACATACGCGAGGTGCGTCTTGTACGGCTCGAGCTTCGCCACCGAGGGCGGGTTCTCCTTGTCGCGGCCGGCGGGCAGACCCGACGACGGCGAGTCGATGACGTCGGGGATCTCCTCATCGGGCAGGTTGGCGGCGAAGTGCCGTACCGTCTCGTTACCGAGAGCATCCCAGTACGAGACCGAGATGCGCTCCGCGTGGAAACCGCGGTCCTGTTCCCCCATCGGGCCCGCGCCGACGCGCGAACCCCGAATTGCACTTCCTCCGGATGCCATGCTGCTCCTCGCTGTGTTGACGCTGTCTTACTGCAGTGGCGCTTACGCGCCGGTATCGAACTTGGTGATCAGGCCGAGCACGACGATGCAGACGATCCACACCAGGCCGAGGATCACGGTGATGCGGTTGAGGTTGCGCTCGGCAACTCCCGACGCACCGAGGTTGGAGGTCACGCCGCCGCCGAACATGTCGGACAGGCCGCCGCCACGCCCCTTGTGGAGGAGGATGAGCAGCGTCAGCAGGAGGCTGGTGATGCCGAGGAGCACCTGCAGGACGACGGTGAGAATTGCCACGGGAAACCTTTCGGAATGCGACCAGGCAGAACGCCTGGGAAGACCAACGACCAGTATAACCGTAGGCGGCCCATCCGAGCCGCCCACGGTTATCGCGTGGCTAGAGTCCGACGTGTTTCTGGTAGCGGACGATGGCGGCGAACTCCGCGACGTCGAGGCTCGCGCCACCGACGAGAGCACCGTCGACGTTGGGCTCGCGCATGAAGCTCGCGATGTTGCCCGACTTCACCGAGCCGCCGTAGAGGATGCGCGTCTTGGCGGCCACATCTTCGCCGAGGGTCTCGACGAGAACGGCGCGGAGGGCCGCAGCCACCTGCTCGGCCTGCTCCGGTGTCGCCGCCTGGCCCGACCCGATCGCCCAGACGGGCTCGTAGGCGACCACGATGTCGGCCGCGGAGGTGACATTCGCGAGCGCGGCGCGCAGCTGGGCGACGGGAACGGCACTGGCGCCGTGGACCTCGAGATCTTCCGCCGTCTCGCCGACGCAGATGATCGGCGACAGGTTGTGCGCGAGAGCCGCTGCGACCTTGGCCGCGACCTGCTCATCCGTCTCGCCGTGCAGGGTGCGACGCTCGGAGTGACCGATGATCACGTAGCGGCACTCCAGCGCGGAGAGGAAAGACGCCGAGATCTCGCCGGTGAAGGCACCCGACTCGTGCTCGGAGACGTCCTGGCCGCCGAACGCGATCGGCAGCTTGTCGGCCGACACCAGGGTCTGCACACTGCGCAGGTCGGTGAACGGCGGGAAGACCGAGACCTCGACGGTGTTGAAATCGTGGCCGGCGTCTTTCAGACTCCAGGCCAGCTTCTGCACGAAGGCGATCGCCTGCAGATGGTCGAGGTTCATCTTCCAGTTGCCTGCGATGAGCGGCGTCCGCCGCACCGAGGGGCTCACTGCTGCCATCCGAGGACCTCCAGTCCCGGCAGTCGCTTACCCTCGAGGAACTCGAGGCTCGCGCCGCCACCAGTAGAAATGTGACCGAACTGGTCGTCAGAGAACCCGAGCGCACGAACGGCGGCCGCCGAGTCACCGCCACCGACGACGGCGAGACCGTCGACCTCGGCGAGGGCCTGTGCGACGGCTTTGGTTCCCGCTGCGAACGGCGCGAGCTCGAACACGCCCATGGGACCGTTCCAGAAGACCGTGCGTGCCGAGCGCACGTACTCCGAGAAGAGCTGCGCCGTCTCCGGTCCGATATCGAGACCGAGACCGTTCGCGCCCCAGTCGGTGTCTTCGATGCCGTCGATCGGGCGCACCGCGTGCTCCGCGTCGGCGCCGAACTTCGAGGCGACGACGACGTCGCGCGGGAGCACGATCTCGACGCCGAGCTCCTCCGCCTTCGCGAGGTATCCCTTCACCGTGTCGATCTGGTCGGCCTCGAGCAGGCTCGAACCGACCTTGTGCCCCAGGGCTGCAAGGAAGGTGAAGAGCATCCCGCCGCCGATCAGCAGGGAATTCACCCGCGGCAGAAGGTGGCCGATGACGCCGAGCTTGTCCGAGACCTTCGAACCGCCCAGCACGACCGCGTACGGCCGCTCCGGGTTCTCGGTGAGCCGGTCGAGCACGTCGAGCTCGGTCGAGATCAGCAACCCGGCGGCGCTCGGCAGAGCCTTCGCCAGCTCGTAGACGCTCGCCTGCTTGCGGTGCACGACACCGAAGCCGTCGGAGACGAACGCGTCGCCGAAGGCGGCGAGCTTCGCCGCGAACGATTCGCGCTCGGCCTCGTCTTTGCTCGTCTCCCCCGGGTTGAACCGGAGGTTCTCGAGCAGCGCGACGTCACCGTCGCCGAGGCCGGCCACGGCATCTTCGGCGGCGGAGCCCACGGTGTCGCGGGCGAACGTCACCGGCTTGCCCAGCAGCTCGCAGAGCCGCTGGGCAACCGGGGCCAGGCTGTACTTCGCATCGGGAGCGCCCTCGGGGCGACCGAGATGCGACACGACGACCACGCGCGCGCCCTGATTGATCAGGGCGTTCAGAGTGGGAATCGACGCTCGCACACGGCCATCGTCTGTGATCTTGCCGTCTTTCAGAGGGACGTTCAGATCACAGCGGACGATGACACGCTTGCCGGCGAGCGAACCGAGTGAGTCGAGTGTGCGGAGCGTCACGTCGGTTCCCAATCGTTAGAGGCGGTCGGCGACGTACTCGGTGAGGTCGACGAGACGGTTGGAGTAGCCCCACTCGTTGTCGTACCACGACGCGACCTTGACCGTGTTGCCGATGACCTTGGTCAGACCGGCGTCGAAGATCGACGAGTGCGGGTCGCTGACGATGTCGGTGGAGACGATCGGGTCTTCCGTGTACTTCAAAATGCCCTTGAGCTTGCCCTCGGCAGCGGCGGCCTTGTAGGCGGCGTTGATCTCCTCGACCGTGGCCGACTTCTCGAGCTCGACGGTCAGGTCGGTGATCGAGCCGGTGATGACCGGAACGCGGAGGGCGTAGCCGTCGAGCTTGCCGACGAGCTCCGGGATGACCAGGCCGAGAGCCTTGGCCGCACCGGTGGAGGTCGGGATGATGTTCGCCGCGGCGGCGCGCGCACGGCGCAGGTCGCTGTGCGGGCCGTCCTGCAGGTTCTGGTCGGCGGTGTACGCGTGCACCGTCGTCATCAGACCGCGAGCGATGCCGAAGTTGTCGAGCAGCACCTTGGCGAGCGGCGCGAGGCAGTTGGTGGTGCAGGAGGCGTTCGACAGGATGTCGTTGACCGCGCTGTCGTAGGTCTCCTCGTTCACACCGAGAACGATGGTGGCGACGTCGTCACCCGAGGCAGGAGCCGAGACGATGACCTTCTTGGCGCCGCCGGCGATGTGCTTGCGAGCGTCTTCCGACTTGGTGAAACGGCCGGTCGACTCGATGACGATGTCGACGCCCAGCTCGCCCCACGGCAGGTTGGCGGGGTCGCGCTCTTCGAGCACGATGATGGGCTTGCCGTTGACGACGATCTTGTCGCCGTCGAGCTCGACGGTCGCATCCAGACGGCCCGTGATCGAGTCGTACTTCAGCAGGTGCGCCAGCGCCTTGTTGTCGGTGAGGTCGTTGACCGCGACGATCTCCAGGTCGCTTCCCTTGGCGAGAGCCGCGCGGAAGAAGTTACGCCCAATACGGCCGAACCCGTTGATTCCGATCTTTACGGACACAGATGTCTCCTGTTACTTCATCAGGCGCCGACGGCGCAGTTTTTCTTTGAATGCTTTGTGGAATGGAACCGGACAGCGGTGTCCCGAGCGGGGTTCCCAGCCGGGACACCGCACCCGCTAAGACAGTAGCAGCAGGCCCGAGGTCTTTTCGCGCGCCGTCTCGAAGCGCTTCTGCACGTCGCCCCAGTTGGTGATGTTCCAGAACGCCTTGACGTAATCTGCCTTCACATTCACGTAGTCGAGGTAGAACGCGTGCTCCCACATGTCGAGCAGCAGGAGCGGAACCGTGGCCGCCGCGAGGTTGCCCTGGTGGTCGTAGAGCTGCTCGATGATGAGCTTCTGGCCCAGCGAGTCCCAGGCGAGGATCGACCAGCCGGAGCCCTGGATGCCCAGAGCCGACGCGGTGAAGTGCGCGCGGAACTTGTCGAACGATCCGAAGAACTCGTCGATCGCGGCCGCGAGCTCGCCCGTGGGCTTGTCGCCGCCGTCGGGCGAGAGGTTGTTCCAGAACACGGTGTGGTTCACGTGACCGGCGAGGTTGAACGCCAGGTCTTTCTGCAGCTTGTTGACATTGGCGAGGTCGTCGGCATCCCGAGCGTCGGCAAGCTTGACGAGAGCGGTGTTGGCACCGTCGACATAGGCCTTGTGGTGCTTGTCGTGGTGCAGCTCCATGATCCTTCCGCTGATGTTCGGCTCAAGCGCCGAGTAATCGTACGGAAGGTCTGCGAGCGTGTAGTCAGCCATTACTCATCTCCTCATATGGATCCCGGCGCGAGCGGTTCGAGCCGGGCTTCGAGCGACTTGTCCAGTCTACTGATCGCAACCGCAGAGACGAGCGGTTGCTTCCCGGACGCTACACCTCGTCGAGGTCTGCGGGGAGGTTCGCTTCGGTGCCGGGGATGCCGAGGTCGACGGCCTTCTTGTCCGCCATGGCCAGCAGGCGGCGGATGCGGCCCGCCACAGCATCCTTGGTCATCGGCGGGTCTGCGTGGTGGCCCAGTTCGTCGAGGCTCGAATCGCGGAAGTTGAGACGAAGCGCGCCCGCATAGCGCAGGTGCTCCGGCACGTCGTCACCCAGGATCTCGAGGGCACGCTCGACGCGGGCGCACGCGGCGACGGCGGCCTGGGCCGACCGGCGGAGGTTCGCATCGTCGAAGTTCACCAGGCGGTTCGCCGTCGCACGCACCTCGCGGCGCTGACGCAGCTGCTCCCAGTTCTCGACGGTCTGCTTGGCGCCCATGTTCACGAGCATCGCGCTGATCGCGTCGCCGTCGCGGATGACCACGCGGTGAACCCCGCGCACCTCCCGCGCCTTCGCCGCGACACCGAGGCGTCCTGCGGCGCCGACGAGCGCCATGGCCGACTCGTTGCCTGGGCAGGTGACCTCGAGGGCGGCGGAGCGGCCGGGATCGGTCAGCGAGCCGTGCGCGAGGAAGGCACCGCGCCAGACAGCGGCGAGCTCTTCCCGGGAACCCGTGGTCAAGCGATTCGGGAGGCCGCGGATCGGCCGGCGGCGCGCATCCAGGAGCCCCGTCTGACGAGCGAGGGTCTCTCCGCCGTCGAGCACACGCACGAGGTACTGACTGGTGCGGCGGAGACCGGATGCCGAGATCACGGACACCTCGCTGCGCACTCCGTACAGTTCCGCCAGGTCTTTACGGACGCGCCGGGCGAGCTCAGGGGTGTCGAGTTCGCTCTCCACCGCGATCCGGCCGCTGATCAGGTGCAGACCGCCGGAGAACCGGAGGATCGTCGCGAGTTCGGCTGCCCGGACCGTGGTCTTGCTGACCTCGACCTTCGTGAGTTCGTCTTTGACGTCGGCGGTGAGAGCCAATCGGGTTCCTTTTCTGTCGTCGGCCTAGGTGGGGCCGGATGTGTGTCTGGCCGGCATCATTCACGGCCGAGATCGCGGTGTTTGGTGTTCACCGCTATCCCTGGGAGATCTGACAAACGCGTGGCGAGCTCTTCCGCAATCGCCACGGAGCGGTGTTTTCCGCCCGTGCAGCCTACCGCGAACAGAGCGTGCCGTTTGTTCTCGCGCTGATAGCCGGCGATGACGGGAGCGAGCGCGGCGACGTACGCCTCGATGAAATCGGTCGCACCGTTCTGTTCGAGCACGTAGTCGCGAACGACGTCGTCGAGCCCGGTGAACGGCCGGAGCTCCGGATTCCAGAACGGGTTCGGCAGGAACCGGGCGTCGGCGACCATGTCGGCGTCGGGCGGCAGGCCGTACTTGAAGCCGAAACTCATGAGGGTGACCTGCACGCCGGCCGTGTTCTCGGCGGCGAAGGTCTCCGTGATGTTCGTGGCGAGCTGGTGGATGTTCAGGTCGGAGGTGTCGACGATGATGTCGCTCGCCTCCCTGATCTCCCGCAGCCGTGAGCGCTCGGAGACGATGCCGTCGAGGATGGTGCCGTCGCCCTGCAGCGGATGCGGCCGGCGCACCGCCTCGAAACGCCGCACCAGGGCCGCGTCGGTCGCCTCGAGGAACAGCACGCGCACCTTGGTCCCCTCGCGCAGGCTCTGGATCATGTCGCGAAGGTCGGTGAAGAAGTTGCGACCGCGCACATCCACCACTGCTGCGATCCGCGGCAGGGTCGACCCGGCCCGGTTCGCGAGCTCGATGAGGGGGCGGAGCATCTGCGGCGGCAGGTTGTCGACCACGTACCAGTCGAGGTCTTCGAGCGCGTTGGCGACCGTCGAGCGGCCCGCCCCCGACATCCCAGTGACGATCAGCACTTCCTGCTGCTCGTTGTCGGTCGTCATGGGTTTCGCTCCTCAGCTAGCCGGGTGTGGCCCAAGCCTATCGACTGGCGAGTCGCTCGTGGATGGTCTGCGCAAGTGCGGGGCCGATGCCGCGAACCTCGGTGATCTCCTCCGGGGTCGCCTTTCGCAACTGTGTCACGGAGCCGAAGTGTTTCAGCAGCTCTTTCACGCGCGACGGACCGAGACCCGGAATCTCCCCGAGAACCGAGGTGATGTCGCGCCGGCGCCGGGTGCGCTGGTAGGTGATCGCGAAGCGGTGCGCCTCGTCTCGGATGCGCTGGATGAGGAAGAGCGCGTCGCTGTTGCGGGGCAGGATGACCGGGAAGTCGGAGTCGGGAAGCCAGATCTCTTCAAGGCGCTTGGCGATGCCGGCGAGCTGGATGCCCTGCACCCCCGACTCTTCGAGCGCGCGCCGGGCGGCCGCCACCTGCGGCTGCCCGCCGTCGACGATGAGCAGGTTCGGCGGGTACGAGAACTTCTTGCGCCTCTTCTCGGCCGCGGCCTCCACCTCGGCATCGACGTCGACGGAGGGATCGTCGCCGCCCTCGGCGCTGGGCGCGACCGACTCGGGGGTGTCTGACTCGGCGTCGAGCTCCGGATTCTTCAGATACGCGAGGCGTCGGGTGATCACCTGATAGATCGACTCGGTGTCGTCGGTGGACTCGGGGATGCTGAACCGGCGGTACTGGTCTTTGCGGGGCAGACCGTCTTCGAACACCACCATCGACGCGACGATGTTGGTGCCGCTCAGGTGCGAGACGTCGTAGCACTCCATCCTCAGAGGCGCGTCGGTCATGCCGAGGGCATCCTGGATGTCGTTGAGCGCCTTGGAACGAGCGACGAAGTCGGAACTGCGCCGCGTCTTGTAGAGCACCAGCGCGTTCTTGGCGTTCATCTCGACCGTCTGCACGAGAGCGGCCTTGTCGCCCCGCTGGGCCACCCGCATGGCGACGCGACCGGAGAGAACGCCCCGCGGTGCGGACGGATCACCGATCTCACGGCGACGTTCGGTGAGCCATTCCTCCAACTCGACCACATCGTCGGGGAGCTCGGGCACCAGGATCTCCCGGGGCGGTGCGTCCGAGCCCTCGTAGGCGTTCTGCACCACCGTCTCCACCAGCTCGCCCAGAGACACGTCGAGCTCCTTGTCGACCACCCAGCTGCGCACACCGCGGATACGACCGCCGCGCACGATGAACTGCTGCACGGCCGCCGCGAGCTCGTCGTGGGCGATGCCGAACACGTCGGCGTCCACGTTGTCGGGCAGCACGACAGCGCTCTTGCCCATCGCGGCCTCGAGGGCCTGGATCGCGTCTCGGTGACGCGCCGCGGCCTCGTAATCCTGCTTGCCGGCGGCGTCTTTCATGCGGTCGGTCATCACCCGGATGTACTGGGTGTCGTTGCCCGCCATGAACGAGACGAAGTCTTCGGCCAGTTCGCGATGGTCTTCCGGGCTGATGCGGCCGACGCACGGCGCCGCGCACTTGCCGATGTCGCCGAGGAGGCACGGGCGGCCGGTGAGCTCGGCCCTCCGGTACACGCCGTCGGAGCAGCTGCGCATCGGGAAGGCCTTGAGCATCAGATCGACGGTGTCGCGGATCGCCCACACCTTCGTGTACGGGCCGAAGTAGCGCGCGTCTTTCTGCCCCCGATTTCGCGTGACCATCACCCTCGGGATGCGGTCGCCCAGCGTCACCGCGAGGTACGGGTACGACTTGTCGTCCCTGAACTGCACGTTGAACGGCGGGTTGAACTCCTTGATCCAGGTGTATTCGAGCTGCAGCGCCTCGAACTCGCTCGCGACGACCGTCCACTCGACCGAGGCCGCCGTCGTGACCATGCGCCGGGTGCGTTCGTGCAGGCTCCGCAGCGGCTGGAAATAGTTGCTCAGTCGCGCGCGGAGGTTCTTCGCCTTCCCGACGTACAGCACCCGGCGGTTCGGATCGCGGAAGCGATACACGCCCGGCTGCGTCGGGATCTCCCCGGCTTTCGGCCGGTAACTGACGGTGTCGGCCACGGCCCTAGTCTCCCAGCCTGCGCATCTACGCGGCGCCCCGGGCGCTGTCGGCCCCCTGCAGGATCTCCTTGAGGAAGTAGCCGGTGTGGCTGTCTGGAGACTCGGCGACCTGCTCCGGTGTGCCTGTCGCGATGACCATTCCGCCTCCGGCGCCGCCCTCGGGTCCCATGTCGATGATCCAGTCGGCCGACTTGATCACGTCGAGGTTGTGCTCGATCACGATGACGGTGTTGCCCTTGTCGAGCAGGCCGTTCAGCACGAGGAGAAGCTTGCGCACATCCTCGAAGTGCAGGCCCGTGGTCGGTTCGTCGAGAACGTAGACGCTTCGACCGTTGGAACGACGCTGGAGCTCGGTGGCCAGCTTGACGCGCTGCGCCTCGCCGCCGGAGAGCGTCGTGGCGCTCTGGCCGAGGCGGACGTAGCCCAGGCCGACGTCGACCAGCGTCTTCAGGAACCGGTGAATGGCCGAGATCGGCTCGAAGAACACGGCCGCCTGGCTGATCGGCATGTCGAGCACCTCGGCGATGTTCTTGCCCTTGTAGTGCACCGACAGGGTGTCGCGGTTGTACCGTGCTCCCCCGCACACCTCGCAAGCGACATAGACGTCAGGCAGGAAGTTCATCTCGATCTTGATGGTTCCGTCGCCGGCGCACGCCTCGCAGCGACCGCCCTTGACGTTGAAGCTGAACCGGCCGGGCAGGTAGCCGCGGGCCTTGGCCTCCATCGTCTCCGAGAACAGGGTACGGATGCGGTCGAACACTCCCGTGTACGTCGCCGGGTTCGAGCGCGGCGTGCGCCCGATCGGCGCCTGGTCGACGTGCACCACCTTGTCGAGGTTGTCGAGACCGGTGACCACCTTGTGCTTTCCGGGCAGCTTGCGGGCCCCGTTGAGCTTGTTGGCCAGCACCCGGTAGAGGATGTCGTTGACGAGCGAGGACTTGCCCGAGCCGCTGACGCCGGTGACGGCGACGAACGTGCCGAGCGGGAAGTCGACCGTCACCTTCTTGAGGTTGTTCGCCTCGGCGCCGACCACCGAGATCATGCGCTTCTTGTCGATCTTGCGGCGCTTCGACGGGATCTCGATCTCACGGCGCCCTGCGAGGTAGTCACCCGTGAGCGAGTCGGTGTTGTCGAGGAGGTCGTCGTAGGAACCGGAGTGGACCACGTGCCCGCCGTTGACACCCGCTCCCGGACCGATGTCGACGATCCAGTCGGCGGTGCGGATGGTGTCTTCGTCGTGCTCGACGACGATGAGCGTGTTGCCCAGGTCGCGCAACGCGATGAGGGTCTCGATGAGGCGCCGGTTGTCGCGCTGGTGCAGACCGATGCTCGGCTCGTCGAGCACGTACAGCACGCCGGTGAGCCCCGAGCCGATCTGCGTCGCCAGCCGGATGCGCTGGGCCTCTCCACCGGAGAGCGTCGCCGCGGCTCGAGACAGGTTGAGGTAGTTCAGCCCGACCTGGATGAGGAAGTCGAGTCGCACCTTGATCTCGCGCAGCACCTGCGCGGCGATCTTCTCCTCACGCGGGGTGAGGTGCAGCTTCTCCATGAAGGAACGCGCGTCGGAGAGGCTCAGCTCTGCCGCATCCGCGATGCTCGCGCCATGCACCAGCACGGCGAGGACCTCGGGCTTCAGTCGCTTTCCGCCGCAGACAGGACACGGCACCTCGCGGAGGTACTCCGCCCAGCGCGCACGCTGGGTGTCGGTCTCCGCCTGCACGTACTGGCGCTCGATGTACGGAACCACGCCCTCGAATCCCGAGGTGTAGCTCATCTCGCGACCGTAGCGGTTCTTCCATTTGACCTTGACCTCGAAGTTGTCGCCGCGCATGACCGCGTCGCGCACCTCCTGGCTGAGCTTCTTCCAAGGTGTCTTCAGCGAGAACTTGAGGTCGCGGGCGAGCCCGTCGAGCAGCTTCTCGTAGTACTGGAACAGCCCTTTGCCCTGGGTCGTCCATGGCACGATGACGCCCTCGGCGATGCTGAGGTCGGAGTCACCGAGGAGGAGGTCTTCGTCGACCGACATGCGCGTGCCGAGTCCGGAGCACTCGGGGCAGGCGCCGAAGGGGGCGTTGAACGAGAACGTGCGCGGCTCGATCTCGGTGAGCTGGATGGGGTGACCGTTCGGGCACGACAGCTTCTCGCTGAAGTTGCGCCAGGCATCCGGGCCCTCGAGGTCGACGTAGTTGACCTGCACCAGGCCATCGGTGAGTCGCAGAGCGGTCTCCAGCGAATCCGTCAGACGACCGAGGATGTCGGGGCCGGCGACCAGGCGGTCGACCACCACCGAGATGTCGTGCTTGTACTGCTTCTTGAGCGTCGGGGGCTCGCTGAGCTGGATCTGCTCACCATCCACCAGGGCGCGCGAGAAGCCCGACGCCGCGAGCTCCTTGAAGAGGTCGACGAACTCGCCCTTCTTCTGCGACACGACGGGGCTGACGATCTGGTAGCGCGTTCCCTGCTCGAGTTCCATGAGCTGGTCGGCGATCTGCTGAACGGTCTGGCGCTGGATGGGCTCGCCGCAGACGGGGCAGTGCGGCACCCCGATGCGCGCCCACAGCAGGCGCATGTAGTCGTAGATCTCGGTGATCGTTCCGACGGTCGAGCGCGGGTTGCGGTTCGTGGACTTCTGGTCGATCGACACCGCGGGGCTGAGGCCCTCGATGAAATCGACATCGGGTCTGTCGACCTGGCCGAGGAACTGCCGGGCGTATGCCGAGAGCGACTCGACGTAACGCCGCTGCCCTTCGGCGAAGATGGTGTCGAATGCGAGCGACGACTTGCCGGAGCCTGAGAGCCCGGTGAAGACGACCATCGAATCACGCGGGATCTCGAGATCCACATTGTGCAGATTGTGCACGCGCGCGCCCCGGACACTGAGGTGGGACCCGGTCACCTTTTTGATACTCACTCGATCAATTCTCCGCTATTCGTTGACGATGCCGGCTCGTGTTCGCCCACCGCGCATCGAAGATATGTTCGATTGTAGCGGCTCCCCATCGACCGCTGCGCTCGACCATGATCGAGGGCTCTCCCGGCACGCGGCGAGTCTATGCCGCACCACCGACATTGCAAGCTCAGGGCTCCTGTCGCCGCACCAACGGAGCGGCCAGGACGATGACGAGGGCGGCGACGCTCAGCCCGCCGACCACGGCGAAGACGGCGAGCGAGCGGCCGGTGCTGGCGCTCGTCAGCGCCAGCGCGCCGACGGCCACCGGCTGCACTGCGGCCTGGACGAGCAGCAATCGTCGCGCGCTCGGCCACAGCGCCGAGGGCTGCACCGTCGCAGAGGCACCGATGACGAGCATCCACGATGCGAGCACGTGCAGCGCGTTGGCGCCGGCGATCAGCGCGTAGATCCGCCAGTCGAGCACCGACGGATCCCGCCCGAGCGCGGTCAGCGCGAGAGCGCCGATCAGGAACCAGGCCGTCAGCCAGCGCGGGATGACCACCGCGGCCGCGACCAGCAGGAGCGAGACCGCGAGCCAGAAGCCCGGCTGCGCGAGGCCGATGCACAGCGCGACGGCGATGGCCGCGAACAGCACTCGCACGCTCCAGCCCGGAACGGCGGTCCCGAGTTCGGGCCTCGCCGGCGGCACGGCGCTCATCGGGGCCTCCTCGGTCGGCTCAGCACGCGAAGCGCCGTGTCGCGGTGCTCTCCCCCGCCGGTCTGCCAGCGCAGACGATCGACGCCCGCAGCAGTGAGGCGGCGGAAGCGCAGTTCCCGCTCGAGCAGCACGACACGCAGCGCGGAGCGTTCCCGGGTGCTGAGACCGCCGTCGTCGACCGTCGGAAGCACATCCACCGCGATCACCCGGTGCCCCGCCGCCCGCCACACGAGCGCGAGACGCAGAGCCTGCTCGTCGAGAAACGTCGACAGCACATACACGAGGGCGCCCGGAGCGAGCACGGGCGCTCGAACCCGGTCTCCCGCCGCGCCGTTCGGGCCGGTGAGCGACACCGCGCGGAGCACCCGCTGCAGATGACGTCCGCCGGCGCGCGGCGGGATCTGCCGGGCGACGGAAGCAAGATCGTCGAATCCCACCCTGTCCCCCGCCGCTGAATACGCTGTCGCCAGCGAGACCGCCGCTTCGCGGGCCAGGTCCTGCGAACCGACACCGAGTTCGGGATACTGCGCAGCCCAATCGGCGACGCGGCCCGTGAGGTCGTCACGACTGTCGAAGACGAACTGCACGGCCGCATCCGATGTCGCCATCGTGCGCCGCACGAACAGGTCTCCCGGCGACTGACCGCGACGCGCCGTCGCCTTCCAGTCGATGCGCCGGAGCCGATCCCCCGCGGTGAAGCGGTCCACATCGCGGAACTCGCCGCCGTCTCCCGCGCGGGCCGAGCCGTGCTGTCCCGTGAGGCCGATCAGCCTCGCCGGAAGAGGAAGGCTGCGCACCGGAACGACTCGCGGGCGAACGACCCGTGAGGCGACGCTCGGCGGCGTCGGGTCACTCACGATCGAGGCGTCGGCCCCCAGTATGCGCACCTCGGCGGCGACCAGCTGTTGCGGCCCGGAGTGGGCGAGCCGCACTCGTCCCGCGATCCGCCGCGCCGCTGCCACGGAGACGAAGGCGTGCTGCGGTGCCTGCCCACGGAGGGCCAGCCGGAGCTCGACGGCATCCGCCCTCGTCGTCGCGGCGACCCGCACCTCGGCCGTCGCATCGGCGCCATCGGTCGTCGCGGTGGTGCTCACGTCGACTCCGACGGTCTCGCCGGGCCGCCTGTCCCAGGCCCAGGCCGCCGCAACCACAAGAGGCACGCCGACGAGAGCCAGGTCGATCCTGGCCGTCACGAAGCCGACGCCGAGACAGGCGACTGCGACGATGACCCCGGCCGTCACGGCGGGGCTGAGGAGCCACCGACGATGGACCGGGGTCAGCGGCTCGGCCGGAGCATTCGGAGCCGTGGGGTCGGCCTGGCCACTCACGACGATCACACGCCCGCGGCGCGCTCGGGCTGCTGGGAGGCGCTCCGCGAGCCGACGACCGGCGGCCCGGGCACGGAGTTGACCACCTCGGTCACGACCTGGCTCGCCTGCAAGCCGCTCGTCCAGGCCTGAACGGTGAGCGTGAGCCGGTGCGCCAGCACAGGCACGGCGACGGACTTCACGTCGTCGGGGATCACGAAATCGCGACCCGACATCACCGCCCGCGCACGCGCGATGAGCAGGAGGCCCTGCGACCCGCGCGGCGAAGCTCCGACCTCGACCGAGCGGTGGCGTCTGGTCGCCGCGGCGATGGCGACGCAGTATGCCGCGATGTCCGGATCCACGTCCACCGCTTCGACGCCGGCTTGCATCGCCCGCAGGGTCGACGCGTCGATGACCGGTTCGACGGTGGCCCGTTCCCGACGCCGGCTCACCCGCGCCAGGAGCACCTGACTCTCGCCGGCCGCATCCGGATACCCGACGGCCAGCCGCACCATGAACCGGTCAAGCTGCGCCTCGGGCAGAGCGTATGTGCCCTCGTACTCGATCGGGTTCGAGGTCGCGACGACGTGGAAGGGCCGCGGGAGCGGGAAGCTCTGGCCCTCGACAGTCACCTGCCCCTCCGCCATCGCCTCGAGCAGAGCCGACTGCGTCTTGGGCGACGTGCGGTTGATCTCGTCGGCGAGGAACAGCCCGGTGAACACGGGCCCGGGTCGGAACACGAACTCGCTCGACGCCGGAACGTACACGTACGAGCCCGTGATGTCGGCGGGCAGCAGATCCGGCGTGCACTGGAGCCGGCGGAAGTCGAGGCCGATCGCTGAGGCGATGCTCCGCGCGGCGAGGGTTTTGCCGAGCCCGGGCACATCCTCGAACAGCACGTGGCCGCCGGCCAGGATAGCGGCGAGGGCGAGATCGAGCGCCGGGCGCATCCCCACGACCACAGTCGACACCCGGTGCAGAATGGCTTCGCTCAGCCGCTCGATCTCGGCGACGGGAAGTGCACGGATCTCGGACGAATCGACGGTTGTGTCAGCGGGCATCGGAGGGCTCCTTCTCGGGTGGGTCGTTCAGGGGCGCGACGGCGGCGCGCGCCGGGGCATCGGGCGTGGGTGCATCGGGCGTGGGGGCATCGGGCGCCGACGCCAGCGGCCCGGCGGGCGCCGCGGCGATTCTTTCGAGCGCGCGCACCGCGGATTCGTACAGCGCCGGTGTCGGCGACTCCGCACCGCGCCGGATCGCCCGCAGAGCCGTCGCGCCGAGCACGCGTTCGATCTCACGACGGTGTGCGTCGTTCTCGAGCTCCAGACCATGCAGCTCCAGCGCTTGGGCGGTGACCGTTCGCAGTCTCCGCACGGCCTCCGGGGCGACACCACGCCGCCGGGAGTGCAACGCCCAGCCGAGCTGCACGACATCCCGCCGGGCGCCGTCGCGCGGCTCGATCGCCGCGGGCGCCCAGTCGACGCGCGGTTGGTCGCCCACGAGGGCCAGCCCCAACGCCAGCGCGGCCACGACCGCGCCGAGTCCGATGGCGTGGGCGACATCCATTCCGAAGAACCAGCCGGCAACGCCGACCACGACCCCGGCCAGCACGCACAGGATGGTGCGCCGCCTCCGGGGCGGAACGAAGAGGGAAAGCCGGCCGTCGCGCGCGCTCACGCGCCACCCCGACGATCACTGGTCGTCCAGGATGCGCGCAACGATTCGAGCGACCGGCGCGCGGTGTCCACCTGCCCGGCGGTGACGGGAGCGTCTCCGAAGCGCGCTCTGAGGTAAAGGTCGAGCAGGGTCTTCGCCGCCCCACTGTCCGCGCCCACCCGCACGAGGATGCGCGCCGTGAACTCGCTCGGTGTCTCCGCTGCCAAGCGGCGGACGCCGGACTCCTCCGCCGCCTCTTGCAGACCGAGCCACGCCTGTTCGATCGCATCGCGCGGAACGCGTTCTTCGTCCAGGATGTCGATTGCGCGGTCGAGACCGCGCCGCACCTGCGGCGCATCAGGCTCCTCGGGAAGGGGAACCGTCTCGCCGAGCCCATCGACCTCGGCCACCACGATCTCCCGGTCGGCCTGGGCGAGACGTTTGCGGACGGCACGCCAGATCAGCAGCGCCACCACGGTGATCACGACCACCGCAGCCAGCAGGAACACCCAGGAGAGGTCGAGCACCGTCGTGTGCGGACGTGACAGCGGAGCGGGTGTCGCCGAGGCCCCGTTCGTGTCGACCACCGCGGGTGCGGTCGGCTGCGTCCACTGCGGGACCCACACCATGCGCCCGAACCGGGGCGCGCCCTGCACCGCGATCGCCACGACGGCGATCAGCAGAAGGCCCGAGCAGACCAGAACTGTGCGGTGTCGCTTCACCGCGTCACCGTTCTGCCACCGTCATCGAGCCCACACGACCACCGTAGCGCTGTCGCGGTGAAGCGCTCGCCCGGTGGCCCGCCCGGCACCTGTCAGCCCAGGTGGCCGGCCTTCTCCATCTGCCGAAGGTCGCGTTTCAGATCACCGAGCTCGTCGCGCAGCCGGGCGGCCAACTCGAACTTGAGTTCGCCCGCGGCCTGCAGCATCTGCTCGTTGAGGTCGGCGATGAGCGACTCGAGTTCGTTGGCGCCGTTCGCGGCGATGCCGCCCTTGCGCAGGTTCGGCGTCGGGCTCTTCTTGCGCGCCTCCCGCCCCGCGAGCATCTTGGCCGTGTCTGCGCCCTCGCGGGCCAGCACATCCGTGATGTCCGCGATCCGCTTGCGCAGCGGCGTCGGGTCGATTCCGTTCACCCGGTTGTACTCGACCTGCTTCTCGCGTCGCCTGTCGGTCTCCTCGATCGCGTTCTTCATCGAGTCGGTGAGCACATCCGCATACATGTGCACCTGGCCAGAGACGTTGCGAGCCGCGCGACCGATGGTCTGGATGAGCGAGGTCGACGAGCGCAGGAATCCCTCTTTGTCTGCATCGAGGATGGCGACGAGCGACACCTCCGGCAGGTCGAGACCCTCTCTCAGCAGGTTGATGCCGACGAGCACGTCGTAGAGCCCCGCGCGCAGTTCGGTCAGTAGTTCGACACGGCGCAGTGTGTCGACGTCGGAGTGCAGATAGCGCACCTTCACGCCGGCCTCCGCGAGGAAGTCGGTGAGCTCCTCCGCCATCTTCTTGGTGAGCGTCGTGACCAGCACGCGCTCGTCTCGCTCGACCCTCAGCCGGATCTCTTCCAGAAGATCGTCGATCTGGCCCTTGGTGGGCTTCACCACGATCTCCGGGTCGATGAGCCCGGTGGGGCGGATGATCTGCTCGACGATGCCGTCGGCGATCCCCATCTCGTAGCGGCCGGGGGTGGCCGAGAGGTAAACGGTCTGACCGACCCTGTCTTTGAACTCGTTCCAGCGCAGCGGCCGGTTGTCGAGCGCGCTGGGCAGTCGGAAGCCGTGTTCGACCAGGGTGCGCTTGCGGGACGAGTCGCCCTCGTACATCGCGCCGATCTGCGGAACGGTCACGTGCGACTCGTCGATCACGACGAGGAAGTCGTCGGGGAAGTAGTCGAGCAGGCAGTTGGGCGCCTCACCCGGCTGCCGGCCGTCGATGTGGCGCGAGTAGTTCTCGATGCCCGAGCAGAAGCCGATCTGCTCCATCATCTCGATGTCGAACTGCGTGCGCATCCGCAGCCGCTGGGCCTCCAGCAGCTTGCCCTCGCGCTCCAGCTCCACCAGCCTGTCGTGCAGCTCGGTCTGGATCGTGCCGATGGCTCGTTGCATCGTGGCAGGGCTCGCCGCGTAGTGCGTCGCCGGGAAGACCGAGACCGCGTCGACCTTGGAGATGATCTCGCCGGTGAGCGGGTGCAGGGTGTAGATCGCCTCGACCTCGTCGCCGAAGAGCTCGATGCGCACGGCGTGCTCTTCGTACACCGGGATGATCTCGATCGTGTCGCCGCGAACCCGGAACTTGCCGCGCGAGAAGTCGACGTCGTTGCGCTCGTACTGCATGCCGACGAAGCGACGGATGAGCTTGTCACGACCGACGTTCTCGCCGACCTGCACGGCGACCATGGCCTCCAGATACTCCTCGGCCGCACCGAGGCCGTAGATGCAGGAGACAGTCGACACCACGACGACGTCGCGGCGGCTGAGAAGCGAGTTGGTCGTCGAGTGGCGGAGCCGCTCTACCTCGGAGTTGATCGAGGAGTCTTTCTCGATGAACGTGTCTGTCTGCGGCACGTAGGCCTCGGGCTGGTAGTAGTCGTAATACGAGACGAAGTACTCGACGGCGTTGTTGGGCAGCAGTTCGCGGAACTCGTTGGCCAGCTGGGCCGCCAGCGTCTTGTTGTGCGCCAGCACCAGGGTCGGGCGCTGCACCTGCTCGATCAGCCAGGCCGTGGTCGCCGACTTGCCGGTGCCTGTCGCCCCCAGGAGCACCACATCCGTCTCACCCGCGTTGATTCGGGAGGCGAGATCGGCGATCGCCTGCGGCTGGTCACCGCTGGGCTTGTATTCGCTGACGACCTCGAACGGACGGACGGCGCGCGTGGGTTGCATGGTTCAAGTCTAGGCAGCACCACTGACACTGAGGCCGGTGTGCGCTCTCGGCGGAACGCGACGCACCGCCCGATCACGTCAGGCCGAACCCGCTGGTCACGAGCCCGACAAGCGCTCCCACAGGGCATCGGTCTGCGCGAGCGTCTGCTCGAGCGAACCGTCGGTGTCGATGACGACATCCGCCACGGCCAGCCGCTCCTCATCGGTGGCCTGCGACCGGATGCGGCGCTCGGCCTCCGCCTGCTCCATCCCGCGCAACTCCACCAGACGGCGGACGCGGGTGTCCGCAGCCGCGTGCGCCACCACGACCAGGTCGAACGGGTACGCGTTCGCCGATTCGACCAGGAGCGGCACGTCGTAGACGACGACCGCATCCGGGTTCTGGGCCGCCGCCTGCTCGAACCGAGCGGTCGAAGTGCGCAGCACAGCGGGGTGCGTGATGCCGTTCAACGCCTGCAGCGCATCCGGATCGCCGAAGACGATCGCACCGAGGGCCGGCCGGTCGAGGCTCCCGTCGGCGCTAAGCACGCTCGGGCCGAAGCGCTGGGCGATCGCGGCGAGAGCAGGCTCCCCCGGCTCGACGACCTCGCGGGCTATCCTGTCGGCGTCGACCACCACGGCGCCGTGCTCGGCGAGTCGGCGGGCGATTGTCGATTTGCCGGATGCGATTCCTCCGGTGAGTCCGATCAGCTGCACCCGCTCAGCCTATCGGCGGCGGGAATGACGGAGGAATCGCGCGACGCGCCGTCAGAGTCTCCGTCATGACGGTCAGATCGCGGCAACGTCATCGGATGTCCGGCGAACCGAACGCCGGTTAACGGCCGAACGGCCGGCCCCGAGGGGCCGGCCGTTCGTGGAACACAGTTAGTTGTTCGAGCTGAGCTTCTCGCGCAGAGCGGCGAGCGACTCGTCGTCGGCGAGGGTTCCGCCGCCGGCGGTCTCGCTCGAGAAGGTCGAACCACCGGTGGACGGCGACGAGGACGACGAAGAAGTCGACTCCGAAGCAGCCTCTTCGAGACCCTTCGCAACCTGCTTCTTGTGCGCCTCCCAGCGAGCCTGGGCTGCAGCGTAGTCCTGCTCCCACTTCTCGCGCTGGGCGTCGAAGCCTTCCTTCCACTCGTTGGTCTCCGAGTCGAAGCCTTCCGGGTACTTGTAGTTGCCCTGGTCGTCGTACTCGGTGAGCATTCCGTAGAGCGCCGGGTCGAACTCGGTGCCCTCGGGGTCGACGCCCTCGTTCGCCTGCTTCAGCGAGAGGCTGATGCGGCGACGCTCGAGGTCGATGTCGATGACCTTGACGAAGACCTCGTCGCCGACCGAAACGACCTGCTCGGCGAGCTCGACGTGCTTGCCCGACAGCTCCGAGATGTGCACGAGGCCCTCGATGCCGTCTGCGACGCGAACGAACGCACCGAACGGAACCAGCTTCGTGACCTTGCCTGGTGCGACCTGACCGATCGCGTGGGTACGGGCGAACACCTGCCACGGGTCTTCCTGAGTGGCCTTGAGCGACAGGGAGACGCGCTCGCGGTCGAGGTCGACCTCGAGGATCTCGACGGTGACCTCCTGGCCCACCTCGACGACCTCGGAGGCGTGCTCGATGTGCTTCCAGGAGAGCTCGGAGACGTGGACGAGACCGTCGACGCCGCCAAGGTCGACGAACGCACCGAAGTTGACGATCGACGACACGACACCCTTGCGGACCTGACCCTTGTGCAGGTTGTTCAGGAACGTGGTGCGGCTCTCGGACTGGGTCTGCTCGAGAAGCGCACGACGCGACAGCACGACGTTGTTGCGGTTCTTGTCGAGCTCGAGGATCTTCGCCTCGATCTCCTGGCCGAGGTACGGCGTGAGGTCGCGAACGCGGCGGAGCTCGATGAGCGAAGCCGGGAGGAAGCCACGAAGACCGATGTCGACGATGAGGCCACCCTTGACGACCTCGATGACCGTACCGGTGACGACGCCGTCGGCGTCTTTGATCTTCTCGACGTCGCCCCACGCGCGCTCGTACTGCGCACGCTTCTTGGACAGGATGAGGCGGCCTTCCTTGTCCTCCTTCTGGAGAACGAGCGCCTCGACGGTGTCGCCGACCTCGACGACCTCTGTGGGGTCGACGTCGTGCTTGATGGAAAGCTCGCGCGAGGGGATGACACCCTCGGTCTTGTAACCGACGTCGAGGAGGACCTCGTCGCGGTCGATCTTGACGACGGTACCTTCGATGAGGTCACCGTCGTTGAAGAACTTCAGCGTCTTTTCGACCGCGGCAAGAAAGTCTTCAGCAGATCCGATGTCGTTGACGGCGACCTGCTTGGGTGCCTTGTCGGTCGTTGCGGTTGTCATGTAGTGAGTGCTCCGTTATGGACATGATTCGGGCCGGTCGCGAGTGGTGCGTTGTTACGATCCGCGAAACGGCGAGTGGATGAGAATGCCACAAATGTGACAGTCCAGTCTAGCTGTGGATGGAGGCGGGCGGCAACCCGCGTCGAGCGACGATGTCGCGCAGCGCCGGTTCGAGCTCCGGCTGCGTGAATTCGTATCCCGCCGCCAGCAGTCGCTCGGGAACGACCCAGCGGCTCTTCAGCACGAGTTCGGTCTCCGTGCGGATGACCGCCGATCCCAGTTCCAGCATCCAGCGGAACGCGGGAAGACCGATCGGCATTCCCAGCACGCGGCGAACCGTCGCCATGAACGCACGGTTGTCGACCGGATGCGGCGACGAGACGTTCACGACTCCGTCGAGCTCCGGATGCTCGCGCACGAACTCGATCGCCCCGAGCACGTCGTCGATGTGCACCCAGCTGAACCGCTGGCGCCCGCCCCGGGCGCCGAACTCGTGGAACGTGCCCGCGTTGCGGCGGGCCGTCGTCGCGAACCAGCGCCCGTCGCGCTGAGCGCCGCCGAGGCCGAACCGGGCGAGGCGGATGAGCGGAACGAGGGCGCTGCCGTCGCCGAGCACGATCGCCATCCGCAGCGCGACGCGGCGCGTCTGCGGGAGATCGGCTTCGAAGAAGGCGCGCTCCCACGACGTGGCCACGTTCACCGAGAAGCCCGTGCCGAGCTCACCGGTCGACTCGGTCATGGGCCTGTCCTCGGCGTGCCGGTAGATCGTGGCCGTCGACGAGTTGATCCACAGCGGCGGCGGGGCGTCACTGGCGGCGATCGCCGCCGCGAGCTCTCTCGTCGTGTCGAGCCGTGACCGGAAGATCTCGGCGCGGTTCGCGTCGTTGTACCGGCAGTTCACGCTCTTGCCGGCCAGATTGATCACGACGTCGGCGCCGTCGACCAGCCGTGTGATCGTCGCAGCGTCGCCCCAAGCGGCGTCGGGGCCCGAGCGGCCGATCACCGCGACCTCCGCGCCCCGCTCCCGGAAGGCTTCCGCAAGATGAGTGCCGATGAACCCGGATGCTCCGGCCAGCACGATGCGCTCGCTCACGCTCTCCGCTCCCCCGTTCGGATCTCGTAGCGGAAGGTGCCCGCGTACTCGTAGAGCCTACCGATCACGGGCGCGACGACGGCGATCTCGACGCGCTGCGCATCCCGAACCGCGTCGTATCGTTCGGTCAGGGTGATGCGCGGCCCGGCGAACCTCGGAAGCGGGACGCGCACCCGCCTGAACCGCACGGCCGACGCGATCGACTCCAGGCGGAGCCCGCCGTCGACGACGAACGCCCTGAGCCGCGTCTCGAAGCGGACGGGCGCGCCCAGCCGGTCGACGAGTGCGTCTGATTCGGCCGAGATGAGGTCGACCATCGTGCGCTCCCCCGACCGCAACCGGAACACCCGCTCCGCGCGCACCCCAGCGGGATGCGGACTGTTCAGAACCGTGAACGGCACATCCCTCTCCCAGACGGGAAAGGCGACGTGGGCGGGAGCGACCAGGGCGAGCAGGGGCCACAGCCATCGTCGCGGTGTGCCCACGGTGTCGAACACGCCGATCCCGACACCGTGACTACCCGGCGGGAGCTGACGGAAGTAGGGGGCGAGCCGGGGGTGCAGCTCGGTGAGCCGCTCCCCCAGCACCGCCTCGTAAGGCGAGGGCACTCAGTCGAGAAGAGCCGACTTCAGGGTGTCGAGGCCGACGCCGCCGATGTCGAGCGCCTTCTTGTGGAACGCCTTGATGTCGAAGGATGCGCCCTCGCGCTTCGCGTACTCGTCGCGCAGCTGCTCCCAGATGCGCTGACCGATCTTGTACGACGGAGCCTGCCCCGGCCAGCCGAGGTAGCGGTTCACCTCGAAGCGCACGAAGCCCTCGTTCATGTTCACGTTCTGGGCGAGGAACCCGAACGCGTACTCGCCCGTCCACGGGCCGGAACCGTCGGGCAGCTGCTTCTCCAGGTGCACGCCGATGTCGAGCACGACGCGGGCAGCGCGCATCCGCTGTCCGTCGAGCATCCCGAGCCTGTCGGCCGGATCGTCGAGGTAGCCGAGCTGCTGCATCAGGCGCTCGGCGTAGAGCGCCCAGCCCTCGGCGTGGCCGCTCGTGCCGGCGATGCGCCGCCACGAGTTCAGCTGCGCCTTGTTGTACGTCGCCTGCGCGATCTGCAGGTGGTGACCGGGAACGCCCTCGTGGTAGACCGTCGTCAGCTCACGCCAGGTGTCGAACTCGGTCACACCCTCGGGAACGCTCCACCACATGCGACCGGCGCGCGCGAAGTCGTCGCTCGGTCCCGTGTAGTAGATGCCGCCCTCTTGCGTCGGGGCGATCATGCACTCCAGACGGCGGATCTCCTGCGGGATGTCGAAGTGCGACTTGCCGAGCTCCTCAATCGCCCGATCGCTCGTCTCTTGCATCCAGCGCTGCAGAGCATCGGTGCCGTGCAGCTTGCGGGAGGCGTCGCCGTCGAGGAATTCGATCGCCTCGTGCACGGATGCGCCGGGCTTGATCTCGCGGGCGATCGCCTCCTGCTCGGCCACCATGCGGGCCAGCTCTTCGATGCCCCACTCGTAGGTCTCGTCGAGGTCGACCGTCGCTCCCAGGAAGTCGCGGGAGGCGAGCTGGTAGAGCTCACGGCCCACGGCGTCCTTCTCAGGAGCGTGCGGTGCGAGCTCGTTCTCGAGGAAGGAGGCGAGCTTCGCGTACGCGTCGGCCGACTCCTGGGCCCCGGCCGCGAGATCGGAGGTCAGCGAGTCGGGCAGCGACCCGTCGGCGACCGTCGCACCGCCCGTGAACTCGAAGAAGAACCCCGTGCCGGCCACCTGCTTCTGCGCCTGCGCCAGCACCTCGCGCACCTGACGGATCGCCGGCACATTGCCGGATGCGATGCCGCTGCGCAGCGTCTCGATGTAGCCGTCCATCGCCGCCGGCAGGTTGTGCAGACGCTTCGCGACGTTCGACCAGTCCTCTTCGGTGTCGGTCGGAACGAGATCGAAGATGTCCCGCAGCTCTTGGGCCGGGGAGGCGATCACGTTCAGGTCGCGCTGGCCGAACCCGGCCTCGTGCTTCTCGACCTGAAGCTGCAGATCGCGAGCGAGGTCCATCTTGGTCACGCGGTCGATGTCGTCGACCGGCTCAGCGGCCTCGACCTTCGCGAGGGCCTCTTTGACCTTCGCCACAGCGGTCTCCGCTCCGGCGGGCGAATAGTCTCCGTACTCGCCTTCACGCCCAGGCCGACCGAGCCAGACGTGGAACTCCGGGTACAACTCCAATTGGGTGTCGACCCACTCCTCGGCGATCGTGTCGATGGGAGTGGCGTCGCGCTTCTCTGCGTTCGTCATACCCCGACCCTATTGGCCGGGATGCTGCCGCCACCACTCCCCGCCCGGTCAGTGCGCGGCGGCGTCCCAGTTGGGGCCGCGGCCGACCTGCACCTCGAGAGGCACCGCGAGGTCTGCTGCGTGGGACATGCGGTCGCGCACGATCGCTTCGAGCGCGTCCCACTCGCCGTGGGCGACCTCGAAGATCAGCTCGTCGTGAACCTGCAGCAGCATCCGGGAGTTCAGCTTCTGGTCGATCATGTCGCCGGCGATGCCGAGCATGGCGATCTTCATGATGTCGGCGGCCGACCCCTGGATGGGCGCGTTCAGCGCCGCCCGCTCCGCATTGTCGCGCAGCACGCGATTCGTGCTCGTGAGGTCGGCGAACGGACGGCGGCGACCGAAGATCGTCTCCGTGTAGCCGTCGACCCGCGCCTGCTCGACGACCCCACGGAGGTAGTCGCGCACGGCGCCGAACCGGGCGAAGTAGTCGCTCATCAGCTGCTTCGCCTCGGCGGTCTCGATACGGAGCTGCTTCGACAGGCCGAAGGGGCTCAGACCGTAGGCGAGGCCGTACGACATGGCCTTCACCTTGGTGCGCATCGCCGGGCTGACCTCCGCCGGCGTCACGCCGAAGATGCGGGCGCCGACGAAACGGTGCAGGTCTTCCCCGACCCGGAACGCTTCGATCAGCCCCGGGTCTTCGGAGAGGTGCGCCATGATGCGCATCTCGATCTGCGAGTAGTCGGCCGTCAGCAGAGTCTCGAACTCGTCGCTGCTGCGGATCGCGGAACGGATCTCCCGCCCCTCCTCCGTGCGCACAGGGATGTTCTGCAGGTTGGGATCGTTCGACGAGATTCTGCCGGTGCTCGTTCCGGTCTGGTCGTAGGTGGTGTGGATGCGCCCATCCGCTTGCACCGAACGCTCCAGCGTCTCGACGATCTGCTTCAGCTTGGTCGCGTCGCGGTGCTGCAGCAGCAGGTCGAGGAACGGATGCGGGTTCTTCTCCTGCAGGTCGGCGAGCGATCCGGCGTCGGTGGAGTATCCCGTCTTCGTCGCACGCGTCTTGGGCATCTGCAGCTCTTCGAAGAGCACCTGCTGCAGCTGCTTCGGCGAGCCGAGGTTCACCTCGCGCCCGATCTCGGCGTACGCCCGGGCGGCGTAATCGTTCGCCTTGTCGGTGAGTTCGCCGCGCAGACGGGCGAGCACCTCGCCGTCGATGCTCACGCCGTTCAGCTCCATCTCGGCGAGAACGGCGACGAGCGGAAGCTCGATGTCGTCGAGCACCTTGCGGGTTCCATCGTCGAGCGCGAGCATCTGGGCCTCGGCGACACGGCGCATGTACCAGGCCTCCGTGGCCGGGCTGACCGCATCCGTCAGCGGAACGAGCTGGTTCGGGTCGGAGACGGGAAGCGTCTCGCCGAGCACCTCGTAGACCTGCTCGGCCAGCGATTGCGTGGCACCGCCGGGTCGCACGAGCCAGGAGGCGACGCTCGTGTCGAAGGCGAGACCGTCGACGATCAGCCCCGTGCGGCTCAGCGCCTTGAACTGCGGCTTGGCGTGGAAGAAGTACTTGGGAGCCGGGCTGGACAGCCATTCCTCCAAGGCCGCGTAGTCTTTGCGGCCCGCCGCCCAGGGCACGTACACCGTGTCGTCGTCGGTCGCGAGGCCGAAGCCCGTGAGCCCCGCCGGCCCGAGCTCGACCTGCACGCCGATCGCGTTGCCGTCGGCAGACGCTTTCGCAAGCCAGTTGCCGAGCTCTTCGTCCACCATCGTGCGCACCGGAGGCGCTGCGACGGCTCCCGTCTCGACGCCCTCGCTGAACCCCGCGGCGCCGTCGAGCATCCCCTCTTCGGCGGAGGTCTTGAGCAGACGATCGAGCAGTGTCTTGAACTGCAGCCGGGCGAAGATGTCGCGCACCGCCGACTCGTTGATCGGCCGACGCTCGAGGTCGCCTGGGCCGACGGGGAGGTCGACGTCGGTCAGCAGCTTGTTGAGCCGGCGGTTGCGGAGTGCGTTCTCCTTCTGGTCGCGCAGGTTCTGCCCGACCACACCCTTGATCTCGTCGGCGTGCGCGATGAGCTCGTCGACCGTGCCGTACTGCTGCACCCACTTGACGGCCGTCTTCTCGCCGACCTTGTCGATGCCGATGAGGTTGTCGCTCGTCTCGCCGACGAGCGCGGCGATCTCGGGATACTGGTAGGGCTCGATGCCGTAGCGCTCGCGCACGGCGGCAGTGTCGTACACCTTCAGCTCGGAGACGCCACGGACGTTCGGGTAGAGCAGCGTCACGTCGTCGTTGACGAGCTGGATGGTGTCGCGGTCGCCGGAGACGATCAGCACCCGGTAACCCTCGGCCGCACCCCGGCTGGAGAGCGTCGCGAGGATGTCGTCGGCCTCGAAGTCCTCCTTGGTGACGGTGGTGATGTTCATGGCGTGCAGGGCCTCTTCGAGCAGCGGGATCTGCCCGACGAACTCGGACGGGGTCTCGCCGCGCGTGCCCTTGTACTCCGGGTACTCGCGCGTGCGGAACGAGTAGCGCGAGATGTCGAACGCCACCGCGATGTGGGTCGGCCGCTGCTGCGTGAGCAGGTTGATCAGCATCGCGATGAAGCCGTGGATGGCGTTGGTGTGCTGGCCTTCCCGGTTGACGAAGCTGTCGACGGGGAGCGCGTAGAAGGCCCGGAAAGCGAGCGAATGGCCGTCGATGATCAGGAGGGTAGGCTTTTCGGAGTCTGACACCAGGACAGCCTACAAGGCACCTGCGACACCGGAACTGCGTCGATGGACGACGCCGAGAAAGGCCGAGAATGACCGAGGACGCGCTCGCTTACGTGAACGAGAGAGGGCTCGGCAGCCTGGCCGAGAAGATGGGGATCGAGATGCTCGAGTTCACCATCGACCGGGCGGTCGCCCGGATGCCGGTGGAGGGCAACACGCAGCCGGCCGACCTCCTCCACGGCGGCGCGTACGTGGTGCTCGGCGAATCCCTCGGGTCGATGTCCGCCAACCTGCACGCCGGAGCCGGCCGGCTGGCCGTGGGCATCGAGATCAACGCGACGCACACCCGCTCGGCGACGAGCGGCTACGTCACCGGCGTGTGCACGCCCATCCACCTCGGTCGCACGCTGACCACGCACGAGATCGCGGTCAGCGACGATCAGGGCCGACGCTGCTCAACCATCCGCATCACCAACCTGATCAAAGACATCCGCTAGCTCCGACCCGCTGGCTCCATTCGTGCGAAAAGCGCGGTCCGCACAGATCGGGCCGCGCTTTTCGCACGAATGAACGGGGTGGCTACGCCTGGGAGGGGAAGGGCTACTTCTTGGCGGCGAGCTGCTCGATGATCGCCTGGGCGACGTCGTGCATAGTGAGGCGGCGGTCCATCGACGCCTTCTGGATCCAGCGGAAGGCCTCTGGCTCGGACAGGCCCATCTTCTCGTTGAGGAGCCCCTTCGCCCGGTCGACGAGCTTGCGGGTCTCGAAGCGCTCGACCATGTCGGAGACCTCGGCCTCGAGCGCGATGATCTGCGCGTAGCGGGCCAGGGCGATTTCGATCGCCGGCAGCAGGTCGTTCGGAGTGAACGGCTTGACCACGTAGGCGAGGGCGCCCGCCTCGGTCGCGCGCTCGACGAGTTCCTTCTGGCTGAACGCGGTCAGCAGCACGACGGGAGCGATGTGCCCCTTCGACAGGCGCTCGGCCGCGGAGATGCCGTCGAGCTGGGGCATCTTGACGTCCATGATCACCAGGTCGGGTCGCAGCTCGGTGGCGAGGGCCACAGCCGTCTCGCCGTCGCCGGCTTCGCCCACCACCTCGAAGCCGTTGTCGCGGAGGATCTCGACGATGTCGAGCCGGATCAGCGATTCGTCTTCCGCGACGACGACGCGTCGCGGTGCGGTTGGGGTAGCTTCCTGGTCAGTCACGGGTAAAAGCCTACGGTATTCTTCAATGGTTGTTGTGCGCCGGTGTGGCGGAATGGCAGACGCGGAGCACTCAAAATGCTTTGTCCGAGAGGGCGTGTGGGTTCGAGTCCCACCACCGGCACAACCCGTTCGAGGTCCTGAGATCTCACTCCGTCCCCCTTCTCCCCAGAGGTAGCGCACGGCCCGCCGACGCGGCTAGGGTGCTCGAAGACCCCCATTCGAGGGCCATCCCTGAGCGAACGGTGATGCGATGTTGCCCACGACTGTCTCGATCCCGCCGACGGATGCACCCCGCCGCGCGCGCCGTCTCCTCGCCGGTACAGCCGGCGTCGTCGCCCTCGTGCTGGGCCTCGGCCTCGCGGGTGTCTCCAGTGCGCAGGCGTGGGATCCCGGTCCGGGCCACGGGTCGCAGACCCTTGCTCCGAAGACGCAGTTCACCATGGCACCCGACGGGTCGAGCGGCTCGACGGTCGGTGGCGAGAACATCCCGAACATCGACTCGGTGAAGAAGACCATCGCGACCTACTACGGCGACCCGGGCACGGGCATCGCGGACAAGACCGCCTCGCCGTACATCAGCGAACTGGCCGCGATCGTCGCCGACGAGAAGGCGAAGCTTCAGACCGGCTACGAGGCGGCCAAGAGCAAGGGAGAGAAGCCCGCGATCGTGTTCGACGCCGACGACACGACCCTGTGGACGTATGACATGGAAGTCGCCGACATGCACTTCACCTTCAACCCGGCCGAGCAGGATGTGTGGGTGCAGGGTCAGCGCTTCCCCGCGACGCCGAACATGGTCGACTTCGTGAACACGGCTGCGGCGATGGGGTACTCGGTGTTCGGCCTCACGGGACGCAACGACGACCAGAAGGCGGCCACCCTCGGCAACCTCGCGAAGGTCGGCTACACGCCCTTCACCCAGCAGAACTTCTACACGAAATGGACGGGGGTCGGCGCCTCCCAGCAGCCGTCGTACGTCACCTGCGCCACCGCGAAGTGCACGACCGTCGAGTACAAGGCACTCACCCGCAAGCACATCGAAGCCCTGGGATACACGGTCACCCTCAATGTCGGCGACCAGTGGTCGGATCTGCAAGGCGGATACGCCGAGCGCGCGCTGAAGCTGCCCAACCCGACGTATTACCTTCCGTCGGCGAACCTGCCCGGGGTGACCGAGCCGGCGCTCGCACCCCGCACGCACTTCACCATGGCCCCGGATGGATCGAGCGGCGCCACGCAGGGCGGCGAAGGCATCCCGAACATCGACTCGGTCAAGTCGACGATCGCGACCTACTACGGCGACCCGGGAACGGGCATCGCGAACAAGACCGACTCGCCCTACATCCGCGAGATGCGCACGCTCGTCGCCAGGCAACTCCCCCAGCTCGCCCTCACCTGCTTCGTCGAGAAGAAGCTGCATAAGAACCCGGCGATCGTGCTCGACGCCGACGACACCTCCCTGTGGACGTACGACATGGAGGTGGCCGACATGCACTTCACCTTCAACCCGGCCGAACAGGATGTGTGGGTGCAGGAGCAGCGCTTCCCCGCCACTCCCGGCATGGTGAGCCTCGCCTCCGTGGCCAAGAAGTCGGGCTGCACGATCATCGGTCTGACCGGCCGCAACGACGACCAGAAGGCCGCGACCCTCGGCAACCTCGCCAAGGTCGGGTACACCGGTTTCACCTCGCAGAACTACTACACGAAGTGGACGGGCGTCGGAGCGTCGCAGCAGCCCTCGTACATCACGTGCGCGACGGCGAAGTGCACGACGATCGAGTACAAGTCGCAGACGCGAGCCCACATCGAGTCGAAGTCCGGCGGCCGGTACGACATCGTCGCCAACTACGGCGACCAGTTCAGCGATCTGATCGGCGGCTCGGCCGACCGTGCCGTCAAGCTCCCCAACCCCACCTACTACCTGCCCTAGTCCGTTCGGCGAGCATCAGCCGCTCAGCCCGCGGCGCGCGCCCGGTTGTTGCGCGCGTCGTGGGTGAGTTCGGCGAGTCCGAGGGCTTCGAGCAGGGGCGGGAGGTACATCCCGAAGCGGCCTCGGTACCCTTTGCGCAAGCCGTACCAGCCGCCGACGGGGTTCGCCTCGTCGCGGCCCCACGCCTCGACGGTTCCCGCTGCAGCGGGCTTCTGCTCGTCGGCGGCGCCGAGCGGGACCCAGTCACCCTGCTCTCGCAGCCAGGCGGCGAGGTCGTCGATGGCGCGCAGCTGATACCGCAACGTCGTCGTGCCGACCTGACAGACCAGGGTGGGCGGATCGGCGTCTTCGTCTCGCCACATCGTGTACTCCGACGATCCCGGCGCCGTCTTCAGCACCCACGGATCGTCCTTCGTTCCAGCGGCCATGGCAGCGCTCCTTCGCGATCGCGTCAGCTCTCTTACTGAGAGTCTGGCACTCGGGCGTGCCCAGCGACCCGAATCGTCAGATCCGCGCGCCGATCACCGTCGCGGCGAACCGTCGCGCCCGCTCGGCGAGTCCGGCGATGCGGTCGGCGATCACCGCGTCGGCATCGAATCCGACGTACGACACAGGCGGCTGCCGGCGCACATTCGCGCAGCACTCGAAGCCGCCGCAGAGCATCGTGCCGACGGTGTCGCCGTTGCGGCCCGCCTGACCCGCTCGCCGGGCGACATAGAGGTACACGTCATTGGGCAGCAGAACATCCTGGCACCATCCGCACATCGCGGGCGCCGACGCCCGCATCGACGCGTCGGACGCACGAAGCACGATCCCGACCGGCCCGCTCTCCGTGGGGATCACCACGAACCCGCGCTGCGGCGAGCGCGAGTCGCGCCAGCCGAGGTACTCGCGGCGGGCCCAGTCCACCTCGTGGAGTCCGGGAGGCATCGGAATGTCTGCCGCCTCGCCCCGGGAACAGTTGACGAAGGCGTCCCGGATCTCCTCCTGCGAAAGAATGTCCATGATCTCCTCCTCATTCAATGCTGTCACAGCTTGACCTTGCCCCAGAGGTCAAGGCTTAACCTCACGGCATGACCACTCTCACCTCTGTAACCGATGCAACGTTCGAGGATGCGGTGCTCGCCGCATCCGGCACCACCGTCGTCGAGTTCTGGGCCGAATGGTGCGGCCCGTGCCGTGCCCTGTCGCCCATCCTCGAACAACTCGCCGCCGAGCATCCGGATTCCTTGCGCATCGTGAAGATCAACGCCGACGAGAACCCCGCTTCGACCGCCCGCTACCGCGCCATGGCTCTCCCCGTGATGAAGGTGTTCCGTGACGGCGAGGTCGTGAAGACGATCATCGGCGCGAAGCCCAAGCCGGCGATGGAGATGGAACTCGCGGCATTCATCGGGTGACGGCGCGGAGGCGTCGTCACGTCAGCGCGTCGAACGCCCCGGTGACCCAGCCGATGTAGCGGTCGGCCGAGCGCAGCACCACCCCGCGCGCATCCTCCAGCACCGCGTTGCCGAGGTTGCCGTAGAGCCGCTCGAACGGCCGGTCGCACACCCGGTCGGCGATTCGACGCACGACGGCGCCCGACAGGGGGATGTCGTTCGGATAGCTGCGCATGAACGTCACCCACCGGCCGCTCGGGCCGGGGAACACCGAGTCGCCGGAGAGCACCACGGAGTGTTCCCCGGCGCGATCCCAGTGCGCGACCGCACTCCCGCGGAAGTGACCGCCGACCGTGCGGAGCGTCACGCCGGGCAGGATCTGGCGCTCGCCCGACCAGGTCTGCAGGCTCGGTTGCTGGCGCTGCACCCACGAGAGGTCGGCCGCGTGCACGAGCACGGGCGGGTCGCCGAGCAGTCGTGACCAGGTGCTCTGCGCTCCGAACATGTGCGGGTGACTGGTGGCGATCACCGCGACGCCGCCCAGCTCACGAACGCGGTCGGCAGCGGCGGCATCCACGTAGCCCGGCGGATCCCACAGAAGGTTGCCCGCGGGCGTCCGCAGCAGCATGCCCTGCTGCCCGATGCCGACCTTCGGTTCTGAGCGCAGCCCGTACAGATCGGGCTCGAGCTCGGTGACGACGATCCGCTCGCCCGACTCCGCCAGCCGCTGCAGCGACGTCCACTGCTGACCGTCGCGCGGAACATACTGTCGCTCGTCATCGCAGATCGCGCACGAGACCGGATGCTCCTCCCCCGGCGGATACTCGACGGCACAGGCGGCGCACAACCAATCGACCATGCCGCGACCATACTCCCGCCACCATTGCTCCCGCTCCCCCGCGAGGAATAGCCTGTGCCTGCAGCACCGTGATCTTCTCAGCGGAATCCTCGATATCCATCGATCAGTGACATCCCATCGAAAGGTACGTGCCATGGCGAATCAGCCTGTCGTCTTCATCCACGGTCTCTGGCTCCACGCGACGAGTTGGGAACCGTGGGCCGAGTTGTTCCGCAACGAGGGGTACGACCCGATCGCGCCGGCCTGGCCCGGCGAGCGCGACACCGTGGCCGAGACCCGGGCGCATCCGGAGGATGTCGCGGGCACGAGCATCGACGAGGTCACCGCGCACTTCGCGAAGATCATCGAAGGCCTCGACGAGCCGCCGGTGATCATCGGTCACTCGTTCGGCGGACTGATCACCGAGAAGCTGCTCGGGCAGGGCTACGGCAATGCGGCGGTCGCGATCGATCCGGCTCAGATCAAAGGCGTGCTGCCGCTTCCGCTGGCGCAGCTGCGGTCGTCGCTGCCGGCGCTCGGCAACCCCACGAACATCGGCAAGGCCGTGTCGCTGACCGAGAAGGAGTTCAAGTTCGGCTTCGCCAACGAGCTCAGCGACGAGGAAGCGAAAGAGCTGTACGACAAGTGGACGATCCCCTCCACCGTGCGCCCGATCTTCCAGGCTGCTGCCGCCAACTTCACCATGCATTCGCAGGCCGCGGTCGACACGAAGAACGAGGACCGCGGTCCGCTGCTCCTCATCTCGGGTTCGGCCGATCACACGGCGCCCGCGGTGATCACAGACGCGACGCTCAAGCAGTACCGCGACTCGAACGCCGTCACCGAGCTGATCAAGTTCGAGGGCCGCGGGCACTCCCTGACCATCGATCACGGCTGGCGCGACGTCGCCACCGAGATCCTCGTCTGGCTCGACCAGGTGCACGCGAACGAATGATGTCGGGTCGGTGGATGCGGTGCCGGGCGGAATACCGCATCCACCGTCACGCTTGAGGTCACCGTGAAACGTATCGGCTTTCTCTCCTTCGGCCACTGGCAACCGATCCCCGGATCGGTGGCACGAACCGCCGCGGATGCTCTCCTGCAGACGATCGACCTCGCCGTGGCGGCGGAGGAGCTCGGGGTCGACGGCGCCTATGTGCGTGTTCACCACTTCGCTCGTCAGCTCGCGTCGCCCTTTCCCCTGCTGGCCGCCATGGCCGCCCGCACGAGCCGGATCGAGCTGGGCACCGGCGTGATCGACATGCGCTACGAGAACCCGCTCTACATGGCCGAGGAGGCAGCGGCGGCCGACCTGATCAGCGGCGGCCGCCTGCAGCTCGGCGTGAGCCGAGGATCACCCGAGACAGCTCTGCGCGGCTCAGAGGCGTTCGGCTACGTGCCCGGCGACGGCGAGACGGATGCCGACCTCGCCCGCGCCCACACGGCGCTGTTCCGAGCGGCGATCGAGGGCGCAGCGGTCGCGAACGCGAACCCCCAGATGACCGGCACGACCGGCGGGCTCGCCATCCAGCCCCAGTCCCCTGGGCTCTCCGAGCGCATCTGGTGGGGCTCCGGCACCAGGCAGACGGCCGTGTGGACGGCCGAACAGGGCATGAACCTGATGAGTTCGACGCTTCTGACCGAAGACACCGGGGTGCCGTTCGGCGACCTCCAGGCCGAACAGATCGCCCTGTACCGCGAGGCGTGGAAGAAGGCCGGCTGGGAGCGGGAGCCGCGGGTGTCGGTGAGCCGCAGCATCCTGCCGATCGTCTCCGACCTCGACCGCAAGTACTTCGGCGCATCGGCCCTCGGCGAGCGGGAGGACCAGATCGGTTACCTCGACGGAGGCGTCGCCCGCTTCGGCAAGTCGTACGTTGGGGAGCCCGAGCAGATCGTCGCAGAGCTCAAGGACGACGCCGCGGTGCGCGAGGCCGACACCGTGATCGTGACCGTTCCCAACCAGCTCGGCGTCGACTACAACGCCCACCTGCTCGAGACGATCGTGACGCGGATAGCCCCCGAACTGGGCTGGCGCGACTGAGCTCCACCTCTGCGTCCTCTCTAGCGTGAGACGGCGGAAGCCTGACAAACTGGGCGGGCTGCACACCCGACTCGGCAGCTCCACTGTTTCGATGAGGAGATCGCCGTGCCGAGAATCAGCAGAGCATCAGCACTCGTGGGCGTCGGCCTGGCCGCGGTGATCGTCACAACAGGGATCGCGGCATCCCCGGCAGACGCCGTCGTGCACTCCACCGAGGGCTCTGCGCCGTCGGCGATCACCAGCATGTGGGCGTGGGGCAACCCGATCGATCCGGCGACGGATGCGCGCGGTCGCGGCCAGGCCGAGTTCGAGCCCGCCGCGCTGGTCGCCTTCGCGCAGGCGCACGGTCTGCACTCCGTCTACCTCTCGGTGCCGTGGGCCGCCAACCAGGGCGCATTCGCGGTCTGGTTGCCGGAGGCCGTGAGCGCGCTGCACGCGGCCGGCATCGAGGTGTCGGCCCTCGGCGGAGACGCGTCGTGGGCGAGTCAGCCGGCGCTCGCGGCTCAGTGGGTGTCCGACGCGCTCGCGACGGCGCCGTTCGACGCCGTGCAGTTCGACGTCGAACCGTGGGCGGGAGTGCCCGACGCGGATCTCGGCACCATCGTCACTCAGTACACGGCGATGCTGGATGCGGCGACGACGGCCGCCGGCGACGTGCCGATCGGCGTCGACCTGCCTTGGTGGCTCGCGGTGAAGCCCGTCGGCAGCGGAACCGCGTTCGGAGCCATCGTCGCGCACGCCCAGAGCGTGGCCATCGTCGCCTTCGCCGACCACGCCGCCGGCTCCGACGGCATCGTCGCTCTCGCGTCGCCGGCCGTGTCCGAGGCAGCCGCGGCGAACCTGCCGTTCACCGTCGGCGTGGAGACCGACACCCCGGCGGTCGCGGGCGGAGCCCAGTACACGTTCGGTGACGACAGCGCCGCGGCACTCGAGACGGAGACCGCGCTCGTGCGGTCCGCCTTCGGTGCAACGACCGGATACCGCGGCGTGACGGTCGAGCACCTCAGCGCCTGGCGAACCCTGCTGGGTCAGTAGCCGCCCAGCGCCCACTCGCCGGGCCTCGACATGGCACGGTAAACCAGCTGCCCTGGGCGGGGGGAAACCCAGAAAGACCCGTGAGTCAACGTTGTCGTACGCAGTGACGAAGGGAGTGGGGGGTGGAAGTGGTGGACGGCCCCCGTGTCGAGGATCGCCTTGCGCGCCCGACGCTCGGCATCCGAACTCGCACGCCTTTTCGCGGGATGCTGGCGGAACGCGATCGATTACTCGCTGTTCTGATCGCTTGGATGCAGACCAACGAGGTTGAGCCGGACGGTGCGTTCTACCTGCGGCTGCACACCGTTGACATGGCCGGCGATATGGATATCGAAGTTGGCGCGTTCGTGACAGGGGTGGGCGATGACGAAGTGACCGAGGGGGTCGTACCGGGCGGCCGCTACGTTGTGCTGCGCTACATCAATCACTCGCTCCGCGCCCACAAGCTCCTTTTCGAGTGGGCGGAAGCCCGGCAGATCCAGTTCGACACCGAAGAGACGGATGCGGGCGTCGACTGGGCGGGGCGACTCGAGATCTACGTCACCGACCCGCGAACCCAGCCACGCAAGAGCCGCTGGGAGACAGAGCTCGCTCTTCTCACAAGCTAGCCGCGCGATGTTACGGCTAGCTCGGCCAGATCGATCCTCGACTCAGTCGAGCGCGCGAGCAATAGACCCGCCGAACTCAGCCGTCGGCGGCCGCTTCGAGCGCGGCGATGTCGAGCTTGCCCATCCCGAGCATCGCCTGCATCGCCCGATGGGCGCGCTCCGGGTCCGGGTCGGCGAGCAGTTCGCCGAGCCGGGCGGGCACGATCTGCCACGACAGCCCCCAGCGGTCTTTGAGCCAGCCGCACTGGCTCGGCTCGCCGCCGTCGGCGATCAGGGCATCCCAGAGCCGGTCGATCTCGGCTTGCGTGTTCGCCTCCGTGTAGAGCGAGAACGCCTCGGTGAACGGGAAGATGGGCCCACCGTTCAGGGCTTCGAACTCCAAGCCGTCCAGCACGAACCGCACGGTCGTGACACCGGCGGCCTGCCCGGGAGCGTCGCTCCCGAAGCGGACGACATCGAGGATGCGCGAGTTCGGGAACAGCGAGACGTAGAACTCGGCCGCCTGCTCGGCCTGGTCGTCGAACCACAGGAACGGGGTGATTCTCGGCATGAGGGAACTCCTTCGTTCGGTTGCGACCAGAGTATCGAGCGCGAGTAGCGTAAGACCATGTTCTCGAGCTACATCGCCATCGGCGACAGTTTCACCGAAGGGGTGGGCGACGATCTTCCCGATGGACGTGTTCGCGGCTGGGCCGACTTCGTCGCCCTCGGCCTCGCGATGGCCGCCTCCTCCTCAGCCGCTTCGGGAGCGCAACCGGTGACGTACGCGAACCTCGCCATCCGCGGCCGCAAGCTCGGGCCCCTGCTCGCGGAGCAGCTGGAGCCCGCCATCGCGCAACGACCCGAACTCATCAGCCTGAACGGCGGCGGCAACGACATCATGCGCCCCAAGGTGTCGACCGAGTCGGTCGTGCGGCAGCTCGAAGAGGCGACCGAGCGCGTGACGTCCGCCGGAATCCACATGCTGCTGCTGAGCGGCGCCAACCCCAGCGACCACCTGCCGATGGGCAACCTCGTCTCACGCCGTGGCGACGAACTCGACGCCGCCGCCCACAAGCTCTTCCCCCGCGAGAAAGCGACGTTCGTCGACAACTGGGCCGACCCCGTGCTGCGCGACCTCCGCTACTGGTCGGCCGACCGTCTGCACCTGAACGCCACCGGCCACGCCCGCGTCGCGAGCAACGTGCTGACCGCGCTCGGGGTGCCGGTCCCCGCGGAATGGGGTGTCGAGGAGGTCGCCGCCGCGCCGCCCGGTCAGCGCTCCCGCCGCACAGCGGAGTACTACCGGCGCTACGTGCTGCCCTGGATAGGCCGGCGACTCACCGGCCGCTCCTCCGGCGACGGCCGGGTCGCAAAGATCGCCACACTCACCCCCGTCGACCCCACCTCCGTCACGCCCGTCTGACGCTGACGCTGACGCTGACCCTGACGCTGCCGCGTTCGGGTCTCGACCGGCGAGCCGGTCAGTCGTTGTCGCCGCCCGTGGTGTCGAGCCGCGTGGTGCGCTCGCCGCCGGCCCACGTCCATTCGGCGACGACAGGGATGTCCTCGCCGTGTTCGCGGGTGTACTGACGCGCCCTCACGCGTGCGTCCTGCATCTCCTGACGGAAAACCGCCTCGCGGGCGGCGAGCCCGGGCACCCTGTCCAGCACATCGATGACGAGGTGGTACCGATCGAGGTCGTTCAGCATCACCATGTCGAACGGCGTCGTCGTGGTGCCTTCCTCCTTGTAGCCGCGCACGTGCAGATTGTCGTGCCCGTGGCGACGGTAGGTGAGCCGGTGGATGAGCCACGGATACCCGTGGTAGGCGAACACCACCGGCTTGTCGGTGGTGAACAGCGCGTCGTATGCGCTGTCGTTCAGACCGTGCGGATGCTCGCCCTCCGTCTGCAGGCGCATCAGGTCGACGACGTTCACCACGCGAACCTTGAGGTCGGGCACGTGCTCGCGGAGGATGGACGCGGCGGCGAGCACCTCGAGGGTCGGGATGTCACCGGCCGCTGCGAGCACCACATCCGGCTCTTCTCCCGGTTTCTCGGTGCCCGCCCAGTCGAAGATGCCGATGCCGCGGGTGCAGTGGTCGATCGCCTGCTCCATGGTCAGCCAGTTCGGCGCGGGCTGTTTGCCGGCGACGACGACGTTCACGTAGTCGACCGAGCGCAGGCAGTGGTCGTAGGTGGAGAGCAGCGTGTTCGCGTCGAACGGCAGATACACCCGCACGACGTCGGCCTTCTTGTTGACGACGTGGTCGATGAACCCGGGGTCCTGGTGCGAGGCGCCGTTGTGGTCCTGCCGCCACACGTGGGAGCTGAGCAGGTAGTTCAGCGACGCGACGGGGCGACGCCACTCGATCTTCCTCGACGTCTTCAGCCATTTGGCGTGCTGGTTGAACATGGAGTCGACGATGTGGATGAACGCCTCGTAGGAGTTCAGCACCCCGTGCCGCCCGGTGAGCAGATACCCTTCGAGCCACCCCTGGCACTGATGCTCGCTCAGCACCTCCATCACTCGGCCGCTGGTGGCGAGGTGGTTGTCGTCGTCGATCGGCCAGCGCTCGGCGTTCCACTGCTTGCCGGTCACCTCGAACACGGCCTGCAGTCGGTTGGATGCCGTCTCGTCCGGCCCGAACAACCGGAAGTCGTCGGGGTTCGCCACCATCACGTCCCGCAGCCACTCGCCCAGAACCTTCGTCGCCTCAGCGACCGTCTCGCCGGGCGACGGAACGTCGACGGCGTAGTCGCGGAAGTCGGGCAGCCGCAGCTCTTTGCGCAGCAGACCGCCGTTGGCGACCGGGTTCGCGCTCATCCGCCGATCCCCCAGCGGGGCGAGCCCACTTACCAGGTCGACCGGAGCGCCCGCGTCGTCGAACAGTTCTTCCGGGCGATACGAGGCGAGCCAGCTCTCGAGCAGTTTCGTGTGCTCTTCGGTGTCGCGCGCATCCGACAGCGGCACCTGGTGCGACCGCCAGTTGTTCTCCGCCGGATGCCCGTCGATCTCTTTCGGGCACGTCCAGCCCTTCGGCGTCCGCAGGATGAGCATCGGCCAGGCGGGACGGGACGACAGCTCGCCCGCCTGCGCCGCACGCTTGATGCCGGCGATCTGGTCGAGCATCTGGTCGAGCGTCTCGGCCATCCGCTCGTGAACGGCACGAGGGTCCTCACCGTCGAAGCCGCCCGACACCAGGTACGGCGTATAACCGTAGCCGCGCATCAGCTCGAACAACTCGGACTCCGGGATGCGCGCGAGCACGGTCGGGTTCGCGATCTTGTACCCGTTGAGGTGGAGGATCGGCAGCACCACGCCATCGGTCACCGGGTTCAGGAACTTGTTCGAGTGCCAGGCCGTCGCAAGGGGGCCGGTCTCGGCCTCGCCGTCACCGACGACGGCCGCCACGATCAGGTTCGGGTTGTCGAACGCCGCTCCGTACGCGTGCGAGAGGGAGTATCCCAGCTCACCACCCTCGTGGATCGACCCCGGGGTCTCCGGCGCCGCGTGACTCGGGATGCCGCCCGGAAAAGAGAACTGGCGGAACAGCCTGCGCAAGCCCTCCTCGGTCTTGTCGATGGTGCCGTAGATCTCGCTGTACGTACCGTCCAGGTAGGCGCCGGCGACCACACCCGGCCCGCCGTGCCCGGGGCCGGCGATGAAGATCGTGTCGAGATCGCGCTCCTGGATGACGCGGTTGAGGTGCGCGTAGATGAAGTTCAGACCCGGCGTCGTTCCCCAGTGCCCGAGCAACCGCGGCTTGATGTGGTCACGGGTGAGAGGCGTCCGCAGCAGAGGGTTGTCGAGCAGGTAGATCTGGCCGACCGACAGATAGTTCGCCGCACGCCACCAGGCGTCCAACCTGTCGAGCATCTCGGGCGAGAGAACGGTGGTCTGTCGAGCGCTCATCGAGTTCCTTCCGCAGGGAATACCACTTGTTGGGCATCCTACGCGCGGGTCCGCTCCGAACAATGACCGTGGAGAGAACAACCGTCGACACCCGCCTCGGCCCCGTGGCCGTTCGGCACAGCGCGCGCGAGAGCGATACCGCGACCGTGCTGTTGCACGGCGCGGCCGGATCGTGGACGACCTGGGCCGCCGCCATCGCCGCCGCGGAGGACAGCGGGGCCGTGACCGATCTCGTCATTCCCGACCTGCCGGGTTGGGGAGACTCCCCCGTCGACGACCTGAGAACGCTGGATGCGTCGGCACTCGCCGCCTCCATCGCCACGGTGGCCCGGTCGCTCGGCTACCACCACTGGCGCCTGGTCGGGCACTCGCTCGGCGGGTTCGTGGCGCTCGAACTCGCCGCGCAGGAACCGAACGCCACCCGGTCGGTGGCGCTCGTATCGGCGACGACGTTCGGTGGCCGCGGCGACACACTCTCCGCGGTCGGGCGCTTCATGCACTACCCGGCGCTCGTCGGCCTCTTGCTCGGGATGCGCTGCCTCCTGCTGCTGGGACCGTTGGCGGCCCGGTTCGTGCGGCTGCTCGATCGCTGGGAACTGCTGCCGATGCTCGCGGCTCCGCTGTTCACTCGGGTCGACCGCGGCGCTGTGCACGAACTCGCGCGGGATCTGCGCCCCGGAGCCTTCGTGCGGGCGATGGCGGTCGCGCGCACCTACCCGGCACGCGAACGCTGGGCGCGCATCCGGTGCACCGTTCTCGCGCTGCACGGCGACGACGACGTGTTCGTCGGACGGGACGACGACGCCCTGCTCGCCGCCACCATCCCGGGCTACCAGGCGGTGGTCGTGCCTTCGACCGGCCACTTCGGGCACATCGAGCATCCCAGCCTCCTGTGCGGAGTGCTGCACGCCCGGTAGGTTGTCCGCATGGAGACGGAGAACATCAAAGTGGAAGCGATCCGTGCCGATCTCTGGCCGCAGCTGGCGGAGGTGTTCGGCGAGCCCGGTGATGCCTCGGGGTGCTGGTGCCAGTGGTTCAAGCTCACGGGCACGCAGAACCGGGAGCTGCCCCGGGATGCGAAGGCGGCGCGTCTGCGAGAGAGCATCGCCGGCGACCCCGCGCCCGGGGTCATCGCGTGGATCAACGACGAGCCGGTCGGCTGGGCGGCCGTCGAGCCGTTCAGTGCGTACCCGAGTCTGGGTCGTTCGCCCATCACGAAACGCCTGGCCGACGATCCGCTCGACCCTTGGGCGGTCACCTGCTTCGTCGTTCGTCACGACTTCCGGCGGCGGGGAGTCGCCGCCGCGCTGCTGCGGGGCGCGGTCGATCATGCAACGGCCCAGGGCGCCGTCGTCGTCGAGGGATACCCGGTCGACACGGCGGTGCGACCCTCGCTGTCGAGCGCAGAGAGATATCACGGCACGGTCTCTCTGTTCGAATCCGCAGGGTTCCACGAGGTGCGCCGGCCGTCGGCCACGCGCGCGGTCATGCGGTTCGAGCCCGCCGCGTGAGACCCTAAGCTCGAGTGGTGACCCCGAGCAGCGACCCCGCGACCCGTCGCACGCTCGTCGGCGCGGGAACGCAGGTCGCCACCGAGGTCAGCATCAACTTCGGCTCCTCGATCGCCGGGCTGCTCATCCCGATCGTCGGTTCCGTGGTAGTCGTGGCTGTGCGGCAGATCATCACCGCGATCGCCGTGCTTCCGTTCTACCGGCCGAAACGCGCCGAGCTCACCTGGCGCCGGCTGTGGCCCGCACTCGCTCTCGGTGTCGTGCTCGCGACCATGAACCTCAGTTTCTACGAGTCCATCGGCAGGCTGGGGCTCGGCATCGCGGCCACGATCGAATTCCTCGGCCCGTTCGCACTCGCACTGGTCGGGTCGCGTCGGCTGCTGGATGTGGTCTGCGCGTTCGTGGTGGCCGCCGGCGTGGTGCTCCTCACCGGCACCGCGGGAGCGATCGATCCGCTGGGTGTGCTGCTCGCCCTGACCGCCGCGGCCAGCTGGGCGGCGTACATCCTGTTGACCCGCCAGGTCGCGCTCCGGCTGCCCGGGCTCGAAGGATTGAGCGTCGCCAGCGTCGTCGCGACGGTCATCCTGCTGCCGATCGCTCTGGTCGTCGTCGACTACTCGCGCCTCGACTGGGGCGTGATCGGCCTGCTCGTCGCCGCCGGTCTGCTCTCCTCCGCGATCCCGTACAGCCTCGACACCTTCATCCTGCGCCGCATCCCGCCCCGCCTCTACGCGATCATCACGAGTTTCGGCCCGGTCGTCGCGACGGTCTTCGGGGTCATCGTGCTCGGCGAGCGTTTCACCCCGGTGCAGCTGCTCGGCATCGTGGTCGTGTGCGCGGCGGCCGCCGTCACGATCGCCACCGCGCGGCCGCGACCCCGCTCCGACCTCGAAAGCACGGCCGAGACCATCCCCTGAGGGCGGGCGCCTACGACAGGATGTCCTTCGTCGTGAACCGGCCGATCGCCAGCGCACCGAAGACAGCGACATAGCCGAGCTGCAGAACGGCGTTGCTGCCGAACGAATCCCACGAGATCGGATCGCGCAACAGGTCGCCGAAGCCGAACCAGTAGTGACTGAACAGCCAAGGGTGGATGGCCTCCAACTGCGGCAGCTGGTCGAGCACCTGCGACACCACCGAGAGCACGATCGTGGCAGCCATCGCGCCGACGGGCACGTCGGTGAGGGTCGAGAAGAACAGTCCGATCGCGCACAGACCGAGCAGGGAGACGGCGACGAAGGCGGCGATCAGCAGAAGCCTCAGCAGCGCCTCCCCGAAACTGACCACGGTGCCCGACAGCAAGGTGACCGGACCGACCGGGAACAGGGCGGCGCCGACCGCGACACCCGCGACGATGACGACGAGAGTGCTGACGATGCCGAACACCGCCGCACCCACGAACTTCACGGCGAGCAGGCGCAGGCGCCCGGCCGGTGCGATCACCAGATAGCGCAGGGTTCCGTGGCTCGCCTCCCCCGCGATCGTGTCGCCCGCGACGACGCCCATCGTCAGCGGAAGGAACAGGGGCACGCACACGACGAGCGCGGTGAACCCGACGAAGAGTCCGTTCGCGGTGATCTGATCGAGAAACTGCGGCCCGCGGCCCGACTCGCTTCCCCCGCGCACCCGCACAGCGACCGCGATCAGGATGGGCACGGCCGCCAGCGCCGCCAGCATCGCCCAGGTGCGCCAGCGGCGGAAGAGCACCGAGATCTCCGAGCCGAGCAGCGCGCCTCCCGCGCTTCTCCGGCGGGGCACGGCAGCCGCCTCACCGGTCGACATCGAAGCCCTCCCCGGTCAGCGCGACGAAGCGTTCCTCGAGCGACGATCCGTGCACCGCGAAACCGCGCACTCGAACGCCCTCGGCGACGAGGATGCCGACCACGTCCTCAGCCGCGGGGGCGGGATGCGGAAGCGTCCCCTCCAGCACGACGTCGTGCTCCGCGCCCGGTGCACCGAGCGACTCCCCCGCCGCAGCGTCGCTCCCGCCGTCAGCGACGACGCCCAGGCGGGCGAGGACGGCGATGGCGAGGTCGACATCCGGTGTCACCACACGCACGCGAGGGGCGCCTGTGCTGCGCAACTCGTCGAGCGATCCCTGGGCGACGAGGCGTCCGCTCCGCATGATCGCAGCGTGGCTGCAGATTTGCTCGATCTCCGCGAGGAGGTGACTGGAGACGAAGACGGTCGTGCCGCCGTCCGCGAGGGAGCGGATGAGCGAGCGCACCTCGCGGGTGCCCTGCGGATCGAGCCCGTTGGTCGGCTCGTCGAGCACGAGAAGCTCCTTCTCGGTGAGCAGCGCCCCGGCTATGCCGAGACGCTGCTTCATTCCGAGCGAATACGCTTTCACCCGACGGTCGGCGGCGTGCGAGAGTCCGACGCGTTCCAGGGCGGAGGCGACCCGGCGCCGGCGCGTGGCGGCGGGAGCGTAGAGGTCGGCGGAGTCCCGCCGCAGGAGGTTGGCGGTGCCACTCAGATAGGGCGCGAAGGCCGGGCCTTCCACGAGAGCGCCCACGCGGGGAAGCACGCGAGCGCCCCCGTCGGGCATGGGCTCGCCGAACAGGCGGATATCGCCGTCGCTCGCGGCGACCAGACCCAGCAGCATCCTGATGCTCGTGGTCTTGCCCGACCCGTTCGGCCCGAGAAAACCGAAAACGGCGCCCCGGGGCACCCTCAGGTCGATGGCGTCGACGACGGTGCGCGAGCCGAACCGTTTGGACAGACCGCTCGTGGCGATCGCGTCGTCCGGCGCGGTCACTGCGCGGCGACTGCCTGCAACGCCGAGACGGGGACCGCCCCGGCCAGCACGCGGCCGTCGTCGGTGATCAGCACCGACACGAGCGCCGTCGAGAGCGCGCGGCCACCGTCGACCGCCGTCGTCAGTTGGCCGAACAACGGCGACGAGGTGATATCGCCGGAGGCCGTGCCTGCCGGAAGCGTCACGATCGCGTCCCAGCCGCTTCCTGTGACAGCGGGCCTCGGATGCGCGCGGACCTCTGCACGCGCGCCGTCCGCGTCACCGGCGGAGAGCTTCTTCTCCGTCACCGTCGCGCCGGACGGCGGTGTGAACTCGAACCGCGACGCGGACGGCGTGTCGGCGCTGAACGAGGAGAACTCCACCTCGACGGCCGGGTTCTTCTGCCCTCGCGCCTCCACCTGCACGCGCAGCGGGATGCCGGTGCTGCCGTCCACGGCGATCGAGACAGACCCCACGAGGGTCGCGGCGGTGCGCGGCGTCAGCACGAGGTCGTACGCATCGCGGCCGGCGACCTTCGTGTCGGCACCGAGAGTCACCGCGGCGCTGGGGTCGACGGCGGAGAGGAACCGCTGGGCCAGCGCGGACGGCGTCAGCGACGACGCGTCCGGTACGGCGGCGTCCGGGTCGGCGGCATCCGCCGACGGAAGCGTCACGTGTGTGACCTGCTGCCCCTTCGACGCGTAGAGCCAGACATCGTCACCGTTCCGCACGACATCCCGCTCCGCAAGCTGGTCGAGCACCTGCACCCGCACCTTCGTGGGGCCGTCGACGGCGACCTGAGCCTTATGCGAGCCGGTGAGCAGTTCGAGCGCCGACGACGCGTCGGCCCCGCCGTTCGACCCGGAGCCCGCGACATCGCCTGAACCGGGCGATGTGCTCGGCAGTGTCGGCAGCCCGAGGTCGGAGGTCTGCTCGATCGTTCCGGAGAAGGCGCGCGAATCGCTCGACGATACGAGCGCGAGTACCTCCTGCGGAGACTTCGCTGGCAGATCGGCGGCGCCGGCAGCCAGCGGCGCGATGAGCACCCCGGCTCCGATCACGGCCGGAACGACGGCGGCAGGCAACCAGCGGACCCAGCGACGTTTCATGCCTTCGAGACTACGCCGGTCGCCGCCCGCTGCACCCGCGGGTTGCTGGCAACTCGGTGAGAGGGCGCCGGCCCCGGCAACGACACAGCCCCCGATCTCTCGGGGGCTGTGTCACACATCGGCGTGCTGACGGACGTCGCTCTAGAGCACGTCTCCGACCTTGTGCACGCGGATGTCGTTGGTGGTTCCGGGGATTCCGGGAGGGGAACCCGAGATGATGATCACCTTGTCGCCGTTCACGGCGCGGCCGGTCGACTTCAGCGCCTCGTCGACCTGGGCGACCATCTGGTCGGTGTGGGTGACGCGCGAGACGACGAACGACTCGACGCCCCAGTTGAGCGACATGCGGCGACGCACCGACTCCTCGGGCGTGAACGCGAGGATGGGGATCTTGCTGCGGAGGCGCGACATGCGACGGGCGGACTCGCCCGACTCGGTGAAGACGCAGAGGTACTTGGCCTCGACGAAGTCGGCGACCTCGACGGCGGCGAGCGTGATCGCGCCGCTCTGCGTGCGAGGACGCGTGCCGAGCGGCGCGATGCGCTCCAGCCCGTGCTCCTCGGTGGACTCCACGATGCGGGCCATGGTCTGCACCGTGATCACCGGATACTCGCCGACGCTGGTCTCACCGCTCAGCATCACGGCGTCGGCTCCGTCGAGAACCGCGTTCGCGACATCCGATGTCTCGGCGCGGGTGGGCACCGGGCTGGAGATCATCGACTCGAGCATCTGGGTGGCGACGATGACCGGCTTGGCCGCGCGCCGGGCGAGCTCGACCGCGCGCTTCTGCACGATCGGCACCGCCTCGAGCGGGAGCTCGACGCCGAGGTCGCCACGGGCGACCATGATCGCGTCGAAGGCCTCGATGATGCCCTCCAGCGCGTCGACCGCCTGCGGCTTCTCGATCTTGGCGACGACGGGGACCTTGCGGCCCTCCTCGGCCATGATCTCGTGCACCCGCTGGATGTCGGAGGCGTCGCGCACGAAGGAGAGCGCGATGAGGTCGGCGCCCAGCTTGAGCCCCCAGCGCAGGTCGGCCTCATCCTTGTCCGACAGTGCGGGCACGTTGACCGCGACACCCGGCAGGTTGATGCCCTTGTTGTTCGACACGGGGCCGGCGACGATCACCTCGGTGGTCACGACCGTTCCGTCGGTCTCGAGAACCTTGACACGCACCTTGCCGTCGTCGATGAGGAGGAAGTCGCCCGGCTTCACGTCGTTCGGGAGACCCTTGAACGTGGTGGAGGAGATCTCCTTGGTGCCGATGATGTCTTCGATGGTGATCTTGAAGATGTCACCCTCGGCGAGCTCGTAGGGGCCGGCCTCGAACTTGCCGAGACGGATCTTGGGACCCTGGAGGTCGACCAGCACGGCGACCGGCTTCTTGGCGTCGTCTGCTGCCTTGCGCACGTTCGCGTAGACGCCCTCGTGGACGTCGTAGCTGCCGTGACTGAGGTTCATGCGGGCTACGTCTACACCCGCGTCGATGATCGCGCGGATGTTCTCATAGCTCGAGGTCGCCGGCCCTAGGGTCGCGACGATTTTGGCCCGTCTCATACTTTTCTTCTTGCTCCGTGATTCTGCGCCCCTGACGGCGCTCGATTCAGTGATGACGTCGCGCGGCGGTACCGCGCGCAGCACGTCCATACGATCAGACGAGGATGCCCCGATCGGTGGGTCGGACCGGGAACGGCAATTGCGTCTCCCCCTCAAGATACCGGTCAACGGCGGATGCCGCTGCACGGCCCTCGGCGATCGCCCAGACGATGAGCGACTGTCCGCGGCCCGCATCCCCGGCAACGAACACGCCCGGCTGGCTGGTCTGGTACTGGCCGTCGCGCTGCACGTTGCCGCGCTCGTCGAACGGCACCGACAGTTGCGAGGAGAGGTCGTCGGACTCGGGGCCGGTGAAGCCGAGCGCCAGCAGAACGAGGTCCGCAGGGATCTCGCGCTCGGTGCCCGCCTTCGGAACGCGGCGTCCGTCGAGGTACTCGGTCTCGGCGACGCGGATGGCGCGCACCTCGCCGAACTCGTTGGGGAGGAACTCGACGGTCGAGGCGAGGAACTCGCGGTGGCCGCCCTCCTCGTGTGCGCTGGAGACCTCGAACAGGGTCGGCGTCATCGGCCAGGGCTGGTGGCCAGGGCGCTCACTCGGCGGCTGCTTGCCGATGGCGAGGTTGGTGACGGATGCCGCGCCCTGGCGGTGCGCGGTGCCGATGCAGTCGGCGCCGGTGTCGCCGCCGCCGAGAACGACGACGTGCTTGCCCTCCGCCGTGATCTGCGCGGAGACCTGGTCGCCAGCGCCGGCCTTGTTCTGCTGCACGAGGTATTCCATCGCGAAGTGCACGCCGCTGAGGTCGCGGCCCGGGATCGGCAGGTCGCGCGGCACCATCGCACCGGTGGCGATGACGACCGCGTCGTAACGTGCGCGCAGGTCTTCCCAGGTGATGTCGACACCGATGCTGACACCGGCGCGGAAGCGCGTGCCCTCGGCCATCATCTGGTTGAGACGCGCCTCGAGGTGCTTCTTCTCCATCTTGAAGTCGGGGATGCCGTAGCGCAGCAGTCCGCCGATGCGGTCGTCGCGCTCGTACACGGCGACGGTGTGACCGGCACGCGTGAGCTGCTGCGCGGCGGCGAGACCGGCGGGGCCGGAACCGACGACGGCGACCGTCTTGCCGGTGAGGCGCTCCGGCGGGTGCGGCTGCACCCAGCCGTTCTGCCACGCCTGGTCGATGATCGACACCTCGACCTGCTTGATCGTGACCGCGGGCTGGTTGATGCCCAGCACGCACGACGACTCGCAGGGCGCCGGGCAGAGGCGACCCGTGAACTCGGGGAAGTTGTTCGTGGCGTGCAGTCGCTCGATGGCCTGACGGCCCTCGCCGCGCCACATGAGGTCGTTCCACTCCGGGATCAGGTTGCCGAGCGGGCATCCCTGGTGGCAGAACGGCACACCGCAGTCCATGCAGCGGCCGGCCTGACGGCGGAGCTCTCCCGACTCCTGCGCCTCGTAGACCTCTTTCCAGTCCATCAGGCGCACGGAGACCGGGCGGCGCTTGGGGAGCTCGCGCTCCGTAACCTTGAGGAAGCCCTTCGGGTCAGCCATTGGTCACCTCCAGGATTCTGTTCCAGACGATGTCGCCGTCGGGGTCGAGACCCTCGTCCACGGCGTCTTGACGTGTTTGCAGCACGGCCGCGTAGTCACGCGGCAGCACCTTCACGAACTTCGTGACCGTATCGTCGAAGTTCGCGAGCAGACGTGTTGCGAGCGCGGACTCCGTCTCGGCCACGTGACGCTCCAGGAGGTCGCGCACGATCTCCACGTCGGCACTGCCGAGAGGCAGGAGCTCGAGCTCCCCGCTCGCGAGGGAGTCGCGGTTCACGCGCTCGTTCTTCAGCTCGTAGACATAAGCGGTTCCGCCCGACATGCCGGCGCCGAGGTTACGGCCCGTGCCGCCGAGTATGACCGCGAGTCCGCCGGTCATGTACTCGAGCGCGTGGTCGCCGACGCCCTCGACCACGGCGGTGGCACCGGAGTTGCGCACCAGGAACCGCTCGCCGACGATGCCGCGGATGAACATGCTGCCCTGCGTGGCGCCGTACCCGATCACGTTGCCCGCGATCACGTTCTCCTCGGCCGCGAAACCGCTGTTGCGGTCGGGGCGCACGACGATCTGACCACCCGAGAGGCCCTTGCCGACGTAGTCGTTCGTGTCGCCCTCGAGCCGCAGCGTGATGCCGCTCGGCAGGAAGGCGCCGAGCGACTGCCCGGCCGAGCCCGTGAGCGTGACCTCGATCGAGCCGGTCGGCAGACCGTTCTCGCCGTGGCGCACAGTGACCTCGTGGCCGAGCATCGTGCCGACCGCGCGCTCCGTGTTGCGGATGGGGAGGTCGATCGCGACGTGTCCGCCCTTGGCCAGCACATCCGCACTGGCCTCCATGAGCTGGTTGTCGAAGTGCTTCTCCAGCTCGTGGTCCTGCTTGCGGGCGTTCTTGCGCGGCGCACTCTCGGGGAAGTCGGGTCCGCTCAGGATGGGCGACAGGTCGAGACCGGACGCCTTCCAGTGATCGATCGCACCGTTCACGTCGAGGAGCTCGGCGTGGCCGATCGCCTCGTCGAGGCTGCGGAAACCGAGCTCGGCGAGGTACTCGCGCACCTCCTGGGCGATGAACTCGAAGAAGTTGACGACGAACTCGGGCTTGCCGGAGAACCGGGAGCGCAACTCCGGGTTCTGAGTCGCAACACCGACCGGGCACGTGTCCAGGTGGCAGACGCGCATCATGATGCAGCCCGAGACCACGAGCGGCGCGGTGGCGAAGCCGAACTCCTCGGCGCCGAGCAGGGCGCCGACGATCACGTCGCGTCCTGTCTTCAGCTGGCCGTCCACCTGCACGACGACGCGGTCGCGCATCCCGTTCAGCATGAGGGTCTGCTGCGTCTCCGCCAGGCCGAGCTCCCAGGGCGTGCCCGCGTGCTTGAGCGAGTTGACCGGGGATGCGCCCGTTCCGCCGTCGTGCCCGGAGACGAGCACGACATCCGCCAGCGCCTTGGCGACGCCGGCCGCGACCGCGCCGATGCCCGACTCGCTCACGAGCTTCACGTGCACCCGAGCGTTCGGGTTCGCGCGCTTCAGATCGAAGATCAGTTGCTTGAGGTCTTCGATCGAGTAGATGTCGTGGTGTGGCGGAGGGGAGATCAGGCCGACTCCCGCCGTGGCGTGACGGGTGCGCGCGACCCAGGGGTACACCTTGGTCGGCGGCAGCTGACCGCCCTCGCCGGGCTTGGCGCCCTGGGCGAGCTTGATCTGGATGTCGTCGGCGTGTGTGAGGTACATGCTCGTGACACCGAAGCGGCCGGATGCCACCTGCTTGATCGAACTGCGGCGCTCAGGGTCGAGCAGACGGTCGAGGTCTTCGCCGCCCTCTCCGGTGTTCGACTTGCCGCCGAGCCGGTTCATGGCGATGGCGAGCGTCTCGTGGGCTTCCTTCGAGATGGAGCCGTAGCTCATGGCGCCCGTGGAGAACCGCTTGACGATGCTCTCCACCGACTCGACCTCGTCGAGCGCCACCGGCGGCCGCAGCCCGGTCTGCAGCTTGAACATGCCGCGCAGGGTCATCAGCGACTCGGCCTGGTTGTCGACCAGGTCGGTGTACTCCTTGAAGATGTCGTAGCGGCGCGTGCGCGTCGAGTGCTGCAGGCGGAACACCGTCTCGGGGTTGAAGAGGTGAGGCGCACCGTCGCGACGCCACTGGTACTCGCCGCCGGTCGCGAGGCGCTCGTGGGCGAGCGCCGCACCCTCAGCCGGGTACGCACCGACGTGACGCGCCAGGTTCTCCGCGGCGAGCACCTCGATGCCGACGCCGCCGAGCTTGCTGGTCGTGCCCGTGAAGTACTGGTCGACGAGCTCCTGGCTCAGGCCGACGGCCTCGAACGCCTGCGCACCGGCATACGACGACACGGTGGAGATGCCCATCTTCGACATGATCTTGAGCACGCCCTTGCCGAGCGCCTTGATCACGTTCTTGACTGCCTTCTCCGGCGTGATGCCGGTGATGAGTCCGCTGCGTACGAGCTCCTCGCAGGTCTCCATCGCGAGGTAGGGGTTGATCGCCGAGGCGCCGTAGCCGATGAGGAGCGCGACGTGGTGCACCTCGCGCACATCCCCGGCTTCGACGATGATGCCCACCTTCATGCGGTTCTGAGCCCGGATGAGGTGGTGGTGCACCGCGGCGAGCATCAGCAGCGACGGGATGGGCGCCAGATCTTTCGTGGAGTCGCGGTCGCTCAGCACGATGAACTGCGCGCCGGCCTCGATCGCCTCGTCGACCTCGTCGCACATCTCGGCGAGACGCCGTTCCATAGCGTCGGGACCGGAATCGAACCGATAGAGACCCTTCACCGTGGTGGTGAGCCTGCTGCCCGGGCGCGGGTCGATGTGCTGGATCTTCGCCAGCTCGTCGTTGTCGATGACCGGGAAGTCGAGAACGACCTGGCGGGCGTGCTCCGGCCCGGCGGAGAGCAGGTTGCGCTCCGGTCCGAGCCCCAGCTTCAGCGAGGTGACGACCTCTTCGCGGATGGAGTCGAGCGGCGGGTTCGTCACCTGCGCGAACTGCTGGGTGAAGTAGTCGAACAGCAGCCGCGGCCGGTCGGAGAGCACCGCGACGGGCGTGTCGGAGCCCATCGCGCCGAGGGGCTCCGCGCCGGTCGTCGCCATGGGCTTCAACAGGATGCGCACCTCCTCCTCCGTGTAGCCGAAGGTGCGCTGACGGCGCGTGATCGAGGCGGGCGTGTGCACGATGTGCTCCCGCTCCGGCAGATCTTTGAGGTTGATGCGGCCCTCATCGAGCCACTCCCCGAACGGCTCGCTCGCGGCGAGCTCGGCCTTGATCTCGTCGTCTTCGATCAGGCGACCGGCGACGGTGTCGACGAGGAACATCCGGCCGGGCTGCAGGCGGCCCTTGCGAACGACACGGCTCGGCTCGATGTCGAGCACGCCGATCTCGCTCGCGAGCACGACGAGCCCGTCGGTGGTCACGACGTAGCGTCCTGGCCGGAGGCCGTTGCGGTCGAGTGTCGCGCCGACGACGGAGCCGTCGGTGAACACGATCGCGGCGGGGCCGTCCCACGGCTCCATGAGCATCGAGTGGTACTCGTAGAAATCGCGACGCGCCGGGTCGATCTCGGCCTGGTTCTCCCACGCCTCCGGAACCATCATCATGACCGCGTGCGGCAGCGACCTTCCCGACAGCGACAGCAGCTCCACGACCTCGTCGAACGAGGCGGAGTCACTGGCGCCGGGCGTGACGATGGGGAGCACCGGGCTCAGGTCGCCGAGCAGCTCGCTCTCGAGCTGGGACTGCCGGGCCCGCATCCAGTTGCGGTTGCCCTGCACCGTGTTGATCTCACCGTTGTGCGCGATCATCCGGAACGGCTGGGCGAGCGGCCACGACGGGAACGTGTTCGTCGAGTAGCGCGAGTGCACCAGGGCCAGCCTCGACGCGAACCGCTGATCGGAGAGGTCGGGGTAGAACGGCTCCAGCTGCAGCGTGGTGACCATGCCCTTGTAGACCAGGGTGCGGCTCGACAGCGAGGTGAAGTAGACGTCGAGCTCACGCTCGACCCGCTTGCGCAGGAAGAACGTCTGACGGTCGAGCAGGATGCCGCCGACCGGCTCGCCGGAGTCGCCCGTGCGGGTGCTCGAAACGAAGAGCTGCTCGATGGCGGGCATCGCATCCCTGGCCAGGGTGCCGATCTCGTCCGCGTTCACCGGCACCTCGCGCCAGCCGATCACGACGAGCTCCTGCTCGGCTGCGATCGACTCGATGGAGGCCTTGACCTCATCGCGCTCGGGGGCGACCACCGGCAGGAACACGTTGCCGACGGCGTAGCGGCCGGCGGCCGGCAGCTCGAACCCCGAGACGGCGCGCAAGAACGCATCCGGAACCTGGGTGATGATGCCCGCACCGTCACCGGTGCCGGCATCGGAGCCGACGGCCCCGCGGTGCTCGAGGTTGCGCAACGCGTTCAGGGCCGCGTCGATGATGTCGTGGCCCGCGGTGCCGCGCAGGGTCGCCACCATGGCGAGGCCGCAGGCGTCCTTCTCCATGGCAGGGTCGTAGAGACCCTGCTTCACGGGGAAGGAACCGAAGCGGGAGTGGGGAGGCGTAAGCGCCATCTGTCGACCGTCCTCACGTCTAGACGTTTCTTACGGAGGGACGCCATCGGCCCGTGAACAAGGGGAGGTTCGCCGCTCGTTTCACCAGGTGCGGTGCGGGGAGACGGTTCTGTCCGAGAGTATTTTCGGGATGCCTCGGCTGTGTGAACTACGAGCCGAGTGAGCTTGTGGCTTTGGCTGCGCCCGATCCTTCGGGTTCAGCAGCATCATCGCCACTGACCTCGTCGTCCGGATCGGTGTCGTCAGAGTCTACCTCAGCATTCGGCCGAACCCATTCACGACCCGGTCGGTAGACACTGGGCTCGAGTCCGGGGTGACGGCGGGTCTGCACGATGAGCAGCACGATGCCGAGGATCACGGCGGCGAAGGCTGCCCAGACGTTGCTCTGCAGACCCAGGAAGTTGAACTCGCTCGGGTCGATCCGGATCGATTCGAGGTAGGAGCGGCCCAGCCCGTACCAGATCAGGTAGACGGCGAACGCCTTGCCCCAGCGCAGCCGGAACTTGCGCTCCAGCCAGAGGATGACCGCGATTCCGATGATGTTCCAGATGATCTCGTAGAGGAACAGCGGCTGGAACAGGGTGCCATCGGGAAGGCCGACCGGGATCGCCTTGTTGCCGGAGTCGATCTGCAGACCCCACGGCAGGTTGGTGGGCAGCCCGAAGAGCTCCTGGTTGAAGTAGTTGCCGAGGCGGCCGAGCGCCTGGGCGAGCAGCATGGCTGGAGCCAGGGCGTCCGCGAACGACCAGAATCGAACGCCCGACCAGCGGCAGCCGATGTATGCACCGACCGCACCACCGATCAGGGCGCCGAAGATCGCGTTGCCGCCCTCCCAGATGTAGAGCGTCTTCAGCAGGTCGGCGCCGGGGAAGAAGTAGTCGGCCGGGTGGGTGATCACGTGGTAGAACCGGGCGCCGATGATGCCGAGCGGCACGGCCCAGAGGATGATGTCGAGCACGACCCCCGGCTCGCCGCCCCGCTTGGAGAGCCGGCGCGAGGTCCACATGGCGGCGACGACGATACCGATCAGGATGCAGATCGCGTACGTCTGGATTCGCCAGTGCAGACCGAAGATGTCGATCGGGATCTGCTGCCACTCGGGCCCCGGGCTGGGAATGCTCGCGTACCAGCTGCTCATCGTCGCAAACACCCGATGACTCACCTTTCAAGTTGGGGGAACCGCACGAAACTCGGCGCGCGGCCACCATAGTCTATTTCGCTTTGGCGGTGCCCTCTGACAGTGCTGCCGCCACCTCGGCGACTCCGGCGACGCCGCCGTCGGCGAGAGCCTTCACCAGCGCAGAACCAACGATCGCGCCGTCGGCGTAGCCGAGCACCTCGGCCACCTGCTCGGCGGTCGAGATGCCGACGCCGACGCAGGCGCTGGTCGCGCCGACCGCTCGGAGACGGGCGACGAGCGAGCGCGCGGCGGCGTCCACATCCGACCGCGCGCCGGTGATGCCCATCGTCGACACGGCGTACACGAACCCCCGGCTGGCTTCGACAGCCTGACGCAGACGCGCCTCGGTCGACGACGGCGCTGCGAGGAAGACGCGATCGAGGCCGGTGCGCTCCGAAGCTGCCAGCCAGTCCGCACCCTCGTCGGGGATGAGGTCGGGAGTGATGAGGCCCGCTCCCCCGGCAGCGAGGAGGTCGTCGGCGAACCGCTCGACGCCGTACTGCACGACGGGGTTCCAGTACGTCATCACCAGAACGGGCACATCGACCCGAGCCGTGATCTCGCGCACGGCCGTGAAGCCGTCGCGCAGCCGGAATCCGTTCGACAGCGCCTTCTGCGTCGCCGCCTGGATCACCGTGCCGTCCATCACCGGGTCGGAATAGGGAAGACCCAGCTCGATGACGTCGACGCCGCTCTCGGCGATGGCGACGGCCGCGTCGATGCTCGTCTGCAGATCGGGGAACCCGGCGGGCAGGTAGCCCACGAACGCGCCGGCCGCCTCCTGGTTGCGGCGTGCGATGGTGTCGGCGACGCGACTCACTGCCGTGGTTCCGGTCATGACTGCACCGCGTCTTCGTCGATCAGTTCGAAGTACCGGCCCGCGGTCTCCATGTCTTTGTCACCGCGGCCGCTGAGGTTCACCAGGATGACCGCATCCGGGCCCAGCTCCTTGCCGAGCTCGAGCGCACCGGCGAGAGCGTGCGACGACTCGATGGCCGGGATGATGCCCTCGGTTCGGCTGAGCAGGCGCAGCGCATCCATCGCCTGGGCGTCGGAGATCGGCTGGTAGGTGGCGCGGCCGATGCTCGCGAGCCACGCGTGCTCGGGGCCGACGCCCGGGTAGTCGAGCCCGGCCGAGATGGAGTGGGACTCGATGGTCTGGCCGTCTTCGTCTTGCAGCAGCATGCTGCGGGCGCCGTGCAGCACGCCCGGCCTGCCCTTCGTGATCGTCGCGGCGTGACGCGGCGTGTCCGCCCCCTCGCCGCCGGCCTCGTAGCCCACCAGGCGTACGTCTTCGTCGTCGAGGAAGGCGTGGAAGATGCCGATCGCGTTCGAACCGCCGCCGACGCAGGCGACGACGGCATCCGGGAGCTTGCCGGTGAGGTCGAGCACCTGCTGGCGCGCCTCCTCGCCGATGATCTTCTGCAGGTCGCGCACCATGGCGGGGAAGGGATGCGGACCGGCGACGGTTCCGAAGATGTAGTTGGTGTTCTCGACGTTCGTGACCCAGTCGCGCATGGCATCGTTGATCGCGTCTTTGAGCGTGCGGGAGCCTGTCTTGACCGCGACGACCTCGGCGCCGAGCAGGCGCATCCTCGCCACGTTCAAGGCCTGGCGCTCGGTGTCGACCTCGCCCATGTAGATGGTGCAGTCGAGCCCGAAGAGGGCCGCAGCCGTCGCCGTCGCCACGCCGTGCTGACCGGCGCCCGTCTCCGCGATCACACGGGTCTTGCCGATGCGCTTGGTGAGGATGGCCTGGCCCAGCACGTTGTTGATCTTGTGCGAACCCGTGTGGTTCAGATCTTCGCGCTTCAGGATGATGCGGGCGTCACCGGCGTGCGCGGCGAACCGGGGCACCTCGGTGATCAGCGACGGGCGCCCGGTGTACGTGCGGTTGAGCTCGTCGAGTTCGGCGATGAACGCCGGATCGACCTTCGCCTCCTCCCAGGCGACCGACAGCTCGTCGAGCGCGGCGATGAGCGACTCGGGAACGAACCGCCCGCCGAAGTCGCCGAAGTACGGGCCGACCTGCGAGCGGAGGGAACCGTCAGAAGGCAGAGACATCAGTGCACCAGGAATTCCTCGAGCGTGGCGATCGGGTCGCTCGTGACGAGGGCCTCGCCCACAAGAACCACGTCGGCGCCGGCCGCTCGGTAGTGCGCAACGTCGTCCGCCGACTTCACGGCGGATTCGGCGACGCGGATGACACCGGAGGGGATGCTGTCGGCGAGCGAGCCGAACAGGTCACGATCCAGTTCGAAGGTCGAGAGGTTGCGGGCGTTGACGCCCACGAGTCCCGCGCCCGTGTCGAGCGCGCGGCTCAGCTCATCGGCGGTGTGCGCCTCGACGAGCGAGGTCATGCCGAGCGAGGTGATGAGCTCGTGCAGCGAGACCAGGGTCTTCTGATCGAGAGCCGCGACGATCAGCAGCACGAGGTCGGCGCCCGCGGCACGGGCCTCGAACACCTGATAGGGATCGGCGATGAACTCTTTGCGCAGCACCGGGATCGACACCGCCTCGCGTACCGCTTCCAGGTCGGCGAGCGAGCCGTTGAAGCGGCGCTCCTCCGTGAGAACGCTGATCGCGCTCGCCCCACCCGTCTCGTACGAGACGGCGAGAGCGGCAGGATCGGCGATCTCCGCAAGGGCTCCGCGCGAAGGGCTCGAGCGTTTCACCTCGGCGATGATCTTCACCCGCTCGGCGGGCGCGAGGGCTTTCAGCGCGTCGAGAGCGGGCGCACGATCGGCGGCCGCGGCCTCGACGGCAGCGAGGGGACGCTCGGAGCGACGTCGCTCGGCGTCTTCAAGTGCGCCGGCGACGAGGTCGTCGAGCACGCGTCAGTGGCCCTTCGCCTGGTACTTCGAGCCACCGACGCCGTAGCCGGCGCGCTTCATGGCCCAACCGACGATCAGCCCGACGATGGCGAGTCCTGCGGCCGACCAGACGACGATCGGCAGCTCGTAGAAGAAGGCGATCGCGCCGATGGTGAAAGCGGCAAGCATGATGATGACGGCCGTCCACGCCGCCGGCGAGTGACCGTGACCCGGCTCGGCTGACTCGGTGCTGCTCATGGGACTCCTGCTCGTGAGGTGTGCGGCGATTGCGGCCGCACACGGTTGTTTCAGTGGGGGTACCGGTCAAGTCTAGCGAAGGACCCCGCGGCGCCGGCACCGCGGTCAGCGCGTCGGATCCTCGCCGCGGCTGAGCTCGTCCCAGCTGTCGATCGCCCTGTCCCGCTCGATCGCGGGCGCGCCCGGCGCATCCTTGTCACCGGCCTCTGCCGCTTCGGCCAGGGCCCGCGCCTCGGCCGCATCGGACACCTCGCCGTTCGCGCCCTCCTCGCCGGAGGCCGCGAACAGGTCGTCCGCCGAGGTTCCGCTCTCGTCGACGAACCGGGTCTGGTAGCGCTTCGACGGCCCAGGCCACAGACGGAACGTGATCAGCGCCATCGCGCTCGCGAGAATCAGCACGACTCCACCGGCAATGGCGATCGACGGCCAGAGTTGGGTGTCGACGCGCTCCACGAGATGGTCGACCGAGCTGTCCCCGGCGACACCGGTGGCCCCGGTGATCGCCGACGACGCCGCTTGGATCGGCGCCGCCAGCGCGCTCACGGCGGAGATCAGGATGCTCGCACCGAGCAGCACACCGAGCAAGGACAGCACGATGCGGAACACGGGCCCTGCGATCGCGAGCGCCGCCGTGAGTGCCAGGCCCGCGAGCGAGAGAGCCGTCAGAGCCGGCGCCGCGGCAGAACCCTGCACGACGATCGCGCCGGCGTGACCGGCGCCCGGCACGAGGAGCACGGAGAACCAGGTCTGCGTTGCCGCGAGCAACGTCAGGCCACTGCCGATCACGACAAGGAGCAGGGTCAGGTATTTGGCGCCGCGCGAGCCGCGACGAGCCGCCGGCGCATCCGTTGCGGCATCGGCGCCCTCGGCCGCCCGCGGGTCACCGCTCGGCTCAGTCGTGTCGGCCACCGCGCACCCGCCTCATCGCATTGGCCACGGCCACGGCTCGCAACGGGGCCGCCGCCTTGTTCTGCGACTCCTGGAACTCGCTCTCGGGGATGGAGTCGGCCACCAGGCCACCGCCGGCCTGAACGCGGGCCACCCCATCCATGATGGTCGCGGTGCGGATGGCGATCGCGAGATCGGCGTCGCCGGCGAACCCGAAGTAGCCGATCACTCCCCCGTACACCCCGCGCTGCGACGGCTCCAGCTCGTCGATGATCTCCAGTGCCCGCGGCTTCGGGGCGCCCGAGAGGGTGCCCGCCGGAAAAGTGGCCCGGAACACGTCGATCGCGGTCGCCGTCGGCAGCAGGTCGCCCTCCACCGAGGAGACGATGTGCATGATGTGGCTGAACCGTTCGACACGCATGAACTCGGTGACCTCGACCGATCCCGCCTCGCACACCTTCAACAGGTCGTTGCGGGCCAGGTCGACGAGCATGAGGTGCTCCGCGCGCTCCTTGTCGTCGGCGAGCAGCGTGGTCTCGAGGTCGAGGTCTTCCTCGGGCGTTGCTCCGCGCGGCTTCGAACCGGCGATGGGGTGCGTGAACGCCCGCCCGTTCTGCACCTTCACCAGGGCCTCGGGTGACGAACCGACGATCGAGTACGCGCCGCCGTCCGGCCGTTCCAGAGCGAGCAGATACATGTACGGGCTCGGATTCAGCGTTCGCAGCACCCGGTAGACGTCGAGCGGGTGCGCCGTGCACTCCAGCTCGAACCGCTGCGAGATGACGACCTGGAAGATGTCGCCGTCGACGATCCTCTCTTTCGCCGTCACCACGGCAGCGAGGAAGTCGTCGTGCTCCGTGTTCGACACGGGGTCCGCCGGCGTCGACAGATCGACCTCCGCGAGCCAGGCCTCCGCGGGCTGGGCGAGGCCGTCCTGCATCGCGTCGAGACGCTGCTGGGCCGCATCCCAGAGCGCGTCCGCGTCGTCGACACCGTCGTTCAGCACGTTGGCGATGAGCTGCACCGTGCCGGATCGATGGTCGATCACGACGAGGTCTGCGCAGAACGCCAGCGCCTGACCGGGCAGGTCGTAGTCGGCCGGTGGCTGGTGAGGGAGACGCTCGATCTGCCGGATGGCCTCCCAGCCGATGAAGCCGACGAGGCCGCCGGTCAGCGGTGGGAGCCCCGGAATCCGGGGGGTCTGCCACCGGGCGTAGAGCGCCGCGAGCGCCTCCAACGGCGGGAGGTCGGCAGCCGTGCCGATCGCGCGCTCGGCGGGCACGCCGTAGTCGAGCCAGCGCACCGTGTCGCCCTCTTGAGTGAGCACGCCGAACGAGGAGACGCCGACGAACGAGAAGCGCGACCAGATGCCGCCCTGCTCGGCCGACTCCAGCAGGAACGATCCCGGCCGGTTGGCCGCGAGCTTGCGATAGATGCCGACCGGCGTCTCGCCGTCGGCGAACAGCTCCCGCGCGACAGGCACGACCCGATGGTCCGCCAGCAGGGCGCGGAAGGCGTCGCGGCTCGTCGTGCCTGTCGCGGCGGTGGCGATCACGGTGCCTCCGATGTCTGAGCGGTGGATGCCGTCTCGCCGGCGGGCGCGGAACCGGGCGCCTCGCCCACGACCGGCGCGAGCTGGTCAGCGTCGAAACAGGTGCGGGTGCCCGTGTGGCAGGCGGCGCCGATCTGGTCGACGGTCACCAACAGGGTATCGCCGTCGCAATCGATGGCCGCGCTCTTCACGTACTGCACGTGGCCCGACGTGTCCCCCTTACGCCAGTATTCCTGGCGTGACCGCGACCAGAACGTCACGCGGCCCTCGGTGAGGGTGCGGCGCAGGGCCTCCGCGTTCATCCAGCCCATCATCAGCACCTCGAGGCTGTCCCACTGCTGAATGACGGCGGGCACGAGGCCGTCGCCGTTGAAGGCGACCCGTTCGAGGATCGCCGGGTCGACGTTCGTCTCCGTCGCGCTCATGATCTGACCTCCAGGCCCGCCTTCGCGAGCTCATCCTTGACGTCACCGATGGTCATCTCGCCGGAGTGGAAGACGCTCGCGGCGAGCACCGCATCCGCCCCCGCAGCGATGGCGGGCGCGAAGTCGGTGACCTTTCCCGCGCCTCCCGAAGCGATCACCGGCACGGAACTGATCCGCTTCATCAGCCCGATGAGCTCGGTGTCGAAACCCTCTTTCGTGCCGTCGGCGTCGATCGAGTTCACGAGCAGTTCGCCCGCGCCGAGCTCGATCGCCGTCGCCGCCCACTCCAGTGCGTCGAGCTCGGTCTCGGTGCGACCGCCGTGCGTGGTCACCACGAAACCGGAGGCGGTGGCCGCGGAGCGTTTGACGTCCAGCGACAGCACCAGCACCTGGGCGCCGAACCTGTCGGCGATCTCGGCCACGAGCGCGGGCCGTGCGATCGCCGCGGAATTGACGCCGACCTTGTCGGCGCCGCTCGCGAGCAACCGAGCGACGTCATCGGTGCTGCGCACGCCGCCGCCCACCGTCAGCGGGATGAACACCTGCTCCGCCGTCGCGCGCACGACGTCGTAGGTGGTCGACCGGTTGTCGACCGTCGCCGTGACGTCGAGGAACGTCAGCTCGTCGGCGCCCTGCTCGTAGTACGAGCGTGCGAGGGCGACCGGATCGCCGGCATCCCGCAGATTCTGGAAGTTGACGCCCTTCACGACGCGGCCGTCAGCCACGTCGAGACACGGGATGACCCTGACCGCGACGCTCATCAGATGCGCGCCGCGTGGATGGACGTGACGAGGATGGCGCGGGCGCCGAGCTCGTACAGCGCATCCATGATCAGGTTGGTCTGATCGCGCTCGATCATGACACGCACGGCGACCCAGTCGGGCTCGCCGAGAGGCGACACGGTCGGCGATTCGACGCCGGGGGTCAGCGCCACAGCGCTCTCGAGAAGCGAGACCGGCAGGTTGTAGTCGATCAGCACGTACTGGCGCGCGACCATCACACCCTGGAGGCGGCGCAGCAGCGTGTCCACGCCCGCGACCGTCGTCGGCGACGAGATCAGCACGGCCTCCGATTCGAGGATCACCGGCCCGAAGATCTCGAGACCCTGCTTGCGCAGCGTCGTGCCCGTCTCGACGACGTCGGCGACCGCATCCGCGACACCGAGACGAACCGCGGACTCGACCGCCCCGTCCAGCTTGACGAGCTCGGAGTCGATGCCGTTGTCGGCGAGGAAGGCGCCGACAAGGCCCGGGTAGCTGGTCGCGACGCGCTTGCCCTCGAGGTCGGCGAGCTCGCTGAACACGCCCGTCGGGCCGGCGAACCGGAAGGTCGATGCGGCGAAATCGAGCGACGCGATCTCGGCAGCCGGCGACTCGGAGTCGAGCAGCAGATCGCGCCCGGTGATGCCGACGTCGAGCGCACCCGATCCGACGTACGTGGCGATGTCGCGGGGGCGCAGGTAGAAGAACTCGACATCGTTGCGCGGGTCGGCGACGATCAGCTCTTTCGGGTCGCGGCGGCCGTGATAGCCCGCCTCCGACAGCATCTGCGCGGCGGTCTCGGAGAGAGACCCTTTATTGGGGACGGCGATTCTCAGCATGGGAAGACTTTCGTGTACTCGAGGTGATCAGAACGGCGGGGCCTGAATCACAGATGTCGGTACACGTCGGCCGGGGTGAGGCCTTTCGCGATGAGCAGCACCTGCAGGTGGTAGATCAGCTGCGAGATCTCCTCGGCCGTCTCGACGTCGGACTGGTACTCGGCGGCCATCCACACCTCGGCGGCCTCCTCCACGATCTTCTTTCCGATGGCGTGCACGCCCGCATCCAGCTCGCGCACCGTACCGGAACCCTCCGGGCGGGTCGCGGCCTTCTCGCTGAGCTCGGCGAAGAGGTCGTCGAAGGTTTTCACCACACCAGTCTAGGAGGTCGCGGCCTGGTGCAGGTGCCGGGCCGCCGTCTCCCGCAACAGACTGATCTGCTCGGCGGTGTTCTCCGCGCGGAACACGGCGGAGCCTGCCACGAACGTGTCGGCGCCGTTCTCGGCAGCGGTGACGATGGTCTCCTCGGTGATGCCGCCGTCGACCTGCAGCCAGACGTCGAGCCCCCGAGCCGTGACCGCCTGTCGCAACGACGCGAGCTTGGGCATGGTCTCCGCCATGAACGACTGGCCGCCGAATCCCGGCTCGACCGTCATGACGAGCACCTGGTCGAACTCCTCGAGCAGGTCGAGGTAGCCGTCGGCCGGCGTTCCCGGTTTCAGCGCGATCCCCGCGCGGGCGCCGATCGCTCGCAGGCGGCGCGCCAGCCGGATCGGATCAGCGGCGGCCTCGGCATGGAAGGTGACCGAGTATGCACCGAGTTCCGCGTACTGGAGGCCCCAGTGATCCGGGTCGTCGATCATCAGGTGCACATCGAGCGGGATCTTCGACACATCCTGGATACGACCCACCATCTGCGGGCCGAATGTGAGGTTCGGCACGAAGTGGTTGTCCATCACATCGACGTGCACGAGATCGGCGGACGCTATCCGGTCGAGGTCCCGCTCCATGTTCACGAAGTCGGCGGCCAGGATGCTGGGATTGATCCGTGCGGGCATGCCTCCAGCCTACGCACAGGGGTCCGGACACGCCGTCTCGAGGATGCGCCTGACGGCGTGTCGGGACCCCTGGATGCTCAGGCGTCGGGAGCGTCGGGAGCGTCGGGAGGGTCAGGCGCGCTTGGCGAGGAGCGCGATGAACATGGCGTCGGTGTTGTGGCGGTGCGGCCAGAGCTGCACCTGGGTCGGTTCGCCGGCGAGGTCCAGACGGGAAGAGGCGACGTCTTGGAGCACCGCGGCCGTCTCGACGGGTTCGAGCCCGCCGGCATGGCGGTCGAGGGCCGCGGCGACGACGGCACGCGTCTCGGCGATGTGCGGCGAACAGGTGACGTAGGCGAGGATCCCGCCGGGCTTCAGAGCGGCGACGGCCGAATCGAGCAGGTCGGCCTGCAGCACCGTGAGCTCAGCGACATCGCGCGGGGTCTTGCGCCAGCGCGCCTCCGGTCGGCGGCGGAGCGCCCCGAGGCCGGTGCACGGTGCGTCGAGCAGGATGCGGTCGAACGATTCCGGGTCGCTGCCGCCGACCGTCGTGCCGTCCTTCTCCCACACCGTCACGTCGAGCGGCACCGACGCGATGGCCTTGCGCACCAGTTCGGCGCGGGCGGGCACAACCTCGTTCGCGACGAGGGTCGCGCCGCCGGCCAGGGCCTCCGCCGCGAGCAATGCCGCCTTGCCGCCGGGGCCGGCGCACAGGTCGAGCCAGCGCTCGCCTTCGACGATCGGGCGGGCGCGACTGAGCGCGAGGGCGGCGAGTTGCGACCCCTCGTCCTGCACCCGGACGCGGCCCCCGTGCTCCTCCATCAAGCGCAACGGGTCGCCCCCTCCGCTCGTGAATCCGACCGGTGAGAACGCGTCGGGCTGCGAACCCTCCGGGGCTTCGGCGATGCCAGGAAGCGCGATGAGGTTCACCTTGGGTGCGTCGTTGTCGGCGGCGAGCAGCGCATCCAGTTCGTCTTCGCGGCCTTCCGCCTCCAGCGACCGGCGGAACGCCCGCACGACCCAGGTCGGATGCGAGGTGAGAGCGGAGAGCGCGTCATCGCCGTTGCGGGCGTCGGCGAGAACGCGTTCACGCCACTCCTCCGGCGTGTGCCGCCCGATCTCGCGAAGCACACCGTTGGTGAAGCCGGTCGCCGACCGCGATCCGACGCCGCGCGCGAGTGCGACGGACTCGTTCACCGCCGCGTGCGGAGCCACCCGGGTCGACAGCAGTTGGTGGGCGCCGAGCCGCAGCACGTCGAGGATGGGCGGGTCGATGTTCTCGACGGGACGACCGGACGCTCGGGCGATGACACGGTCGTAGTAGCCCTGCATCCGGAGCGTTCCGTACGTCAGCTCGGTCGCGAGACCCGCGTCGGCCGCCGACAGTCCGGCCCGGGAGATCCGGGTCGGCAACAGCAGGTTCGCGTACGCGTCCGACTCGCGCACGGCGGAGATGACGTCGTAGGCCACACGGCGCGCCGGCTGTACCGTCGACGGCCGCTGATCGTGCGCGTCTCGCCTGTCCCGCGAACGCCCGTCGCGCTGCGTGCGCCCTCGCTGGGGTCCGCGATTGTCGCGCTCGGTCAAGAGAGCACCACCTTCTCGCCGTTGAGGCCATGCCACCAGTCGACGGAGGCCATCGCGCGCTTTCCCGCCGGCTGAACAGTGAGCAGCTCGAGGGGATGCGTTCCTGTGCCGACGAGTACCCTCCTGCCGCGCAGCTCCACAGCGCCAGGCGCGGGAGAGTCACCGTCGCCGGCAGCCGCGGCGGCGTCGTCGTCGTCGGATGCCGCGGCGCGAGCGGCCAGGATCTTGAACCGGTCGCCGGCCAGCAGCGCGAACGCACCCGGTTCCGGCGTGACACCGCGAAGGCGGGCGTAGACGGCATCCCCCGGCAGCGTGAAATCGAGGTGCGCGTCCGCCAGGCCGAGCTTGGGCGCGAGCGTCGGCTCGCCCTGCTGCGGCACGGCGACAGCGGCTCCGGCGGCGAGGTCGTCGACGGTGCTCGCCAGCAGCGCGGCGCCCGACAGGGCAAGGGAGTCGAGGAGGGCTCCCGAGGTCTCGTCGGGTTCGATCGGCCGGCGGAGTACGGAGAACACGGCACCCGCATCCAGTTCGGGAACGAGCTGGAACACCGCGGCGCCCGTCTCGCGTTCGCCGGCGATCACGGCGCGCTGCACCGGCGCGGCCCCGCGCCAGCGAGGCAGCAGCGAGAAGTGCAGGTTGATCCAACCGAGCCGCGGCGTCGAGAGCAGCGGCTCCCGCACGAGGCCGCCGTAGGCGACGATCGCGCCGAGGTCGGGGGCGAGTTCCTGGATGCGGGCCGTCACCGACGCGTCGAGCCGGTTGGCCTTGATCGTCTCCAGGCCGAGCTCGGCGGCGGCGACCGCGACGGGCGACGGTGTGAGCACGCGCTTGCGCCCCACCTCGGCGTCCCGGCGGGTGATGACCGCGACGATCTCGTGCCGGGCCGCGAGCTCCCGCAGCGATGGAACGGCGGCGGCAGGAGTGCCGGCGAAGACGAGGCGCATGAAGGTTCTTTCGGTTCTGAGGAGGTCGGGAACGATTTTACCCGCCGACCCGGCACCCGAACGCCTGGCGGCCGCCCTGCGCGGGCGGTTCGGCTAGAGGATGTCGGGGTCGTCGAACCGAACGCGCAGGTTCGGCGCGGGGCGGAAGCCGGACTTGCCCGCGGGGGCACGGCGGCGGCGCGTCGCATTCCGCACGTAGGCCGCGCGCACGGCGGTCGCGACATCTTGACCTTTGGCATATTCGAAGCGGAGCGTGCTGCGCACCTGGCCATCGCCGTGCGGCGCCGGCCCCAGCACGTCGATCAGCAGTTCGGGGTCGACCGCGGCGACGGCCTCGGCGACGACCTCTGCTGCCCCGGTGATGGATGCCAGCCGCACCGCGGGCGGAAACCGCAGCTCGCGTCGACCGGCGAGCTCGGTGCGCGCGTACTCGGCCGTTCGGCCGGTGGCGAAGCTGCGGGCGAGCGGTCCGGAGACCCCCACCAGGATCGTCGGCGCACCCGGAGCGGCGAGGGCCGACGCGTTCGACCACCAGCGCAGGCAGTCCTCGGCGACGCGCAGCGTCTCTCGCGCGAGCATCCTCTCCCCGTCGAGCAGCAGCACCGCGCGGTAGCCCTCGGCAGCGATCGGCTCGGCGCCCCGGGTGGCGACGACGATGGCCGGTGTGCCACCGACGGTCTGCACCGGATGCTCGCCGTCGGACACGATCACGCGCACGCCGGGAAACGCGCGCCCGAGCTCCTCCGCGGTGCGCCCGGCGCCGACCGTCACCATCCGGAATCTGTCGTGCTCGCAGTTGTCGCAGCGCCAGTCGGTGGCGAGCGCGCCGCACACCCCGCACGACGGCGTGGCGCCGGCGCGGGACTGCCCCAGAGGGCCGTCGCACCGGTTGCAGCGGGCTGCGTGGCCGCACTTGGCGCAGGCGAGAACGGGCGCGTATCCCGGGCGCCCCACCTGGATGAGCACCGGCCCTTGTGGGTCGCCTCGTTCGCCCGTGAGCGCGGTGCGAGCGGCCTGCCACGCGGTCGACGGGATGCGCGCCGCCCGGGCGATCGGCTCGGCCGCCGGCTGATTCGCGGTGAGCACGACCTTGGGCAGCACCGCGCGCTCCGGTGCGACATCCTTCAGCCAGCCGAGTTCGACGAGCCGCTGCACCTCGACGCTCCGCGTGTGGCCGGCGAAGACGAGCGCACACTCCTGCAGCTCCTGGCGCACGAGCGCGGCGTCGCGACTGTGCACGTAGGGGCTCAGCGGCTCCGCGTGCAGCGGGTCGCTGTCGTCCCACACCGCGATCATCCCGAGACGCGCGGCCGGGGCGTAGACGACCGAACGGTTTCCGATGACGATTCGCGGGCCGCTCAGCGCGGCGAGAAAGGCCCGGTAACGGTCGGGATTCGACTGGGCGGCGTCCGCACGCACCACGGCGTCCGGCGGCGCGATCGCGGCAAGCGCGGCGGCCAGTTGGTCGAGGTCGCGGTAGTCGGGTACCGCGAGGATGGCGGACTCCCCTCGCGCCCAGCATCCCGTCGCCAGGGTGGCGAGGGTGACCGCCCACTCGCCCACCCAGCTTCCGTCGGGAAGCCGCGCCGGGCGCGGGATGGCGAAGAGCGCGATCCTCTCGTGCGCGGCGACGGCCGTCTCCAGCACGCGATCGCCGTAGCCGCGCACCGCCGGCTCGGCAGCGGCATGCTCAGTCGGCTCCCCTGCATCCCGGTCGGCGGCCAGCCAGGCCTTCTCGACCCGCACCTGGCGGCCGGGAACGGCGAGCCGAAGGATGTCGTTCGCTGTGCCCGCGCTGCGGTCGGCGAGCCGACGCGCCAGTGCCCAGACCTCCGGCGAGAGCACAGGTACGGGCGAGACCACCGAGTCGATCGGGCTCAGCGAACCGTCGAAGGCGCCGTCGGACGCGTCGACCACCTCGGCGATGTACCCGTCGGCGATCCGGCCGGCCGTGCGCAGCGGCACCTTGACCCGCACGCCGGAAACGGCCTGATCGGCGAGCTCGTCGGGGATGCCGTAGTCGAAGAAGTGATCGAGTTGCGGGAGAGCCGAGTCGATGACGACGCGAGCGACCCGCCCGGCCGCCGCCACGGTTAGAGTCTCGCGGCCGACCGGAGGTCGTCCACGCGGTCGAGGCGCTCCCAGGTGAAGTCGGGCAGTTCCCGGCCGAAGTGCCCGTAGGTCGCCGTCTGCGCATAGATCGGCCGCAGCAGGTCGAGGTCGCGGATGATTGCGGCGGGGCGCAGGTCGAACACCTCGCGGATCGCCTCGATGATGCGGTCGTCGGGCACGTTGCCCGTGCCGAACGTCTCGACGTACAGACCGACCGGCGCGGCCTTGCCGATGGCGTACGCGATCTGCACCTCGAGCCGGTCGGCGAACCCGGCCGCCACCGCGTTCTTGGCGACCCAGCGCATGGCGTAGGCAGCGGAGCGGTCGACCTTCGACGGGTCTTTGCCCGAGAACGCGCCGCCGCCGTGACGGCTGGCGCCGCCGTAGGTGTCGACGATGATCTTGCGGCCGGTGAGGCCCGCGTCGCCCTTGGGCCCGCCGATCTCGAAGCGACCGGTCGGGTTGATGAGCGTACGCACGTGCGAGGATTCGAGACCCGCCTCGTGCAACACGGGAGCGATGATCTCCTCGACCACCTCGGCTTGCAGCGTCTCGTTGGTCACGCTCGGAGCGTGCTGGGTGCTGAGCACCACGGTCTGCACCGACTTCGGCACGATGCCCTCGTACCCGATGGTGACCTGCGTCTTGCCGTCGGGGCGCAGGTAGTCGAGGATGCCCTCCTTGCGCACCGAGGCCAGCCGCTCGGCGAGCCGGTGCGCCAGCCAGATCGGCAGCGGCATGAGCTGCGGCGTCTCGGTGGTGGCGTACCCGAACATGATGCCCTGGTCGCCCGCCCCCTGGCGGTCGATGTCGTCGCTGCTCTGCTCGGCGCGCGTTTCGAGCGCGTTGTCCACACCCTGGGCGATGTCGGGCGACTGCGCGCCGATCGACACCGAGACACCGCACTGGTTGCCGTCGAAACTCACGTCGGACGAGTCGTAGCCGATCTCGACGATCTTGTCGCGCACGAGCGCGGGGATCTCGACGTACCCGTTCGTGGTGACCTCACCTGCGACGTGCACGAGCCCGGTGGTCACCAGGGTCTCGACGGCGACGCGGCTGTGCGGGTCGACGGTGAGCAGGGCATCCAGGATGCTGTCGGAGATCTGGTCGCAAATCTTGTCCGGGTGCCCCTCGGTGACGGATTCGGACGTGAAGAGGCGCAGATCTGCCATGGTTCTCCCTCATCGGGCAGCACCCGAAAGACTCTTTAGACGATGACGTCGAGAATACGATCGGCCACCGACAGCTTGGTGCCGGAGGCCTCCATCACTATATCTCCGCCCCTTCGGAGCACGACGACTTCATTGCTCTCTGTGGCGAAGCCCTGCGACCAGCCGACCTGGTTGATCACGAGGAAGTCGCATCCCTTGGCCGCGAGCTTGTGACGGCCGAGGTCGATGAGCGAAGACGGGTCGGGCTCGGTCTCGGCGGCGAACCCGATGATGACCTGGCCGTCGCGCTTGTCGCGCGAGAGACCGGCGAGGATGTCGGGATTGGCGACGAGGTCGATCGTCAGCCTCTCCCCCTCGTCGGCCTTCTTGATCTTCGATTCCCGCACCTCGGCCGGCCGGTAGTCGGCGACCGCCGCGGTCATGACCACGATGTCGGCGTTCGCCACGGCCTCCGTGACGGCCTGCTGCAGGTCGAGCGCCGTCTGCACGTCGACGACCTCGACATCGCTCGGCGGCTCGACCTCGAGATGAGCGGCGATGAGGGTGACCTCGGCGCCGCGTTCCCTGGCGGCCTGCGCCAGGGCGACGCCCTGACGGCCGCTGGACCGATTGCCGAGGAAGCGGACCGGATCGAGCGGTTCCCGGGTGCCTCCCGCTGTGACGACGACGCGCTTGCCCGCGAGGTCGTTGCCGCCGCGGGGCCGGCGTGCCGCTTCGTTCGCCCGGCGACGCTCGGAGAGCACGACGACCTCGTTGACGGCGTCGGTCAGCGCGGCGTCCTCCGACGCGGTCAGCGCCTCGTCAGCGGCCTCCAGCGCCTCGTGCCGCGCGGCCTCGGGATGCGCGCCGACGGCCTCGAGAGCCGCGCGGACGATCGTCGCGGGCTCCTCCATGCGGCCCGGCCCGGAATCCTTGCCCGTCAGCTGGCCTGAGGCGGGCCCGACGACGGTGACACCGCGGTCGCGCAGGGTCTTGATGTTGTGCACCGTTGCGGGGTTGCGCCACATCTCAGTGTGCATCGCCGGTGCGATCACCAGCGGAGCCGTGCTGGCCAGCACGGTGTTGCCGAGCAGATCGTCGGCGAGACCCGCGGCGAGCTTCGCGATCGTGTTGGCCGTCGCCGGAGCGATCACGATGAGGTCGGCCGACTGACCGATCGCCACGTGCCGCACCTCAGCGACGCCCTCGTAGAGGTCGGTCGCCACAGGGTTGCGGCTGATCGCCTCGAGCGTCGGACGCCCGACGAACCGCAGCGCGGCCTCGGTGGCGACGACGTGAACGGAGTGCCCCTCGAGCACGAGGGACCTGATCACCCCGACGGCCTTATACGCGGCGATGCCGCCGGTGACTCCGACGACAATGGTCAATCGTGCGCTCACGGCGGCATCTCCTCACACATCCCGGGCCACTCGCCCGGCGGCAGAACCTTAGCGGCTGCGCCTTTTCAGAAGCTGTGCTGTCTCGACGGCTCGGGGCCGGTTACTCGACGATGGGCTTGATGGTGAGCTTGTCTTCGTTGATCTCGTGCAGGGCGACCGAGAGGGGCTTGTCGTCGACACTGGAGTCGACGAGCGGTCCGACGTTGTCGAACAGGCTTCCTTCGTGGAGGTCGGCGTAGTAGTCGTTGATCTGGCGCGCGCGCTTCGACGCGAAGATCACGAGAGCGTACTTCGACTCGACCTTCGAGAGAACGTCGTCGATGGGCGGGTCGATGATGCCTTTGTTGCTGAGTGCCATGCGGGTAGTGCTCCTTGCCAGGTGGTGGCTCAAACGGTTCCGGTCGTCCTGGTGGACGAGTGCAGCGATGCTGAGTGCGGCGGCGCTTCGTGCGTCAGTGCCGACGCGAGAATACGGCCTACGAGCGCGACGGCGCCGCGCGGATCTTCATCAAGTCTACGACCTCCCGCGCCGCCTCGGCCACGTCGGTGTTCACGACACGGTGGTCGAACTCATCCTGAGCAGCCAATTCGACCTTGGCAGTCTCGAGTCTGCGCTGTTGTTCAGCGGGAGTTTCGGTGCCGCGACCGATCAGCCGACGCACAAGCTCTTCCCAGGTGGGAGGCAGCAGGAAGATGAGTCTCGCCTCCGGCATGGCCGCCCGAACGCTTCGCGCGCCCTGCAGGTCGATCTCGAGCAGAACGCTCTTGCCCGCCTCGAGCGCCTTGTCGATGGGGCCGCGCGGTGTGCCGTAGCGGTAGGCGTTGTGCACCGTCGCGTATTCGAGGAGCTCGCCGTCGGCGATCATCCTGTCGAACTCGGCGTCGTCGACGAAGTAGTAGTTGACGCCGTCGACCTCGCCCGGGCGCGGTGCGCGGGTGGTCGCCGACACCGAGAGCAGCACCTCCGGATAGTTCTCCCGGATGTACGTGGAGACGGTGCCCTTGCCGACCGCCGTCGGCCCGGCCAGCACGATGAGATGGTGCTTCTGCCGCCCGCTGCGCGACTCCCGCTCGATGAGGAACTCCCTCAGCCGCAGCCGCTGGTGGCGGCCCAGGCCGCCGAGCCGCTTGGCCGGCGAGATCGCGAGACGTTCGAGCGCGTCCTTCATCTTCGTCGTGCCGATGGCCGGAACGCTGAGCAGGAACTCGGTAACCCTCAGGCGCCCCTCGACGCCCTCCGGGTCTGCTGTGGCCTTGTCGAGCACGGCCAGCGGCGACACCTCGTGGGCGGCGATCGCCGCTTTGACGGCGGCGCGGGCACGGCGGGCCGCGACGGCGGCCTGGGATGCGGCGCGACGATCGACCTCGGGGGGCGCCGGTCGAGGAGAGACCGCCTGTGGATCCGTCATCGCCTTGCCGCCTCGAGAGCCCGGACCTCGTCGCTTCGCTTCGCGACCGCGTCGGCGAGGCCGGCGGGGCCCGCCTGAAGCAGTCCGCGCGACTCACTGACGATGACACCGTCGCTCAGGGAACCGAACACCCGGGCCAGGTCTTGCACCTTGGCGCCCTGATGCCCGAAGCCCGGAGCGAGCACAGGAGCGGCGTTCAGTTCCACGCGTGCGGCCGTGTCGATTCCGAAGGAGCCCAGGTCGAGGGTCGCACCGAGCACGAGCCCCACGGAGCCGAACGCGTGCAGCGACTGCGCGCGATTGAAAGAAGTCACGTCTTCGATGATCGCACGTGCCACCGTCCGGCCCGCACGCGGACCGGACTGCACGACGGCTTTCTGGATGCTCTCCGCCTCGGGATTCGACGTCGCGGCGAGCACGAACAGTCCCTTGCCGGCGGATTCGGCGAGCCGCATCGGCTCCTCGATGGAGCCGACGCCCTGGAAGGCCGCGATGGTCATCGCGTCGGCCTCGAGCGGCGACCCCGGCGTGAGCCAGGTCTCGCCGTAGGCCGCGACGCTCGTGCCGATGTCGCCGCGCTTCGCGTCCGCGATCACCAGGAGGCCTGCGGCGCGGGCTGCCGCGAGCACCTCTTCCAGTGCCGCGTATCCCGCTGCCCCGAAACGCTCGAAGAAGGCGACCTGCGGTTTGACGATGCCCGCCCGGCCGGCCGTCGCGTCAACGACGGCCAGGCCGAACTCGCGCACGCCGGAGGCCGAGACCGGAAGGCCCCAGCTCTCCAGCAGGTGCGAGTGCGGGTCGATGCCGACGCAGAGCCGGCCGCGGTCGGCGAAGACGCCGGCGAGCCGGTCGCCGAATGCCGCCACGACCGAGGTCATGCGCGCGCTGCCCGATCGAGTGCGTACTGCTGGAGCGACCGCACCTCGAAGCCCTCACGGATGGCGTCGACGGAGGCGACGGCAGCGCTCAGCTCGGCGATCGTCGTGAACAGCGGCTTGTCCCCCGCGACGGCGGCCGCACGGATCTCGTAGCCGTCTGCGCGTGCCGATCGTCCGCTCGGGGTGTTGATGACGACATCCACCTCGTTGCGGTTGATCAGATCGACGATGGTCGGGTCGTCCCCGTCGGCCTCGCTGAACTTGCGGACGACGCCCGCCGCGATCCCGTTGCGGTTGAGCACCTCCGCGGTGCCCTCGGTCGCCAGGATCTCGAAGCCCAGCTGCTGCAGGCGCAGCACCGGCAGCACGATGGAGCGCTTGTCGCGGTCGGAGACCGAGACGAACGCCGTTCCGCCGAGCGGCATTCCGCCGTAGGCGGCCGCCTGGCTCTTCGCGAACGCGCGGGGGAAGTCCTTGTCGATGCCCATCACCTCACCGGTGGAGCGCATCTCCGGGCCGAGCACCGAATCGACGACGTTGCCCTCCTTGGTGCGGAAGCGCTTGAAGGGCAGCACGGCCTCTTTCACCGCGACCGGGGAATCCATCGGGATGACGGAGCCGTCCTGGGCGGGCAGCAGACCCGACTCGATGAGCGAGGCGATGGTCTCCCCCACCATGATTCGCGACGCGGCCTTGGCCAATGGGATGCCGAGCGCCTTGGACACGAACGGCACGGTGCGGGAGGCACGCGGGTTCGCCTCGAGCACGTAGAGCACGCCGGCGCCGATCGCGAACTGCACGTTCAGCAGGCCGCGGACCCCGACACCTTGGGCGATCTTGAGCGTGGCGTCGCGCACGCGGTCGATCTCCCTGCGGCCGAGCGTGATCGGCGGCAGCGTGCAGCTCGAGTCGCCGGAGTGGATCCCGGCCTCCTCGATGTGCTCCATGACGCCGCCGATGTAGAGCTGCTCGCCGTCGAAGAGCGCGTCGACGTCGATCTCGATCGCGTCGTCGAGAAAGCGGTCGACGAGCAGCGGATGCGTCGAGTCGACGATCCCCTGGCCGGCGACGCGCTCGAAGTAGTCCGCGAGCGACGGGCTGTCGTAGACGATCTCCATGCCGCGACCGCCGAGCACGTAGCTCGGGCGCACCAGCACCGGGTAACCGATCTGCTCGGCCACCTGCACCGCGCCCGGATAGTCGTGAGCCGTGCCGTTGCGCGGCGCGAGCAGCCCGGCGTTCTCGAGGATCTCGGCGAACAGGCCGCGCTCCTCCGCCAGGTCGATCGCCTCGGGCGTCGTGCCCAGGATCGGCACGCCCGCGGCCTCCAGGCCCTTGGCAAGCCCGAGCGCCGTCTGGCCGCCGAGCTGAACGACGACGCCGACGAGCTCTCCGCTCTGGCTCTCGGCGTGGATGACCTCCAGCACGTCCTCCAGCGTGAGCGGCTCGAAGTAGAGCCGGTCGCTGGTGTCGTAGTCGGTGGACACCGTCTCCGGGTTGCAGTTGATCATGATCGTCTCGAACCCGGCGTCGCTCAGCGCGAACGAGGCGTGAACGCACGAGTAGTCGAACTCGACGCCCTGCCCGATGCGGTTCGGGCCGCTGCCCAGGATGACCACCTTGCGGCGGTCGCTCGGCTGCACCTCGGTCTCCAGGTCGTAGCTCGAGTAGTGGTACGGCGTGAGCGCCGGGAACTCGCCCGCGCAGGTGTCGACCGTCTTGTAGACCGGGCGGACGTCGAGGATGTGGCGGATCTCGCGCACGTCGGTCTCGCCGAAACCGCGCAGCTGGCCGATCTGGGCATCCGAGAAGCCGTGGTCCTTGGCGTAGCGCAGGGTGTCGGTGTCGAGCGTGTCGGCGTTCCTGATCTGCTCGGCGACCTCGTTGATGAGCACGATCTGGTCGAGGAACCAGGGGTCGATCTTGGTCGCCTCGAACACCTGCTCCATGGTCGCCCCGAGGCGCAGGGCCTGCTGCACGTCGACGATGCGCCCATCGGTGGGGATGCGGATGCTCGCCAGGAGCTCCTCGACCCGGCTCGCGGTCCGCTCGGCGTCGACGGGAGCCCAGTGGAACGACGAGCCCCGCTTCTCCAGCGAGCGGAGCGCCTTCTGCAGTGCGCTCGTGAAGCTGCGACCGATGGCCATCGCCTCTCCGACCGACTTCATCGTGGTGGTCAGCGTGGGGTCGGCCGCCGGAAACTTCTCGAACGCGAACCGCGGCACCTTCACCACGACGTAGTCGAGCGTCGGCTCGAAGCTCGCCGGAGTGACCTTCGTGATGTCGTTCGGGATCTCGTCGAGACGGTAGCCGATCGCGAGCTTCGCTGCGATCTTGGCGATCGGGAAGCCGGTGGCCTTGGAGGCGAGGGCCGACGACCGCGAGACGCGCGGGTTCATCTCGATGACGATGATGCGCCCGTCCGCCGGGTCGACGGCGAACTGGATGTTGCAGCCACCGGTGTCGACGCCCACGGCGCGGATGATGTCGATGCCGATGTCCCGCATCTTCTGGTACTCGCGGTCGGTGAGGGTGAGAGCCGGTGCGACCGTGATCGAATCGCCCGTGTGCACGCCGACCGGGTCGACGTTCTCGATGGAGCAGACGACGACCGTGTTGTCGGCGGTGTCGCGCATGAGCTCGAGTTCGTATTCCTTCCAGCCGAGGATGGACTCCTCGAGGAGCACCTCGGTGGTCGGGCTCTGGTGCAGGCCGTCGCCGACGATGCGACGCAGCTCGGCCTCCGTGTACGCGAATCCGGAGCCCAGGCCACCCATCGTGAACGACGGGCGGACGACCAGCGGGTAGCCCAGGTCTTCGGCGAACCCGACGGCCTCCTCGACCGTGTGGGCGATGTGCGACCGCGCCACCTCGGCGCCGGCCTCGATCACCAGCTCTTTGAAGATCTGGCGGTCCTCGCCCTTCTGGATCGCCTCGAACTTCGCGCCGATGAGCTCGACGCCGTACTTCTCGAGGATGCCGTGCTCGTGCAGCTGGATCGCCGCGTTGAGCGCGGTCTGGCCGCCCAGGGTGGGCAGGATCGCGTCCGGCTTCTCCTTGGCGATGATGGTCTCGATGACCTCCCAGGTGATCGGCTCGACGTATGTGGCGTCGGCGAAGTCGGGGTCGGTCATGATCGTCGCCGGGTTCGAGTTGACGAGGATGACGCGCACCCCCTCCTCGCGGAGCACGCGGCACGCCTGGGTGCCCGAGTAGTCGAACTCACAGGCCTGCCCGATGACGATCGGCCCGGAGCCGATGACCAGGACGGAGCTGATGTCGGAACGTTTCGGCATTAGTTCTTGCCCTCTTCGTCTGCAGTGGATGCGCCGGCTGCGTCGGCAGCGGCGGTCTCCGATCCCCGGATCATGTCCAGGAACCGGTCGAACAGGTAGTTGGCGTCGTGCGGGCCCGCCGCCGCCTCCGGGTGGTACTGAACGCTGAACGCGTTCAGGTCGAGGCAGTTGAGGCCCTCCACCACGTTGTCGTTCAGGCTGAAATGGCTCACCTCGACGCGACCGAACCCGGCGGGCGAGTCGAAGGTCCCCTCGACCGGGGCCTCGACGGCGAAGCCGTGGTTCTGCGAGGTGATCTCCACGCGGCCCGTGCGCTTGTCGAGCACCGGCTGGTTGATTCCCCGGTGACCGAACGGCAGCTTGTAGGTGCTGAGTCCGAGCGCGCGACCGAGCAGCTGGTTGCCGAAGCAGATCCCGAAGTACGGTACGCCGGCGCGAAGCACCTCCTGCAGCAGCGCGACGTGCTTGTCCGACGCGGCGGGGTCGCCGGGGCCGTTCGAGAAGAAGAGCGCCGACGGCTTCAGCTCCAGCACATCCCGCGCCGACACCATCTGCGGAAGCACGTGCACGTCGAGCCCGCGCCCGGCGAGGTTGTTGAGCGTCGAGGTCTTCACACCGAGGTCGAGCACGGCGACCGACCCGACCTTCTCCCCCACCGCGGGAACGGTGAACGGCTCGGGCGTCGAGACCTCGGCCGACAGGTTGCGGCCCGTCATGCCGGCGGCGTTCTGCACCAGGTCGAGCTGCTCGCCGTCGCTGAGCGCGAAGTCCGCACCCGAGAACACCCCGGCGCGCATCGCCCCGGCCGAGCGGATGTGGCGGGTCACCGCGCGCGTGTCGATGCCGCTGATGCCGACAACTCCCTGGGCGACCAGGTCGTCGTCGAGGCTGCGCTGCGCCCGGAAGTTGGACACGATGCGCGACGGCTCGCGCACCACGAAGCCGGCCACCCAGATCTGGCGCGACTCCATGTCTTCGTCGTTGGTGCCGGTGTTGCCGATGTGCGGCGCCGTCATGAGCACGATCTGGCCCGCGTACGACGGGTCGGTCAGTGTCTCCTGGTATCCGGTCATGCCGGTGGCGAACACCGCCTCACCGAACGTGCGGCCGACCGCACCGTATGCCCGCCCGACATGGCGGGTTCCGTCTTCGAGGACGAGGACCGCTGGTTCTGCACCTGCCACGTCACACCTCACTTTCCGTCGTGTACCCCGCCTGGGAATGGGCGGGGAGAAGAGATTCGATCGCACCGATCACCGGTGCACGGTCGGCCGGGTCGACGACCCGGAGAAAACTGTCGGCGGCGACGCCGCCGGTGGTGGTCCAGGACAGGCGGAGCAGCCCGTCCTTCTCGACCGCACGGTCGATGGCCGTGGTGGCCGCGCCGATCGCGCTGATGGCGTTTCCGGCCACGAAGACCGGCTCTTCGCCGTGGATGGCGATGGTCACGCCGTCGCGCGAGATTGTCAGCCGCGCGCGTCCGCGGAACTTGAGTCCGGGAAGGGCGAGTCGCTCCAGGTGGTTGCCCGCCTTCGTGCTCGCGACGTAGAACGTCTCCGCCTCGGCCAGCGGCGCGGCCTGCCCGGCCGGCACCGGATATCCGCCGCCCGCGCTCGCGTCGCGGCGCCCGCGTCGTCGCCAGCCCCAATACATCGCGCCGAGCGCGAGCACCAGAACCACCACCACGACGATGGTCGGAAGAACCTTATCCACGAGCGAACTCCTCACTGTCGACGGCGAAGGCGCGTGCCCTCTCCGCCACTTCGCCGGCCTCCACGACCTCGCCGGCGAACACCGTCGGGTAGCCGTGATGGAATGTCGCGACGACGCGGCCGGGCAGCGTCATCGACAGGTACGGCGAGTTGATCCCCTTGCCGGCGAGGTCGCCGGTCGAGAACTCGCGCGACGCTTGCGGGTCGTAGAGGGTGAACTCGGCAGCGGCACCGGCTTCGAGCGCGTGTCCGTGGCCCCGGAGCCGCCCGATGCGCGCCGGGGTGTGCGAGAGCACCCGCGACACGTCGCTCCAGCCGAGGAGCCCGTTCTGCACCACCGAGGCGTGCACGACGGAGAGGGCGGACTCGAGCCCGACCATCCCGAAGGCCGCCGCATCCCACTCGCAGTCCTTCGACTCGACGGGATGCGGGGCGTGGTCTGTCGCGACGACGTCGATCGTGCCGTCGGCCAGGCCCGCACGCAGGGCGAGGACGTCCTCGTCGCGACGCAGCGGCGGGTTGACCTTGTAGCGGGCGTCGTAGCCGCGCACCAGCTCCTCGGTGAGGAGCAGGTGATGCGGAGTGGCCTCGGCGGTCACGTCGATGCCGCGCGCCTTCGCCCAGCGGATCACATCCACCGAGCCGGCGGTCGAGACGTGGCACACGTGCAGTCGCGAGCCGACGTGCTCGGCGAGCAGAACATCGCGCGCGATGATCGACTCCTCTGCCACAGCGGGCCACCCGGCGAGACCGAGTTCGCCCGAGAGGGCTCCCTCGTTCATCTGGGCGCCCTCGGTGAGGCGCGGCTCCTGCGCGTGCTGGGCGATCACGCCGTCGAACGCCTTGACGTATTCGAGGGCGCGGCGCATCAGGAGCGGATCCGAGACGCACTTGCCGTCGTCGGAGAACACGCGCACCGCGGCGCGGGAGTCGGCCATGGCGCCCAGCTCCGCCAGGCGCTCGCCCTCCAGCCCGACGGTCACCGCACCGATCGGACGGACGGTCGCATACCCGGCCGCGTCGCCGAGCGACAGCACCTGCTCCACGACTCCGGCGGTATCGGCCACCGGGGAGGTGTTCGCCATGGCGAACACCGAGGTGAACCCTCCGGCCGCTGCGGCTCTGGTGCCGGTCAGCACGGTCTCGCTCTGCTCGAAGCCCGGCTCGCGGAGGTGGGTGTGCAGGTCGACGAGGCCCGGGAGCGCGAGCAGCCCGTCGGCGTCGACCACGGTCGCTCCTGCGGCAGAGAGCCCCGAGCCGAGCTCGACGATCCGGCCCGCGCGCACGAGCAGATCGGCCGCGCCACCGTCGACGAGGGTCGCTCCCTTGATCAGATACGTTTCGTTCACCATTCTCAACCGTCCTCCCGATCTGCACCGGACAGCAGGAGGTACAGGGCGGCCATCCGCACAGACACCCCGTTCGCAACCTGTTCTCTGACGGTCGAGCGGGGTGAGTCCGCCGCCGCCGCCGAGATCTCCAGACCCCGGTTCATCGGCCCGGGGTGCATGACAATGCTACCTGTGCCGAGGCGCGCGAGACGGTCGTCGTCGAGCCCCCACCGACGCGAATACTCCCTGGTGTTCGGGAAGAAAGCGGCGTTCATCCGTTCGGCCTGGATCCGCAGCATCATCACGACATCCGGGCCGGCGTCGATCGCGGCGTCGAGGTCGTAGCCGATCGTCGCCGGCCAGCCGCTCACATCCACGGGAAGGAGGGTCGGCGGCGCGACCAGGGCGACGTTCGCTCCCAGGGTCTCCAGCAGCCACACGTTGGACCGAGCGACCCGTGAGTGCAGGATGTCACCGACGATGGTGACGGTGACTCCGTCGAGATCCCGGCCGCGCGACGCCGCACCGTGCAGGCGACGCCGCATCGTGAACGCGTCGAGAAGGGCCTGGGTCGGATGCTCGTGGGTTCCGTCGCCGGCGTTGATGATGCCGGCGTCGATCCAGCCGCTCGCCGCGAGCGTGTGCGGAGCGCCGGAGGCATGGTGCCGAACGACGACCGCGTCTGCTCCCATCGCCGCGAGGGTCTGGGCCGTGTCCTTCAGGCTCTCCCCCTTGGAGACGCTCGAGCCTTTCGCACTGAAGTTGATCACGTCGGCCGAGAGCCGTTTGGCGGCGGCCTCGAACGAGATGCGGGTGCGCGTCGAGTCCTCGAAGAACAGGTTCACCACCGTCTTGCCGCGCAGGGTGGGGAGCTTCTTGACCTCGCGCTCCTGCACGTCGGCCATGTCCTCGGCCACATCGAGCAGGCGGATGGCCTCATCGCGGTGAAGCGTCTTGGTCGACAGCAGGTGCCTCATGCCGCGCCCTCCCCGTCGTCGGATGCGGTCGTCGCGGAATCCTCGATCGTCACCGACTCGTCTCCGTCGATCTCCGTCAGCCGCACGTTGATGCGCTCCGACGCGGCACTCGGCAGGTTCTTGCCCACGAAGTCCGCGCGGATCGGCAGCTCGCGGTGTCCGCGGTCGACGAGCACCGCGAGACGGACGGCCCGGGGCCGCCCGAAGTCGTTGAGGGCGTCGAGCGCTGCTCGGATGGTGCGGCCCGAATAGAGCACGTCGTCGACGAGCACCACGGTCTTGCCGTCGATCGAGCCCGGCACCGAGGTCGGCGACGGCGTTCGCGTGCGGGTGCGGGAGAGGTCGTCCCGGTACATCGTCACGTCGAGCGCGCCGACGAGGTCGCCGGTGCCCGGTTCGATGCGCTGGATGTTCTCCGCGATGCGCCGCGCCAGAACGACGCCGCGCGTGGGGATCCCGAGAATGACGAGATCGTTCGTACCCCGGTTGGACTCCAGGATCTCGTGGGAGATCCGAGTCAACGCCCGGGAGATGTCAGCTTGGTGCAACACTGTGCGCGCCGTCATGCCGACCCCCTTCCCCGCCTCACAGGACGGCTCTTAAAGGTTGTCTACCGCGAACGAGCTTAGCAGTGCGTGAGGTCAGTTCTTGGCGAAGAATTCGCTGAACGCCTTCGCGTCGTCCACGCTGCCCGCGAACTGCTCGCCGTTCACCAGCACCGTCGGGGTTCCCTTGATCGTCACGGACTTGAATCCCGGCGCCTCGACCGGACCGGCCTGCGATGCCGCGGTGTTCGACTGCGCCCAGGCCTGGTACGTCCCGCTGTCGGCCAGGCAGTCGGAGATGTCGGCCAGTCCCTGGTCGGTCGCGCGCTTGGCGAGTTCTTTGTTCGTCAGTCCGTCGGAGTTCTCCTCCGGCTGGTTCTCGAAGAGCCCCTGGTAGTAGCCGACGACACCGTCCGGGTCGTCGACCGCGACACAGGTGAGCGCGGCGACGGCGCGCGTCGAATAGCCGGTGCCGTTCGAGGCCCGGTCGAGGAATGTGAGCGGGTGGAGCCGGAGCGTGATCGAGCCGTCGGCGACCGCCTGCGTGATCTTGTCGCCGTTCGTCTGCTCGAACACGCCGCACACCGGGCACATCGGGTCGAACCAGATGTCGACCTTCTTGCTGCCTGTGCCCGCCTGGATGTATCCCTTGTCGAAGTTCACGGCGCCCGCCGTGCCGGTCGGCGGCTTCGCGGTCGCGGACGGCACGCTGGACGACCCGCCGAGCGAGCACGCGGCCGTTCCGGCGAGCAGCGCGATCGCGACGAGCGCGGCGCCGATGGCGCGCATCCCCCGTCGGCCGGCGGGACGGGCGGAGGTCGTGCGTATCATGCTGCTCGTTTCGTGACTCTGCGCCGGTGAGGGGAATCTGACCCGATGGGTCGGTGCTCCGTGTGGGTCAGTGCTCCGTGTGGGTCAGCGCTCCGTGCCGGTGCTGTGCTGCTTGTTCTGTTTGGTGTTGCTCTGGGAGATCTTGGCGAGGAGCCCGTTGATGAATCCCGCGGAGTCGTCGGTCGACAGCACGGTGGCCGCCTCGACGGCCTCGGAGATCGCGACCCCGTCGGGTACTTCGTCGTTGAAGACGACCTCCCACACGCCGATCCGCAGGATGGCCCTGTCGACGATCGGCATCCGGGCGAGCGTCCAGCCCTGCGAGTACGTCTCGATCTGCTCGTCGATCTCTTCGAGGTTGTCGACGACGCCGTCGACGATCTCCCTCGCGTACAGCCAGGAGGACTCGCGCTGCGGTTCGTTCGCAGCGCGCTCGGCCTCGGTGGCCAACGCCTGGCTCAGCGAGATCTGACGGATGTCGGCCCCGTAGAGCACGTCGAGAGCGCGCTTGCGGGCCTTGGTGCGAGCACTCATGGGTCAGCGGTGTCCGGTTGCCGGGCTCAGTCGTTCACGCGGCCGAGGTAGTCCCCCGTGCGCGTGTCGACCTTGACCTTGGTGCCGGTCTCGAGGAACAGCGGAACCTGGATCTGGTAGCCGGTCTCCACGGTCGCCGGCTTGGTGCCGCCGGTCGAGCGGTCGCCCTGAAGGCCAGGCTCGGTGTAAGTGATCTCCAGCACCACGGAGGCGGGCAGCTCGACATAGAGCGGCTCGTTCTCGTGCAGCGCGATGGTCACGTTCTGGTTCTCGAGCATGAAGTTGGCGGCGTCGCCCACGACGACACCCGAGACGGTGAGCTGGTCGTAGTCGCTCGTGTCCATGAACACGAAGCTCTCGCCATCCTGGTAGAGGTACTGGTAGTCGCGGCGGTCGACGTTCGAGGTCTCGATCTTCGAGCCCGCGTTGAACGTGCGGTCGACGGTCTTGCCCGAGGTGACGTTCTTCAGCTTGGTGCGAACGAAGGCGCCGCCCTTGCCCGGCTTGACGTGCTGGAACTCGATGACGGTCCAGAGCTGGCCGTCCATGTTGAGCACGATGCCGTTCTTGATGTCAGCGGTTGTAGCCATACCTGTGTTCCGTTCGATTGGGAGAAGTTTCGGGTGGGTGCGCGCGCTGGGCGGCCCACGACGGTCGGGCCCGTCCGGCGACGGAGGGCGACGGCCACAGAAGATTCTAGTTTGGCGCCGCCCGATTCAGCGAATGGTCGGGCTTTTTCGCAGGATGTGCGCCAGGGCGAGCCGGTAGGAGTCGAACCCGAAGCCGGCGATGACGCCGCTCGCGACCGCCGTGATGACGCTGGTGTGGCGGAACTCCTCGCGCGCGTGCGGGTTCGAGAGATGCACCTCGATGACGGTGCCACCGGCCTTCGTCACGAGCGAGACGGCGTCGCGCAGAGCGAACGAGTAGTGGGTCCAAGCACCGGCGTTGAGGATGACCGGCGAGCCCGAGTCGGCGGCCTCGTGCAGCCAGCGGAGCAGCTCCGCCTCGTCTTCTGTCTGCCGCAGGTCGATCGACCGCCCGGGCGGCGTTTCGGCAGCGTCCTGTTCGAGCAGCTCGCGGAGATCGCCGAGCGTCCCCGCTCCGTAGACGTCCGGCTCGCGGGTTCCCAGCCGCCCCAAATTGGGGCCGTTCAGAACGAGGATGCTGGGCGAAGTCTCACTGCTCATGTCGCTACCCTAGCGGCGCAGGGCCGGCGGTCGCCCGCAGCCCAGGGCTACTCGCCGATCTCCTGGTACGCGGCGAACAGCAGGCTCTGATCCGGCCCCGCGAGAACGGTCGGCCGCGCGAGGCCGTCGAGCACGATGAAGCGAAGCAGGTTTCCGCGGGCCTTCTTGTCGCGCTGCATGGTGGCCAGCAGCGTCTGCCAGCGGCCGAGAGGGTAGGTCGTCGGCAGCGTCAACGACTCGAGGATGCGCCGGTGGCGGTCCACGACCTCGTCTGGGAGACGACCGCTCAATCTGGCCAGCTCGGCGGCGAACATCATGCCGACCGATACAGCCGCGCCGTGCCGCCACTGGTAGCGTTCGGCGTGCTCGATCGCGTGGCCGAGCGTGTGACCGTAGTTCAAGATCTCGCGCAGACCCTGCTCGGTGAAGTCCTCCCCCACCACCCTGGCCTTGATGCCGATCGAGAGTTCGACGAGCCTCCGGAACTCGGCCGTGTTCGGATCGGTGGCGCGGTCCACATCGCGCTCGATGATGTCCAGGATCTCCGGGTCGGCGATGAAACCGTACTTCACGACCTCGCCGAAGCCGGCGAGGATCTCGTTGCGCGGCAGCGATGCGAGGGTGTCGAGGTCGCAGATGACGGCGGCCGGGGCGTAGAACGCTCCGACCAGGTTCTTGCCCTCCGCCGTGTTGATGCCCGTCTTGCCGCCGACCGCTGCATCCACCATTCCGAGAAGCGTCGTGGGGATCTGGACAAGACGCACTCCGCGCAGCCAGGTCGCCGCGACGAAACCGGCGAGATCGGTGACGGCGCCGCCGCCGAAGCCGATCACGGCATCCGACCGCGTGAAGTCGGCCTGCCCCATGACCTGCCAGCAGAACGCTGCAACCTCGACGCGCTTGCCGGCCTCCGCATCCGGAACCTCGGCGAGCAGAACCTGGTAGCGGTCGACCAGCGACTCACGCAGTTCGGCGGCCGCGGCTCCGAGCGTCGGCGGGTGCACGATCAGCACCTTCGTGACCCCCGCGCCCAGGTGTTCACCGACGTCGGCCCTGAGACCGCGGCCGATGACGACCGGGTACTGCTCTTCTCCCGCCACCAGGATCGTGGTGGGCTCGTCGTGGTCGATGGCGTCGGTCATCGCTGTCCTTCCTCGGTGTCGCGCCCGGAGGCGCGCGTGGTGTCGATCCAGTGGGCGATCTCTTCGACGATCGTCTCGATCGGGCGGGATGACGTGTCTGCGGTGTAGTCGGCCAGCGACGAGTACAGGTCGGCGCGCTGGGCCACGAGCCGTTTCCACGACTCGAGGTCGCTGACGAGCGGTCGTTTCGAGTTCGCGATGCGGGCGGCGATCGCCTCGGGCCGCACCGTGAGCAGCACCACCGAGGCGCCGGCGAGGTCGGACTGCGTGTCCGGGTCGAGCACTGCTCCGCCGCCGACCGACACGACCCCGGGCCCGGTGAGCGCCTCAGCGACGGCCGCACGCTCCAGCCGGCGGAAGTGAGGTTCTCCCAGCTCGGCGAAGATCGCGGGGATGGGCCCGTGCTGCGACACGACGACCGCGTCGGTGTCGACGAACGGCAGGCCGAGTCGCTTGGCGAGCCGCTTGCCGACGCGGGTCTTCCCGGCGGCGGGCGGCCCGATCAGAACGATGGTCACGTGCGTGGTGCTCTCACTCCGAACGGCGGCGCCGTTCATTCAGGCGTACGGCGACGACAGTCGTGTCGTCGACAGGTTCTCCGGGATGGCGTCGAGGTAGCCGCGCAGGTTGCGCGACGTCTCCTCGATCGAGTCGCCGCCGAACTTCTCGAGCACCGAGTTCGCCAGCACGAGCGCGACCATCGCCTCAGCGACGACACCGGCAGCGGGAACCGCGCACACGTCGGAACGTTGGTGGTGCGCGGGAGCGGCTTCGCTCGTGGCGATGTCCACAGTGCGGAGCGCGTGCGGGATGGTGGCGATGGGCTTCATGCCTGCCCGCACCCGCAACACGGTTCCCGTGCTCATCCCGCCCTCGGTGCCGCCCGCCTTGTCGCTGGTGCGGCCGATCTCGCCGGCGGTCTGCACGAGCTCGTCGTGCGCATCCGACCCTCGTCGCGTCGTCGTGAGAAAACCGTCGCCGACCTCGACGCCCTTGATCGCCTGGATGCCCATGAGAGCCGCAGCGAGCTGCGAGTCGAGCCGGCGATCCCAGTGCACGTGCGACCCGAGCCCCGGCGGCACGCCGTAGGCGAGCACCTCGACGACCCCGCCCAGCGTGTCGCCGTCCTTGTGCGCGGCGTCGACCTCGGCGACCATCTTCGCCGAGGTCTCCGGGTCGAAGCAGCGCAACGGGTCGGCGTCGAGGGCTGCGACATCGGCCGGAACGGGAAGGGGCGACCCCTCCGGAACGCGAACCGGTCCGATGGAGAGCGTGTGACTCACAAGGGTGATCCCCAGCTGCTCGAGGAAGGACCGCGCGACAGCGCCGAGCGCCACGCGCGCCGCGGTCTCCCGAGCGCTCGCACGCTCGAGAATCGGCCTGGCCTCATCGAAGCCGTACTTCTGCATGCCGACCAGATCGGCGTGACCGGGGCGAGGGCGGGTGAGCGGTGCACCGCGCCCACCCGCGAGCTTCTCGGCGTCGACGGGTTCGGCGCTCATCACGTCGACCCACTTCGGCCACTCGGTGTTACCGATCCGCAGGGCGATCGGGCTGCCGAGCGACAGACCGTGCCGCACTCCGCCCGAGATGTCGAGCGCATCCTGCTCGAACTTCATGCGAGCACCCCGGCCGTACCCGAGCTTGCGGCGCGCGAGATCGGCGCGGATCGTCTCCAGCGACACGGGCACACCGGCAGGCAGCCCTTCGAGGAGGGCGATGAGTTCGGGGCCGTGGGATTCCCCGGCGGTGAGCCAACGAAGCATGATTCGATTCTGGCATAGCGCCGGCGGGCTAATCCGCCAGCGGGGCGCCGCTCTCGTCGATGCCGACGGCTTCGAGCATCGCGGCGAGCACCGCATCCTCGTCGTCCAGCGGCTCCAGGGGGTCGCCCGACACGAAGATGCGCACCTGCAGCAGCGCCTGATGGGCGAGCATCGCCAGCCCGGAGACGACACGTCCTCCGACTGCCTGCCACGCCGACGCGAGCACGCTCGGCCACGGCTCGTACGAGACGTCGAGCAGCACCGACCGGCGACGGGTCGAATCCGTGTAAAGCGCATCCGTCGACACGCCGCCCGGCAGCGTGCTGATGACGAGGTCGGGGATGTCGAGCGACCTGTCGGCCTGACTCAGCGGCCGGATGCGCACCCGCAGCCCGAGTTCGTGCGCCAGCGGCTCCAGCCACACGCTCCGCTCGAGCGAACGCACGAAGATGTCGACACGCTCGGCCCCCAGCTCGGCCGCAGCGACCAGGGCGGAGGCCGCAGTGGCGCCGCCGCCGAGGATGTGGACGAACGTCGCGCTCTCGAGCCCGACGGCCTCCAGAGCCCACACGATGCCGGAGACGTCGGTGTTGAACCCGCGGAGCGTCCCGTCGTCGAGCAGGACGGTGTTGGCGACGCCGGTCTGCTCGGCGAGCCTGTCCATGTCGCCCAGCAGCGGGATCACCGACTGCTTGAGCGGCATCGTCAGCGACAGGCCCCGCCACTCGGGCTCCAGCCCATCGATGAACTCGGCGAGGCGGTCGCCGGTCACGTCGGCGGTCTCGTACTGCCACGGCAGGCCCAGCTTCTTGTACGCGGCGCGGTGAAGCGCGGGCGACTTCGAGTGGCCGATCGGCGATCCGAGCACGGCCAGCTTGCGAGCCGGCTGCTTCGTCTTCTTCGCCTGCTTCGGCTTGGCGGGCGACGTGGTCGCTGCGGGCTCGGGCAGCGGCTCCGGGTGGTCCGGCTCCGGGTCGGCCGGCTCCTCCAGCTCGGCGGCGAGTTCGGCATCCTCGACGGCGGCCTCCTCGGCCTCTGCCCGGCGCTCCGCCTCCACCAGCGCCGCGATCGAGGCCTCGGCCGACGCCTCCGAGACGCCGTTCTCCTCGATCGTCACCGCTTCGGCCGTCTCGTCGTTCGGGGTCGTTTCGCGTTCGTCACTCATAGCCGGGGTTGTCTCTCATCCATTGTTGCCACTTGGCGACTGCGGCATCGTGTTCTTCGACGGTCGTCGAGAAGATGGTCTCTCCGGTCTCCAGGTTCCAGGTGACGAAGAACATCCACGAACCGTCGGCCGGGTGCAGAGCGGCCTTGATCGCGAGATCTCCGGGATTGGAGATCGGACCGACCGGCAGCCCAGGGTGCACGTAGGTGTTGTACGGGTTGCCGGCATCTGCGCGCTCGGCGTCGGTGGTCGTGACGGTGTGCGTGTTTCCGGTGCCGTAGGCGACCGTCGCGTCCGATTGCAGGTCCCAGCCCTGCGCGAGACGGTTGAGGAACACCCGCGACACCTTCGGGTAGTCGGGCGCGAGACCGGCCTCGCGCTGCACGAGCGAGGCGAGCACGATGGTCTTCCACCGATCGGCCGGCGCGACGCCCGCATCGTCGAGTGCCTGGAAGCTGCGGTCGACCATGGTCTTGATCGCGTCGTGAGCGCTGATCCCCGGCGGGAACGTGTACGTCGCCGGGAAGAGGAATCCCTCGAGCGTCTTCGCCTCGGCCGGAACGCCGTAGTCGGCGGGGGTCGCCGCAGCGGCTTGCAGGTCGGCCAGGGGAACCTTCGTCGCCTCCGCCACGATCGGCAGGATGTCCTTCTCGGCCGTGCCTTCCGGGATGACCGCGGTGTTCTGCACCTTCGAAGCCGGGTCCTGCAGCGCGAGCAACGCCGCCTGCGCGCTCATCTGCTTGGCCAGTTTGAACACGCCCGGCTGGAACTCCGTCGCAGGCTTCTGACGGAGCAGCAGCGTGTAGAACGCCTCATAGGTCTTCGTCACCCCTGCCTTCTGCAGGTTCGTCGCCACGTCCGATCCGGTGTCGCCGGAGTGGATCGTGAAATTCACCGTTCCCGTGCCGTCGCCCTTGTAGTCGGTGTCTTGCGGTGTGACGGCGGCGATCAGCTTCGCGACCTGCGGCTGGAAGAACGCGTATGCGCCGCCCACGAGTCCGCCCAGAACAGCGAGCACGATGATCGTCGCCCAGAGCGGCTTGAGACTGCGCTTCTTCTTGGGCGGTTCGCCGTGCGAGAGATAGTTCTGCTGCCGCCAGGCCAGCGGAGACTCCTGCTTGGCCGTCAGCTCCTCGAAAGTGGCGAACGTCGGTTCGTCGGATGCGCTGCCGACCGATGACGCTGCCGCGACGGGTTCGGAGGCGGCGACGGGAGCGGCAGTCGGCTCAGGCGCCGGAGCGGGCGTCGGCTCCGGTGTCGGAGCGGGTGTCGGAGCGACGGCAGCGTCGCCGCCGCCCTGAATCGGCAGAGCGCCAGTCGCGGCGCGTTCCTGCGCCTCGCGGGCTTCGCGGGCCTCCCGGCGGGTCATCGGCGGCCGGCCGAGGTCGGGAAAGACCGGTGGGGCCGGGCGCTCCTCGGGCGCGGGTGAACTCTCGTCGGCGCCGCCGAAGAGCGAGTCGAACGGGTCGAATCCGCGCTCGTTCTCCCGTGGGGGTGTGGTCTCGCCGGTCCCAGGGGGATGTGGGTTCTGCGACAAACTAGGGTCCAATGTTCGGTTCGAGGGGTTCGCCCGGCGGATGACCTGTAGCGCGCTCCGCGTCGAGGGCGTGCTGCAAAATTATCGTGGCGGCCACTTGATCCACCACCGGACGCGCACTTTTGGAGTTCTTTCCCGACGCTCTGAGTGCCGAATGCGCGGACACCGTCGACAATCGTTCGTCCACGAGCCGCACCGGAACGTCGATCTCCGAGTCGAGGGCTTGGGCGAAGCCGACCGCATCAGCCGTCGACGCCGTCCGCGCTCCCGAGAGCGCCAAAGGCAGTCCGACGATAATCTCGAAAACTCCGAGTTCGGTCACAATCTCGCCGATCCTCCGGCGATCCGAAGCATCTTTGGAGCGCGCGACGGTCTCGACCGGTGTGGCGAGCATCCCGTGAAAGTCTGACCGGCTCACGCCGATCCGCACCTTCCCGACGTCGATGCCGAGACGCACTCCCGAGCGCACCGGCGCCCTACCCTGCGATCGCCGAGACGACCGCGCCGAGCGCGGCGGGAATCGCCTCGACGTCGGTTCCGCCACCCTGAGCGAGATCGGGCTTTCCGCCACCGCCGCCTCCGAGCACGCCGGCAGCGGTCTTGGCGAGAGCGCCTGCGTTGACCCCTGCATCGCGCGCGGCCGGGTTCGTCGCGACGATCACGACGGGCTTGTCGCCGGCCCGTGCCGCGAGAGCCACAACCGCGGCATCGGAGCCGATCCGTTCGCGCACGGTCGTGGCGAGCAGCCGGAGATCGTCGGCGGAGTTCAGCGTTCCGGCATCTTCGGCGACGACGAGCACGGAGCCGCGTCGGGTCGCACTCTGCACGAGCGCGGGCACCTTGTCCAGCACCGCACGCGCTTCGAACGCGGCTATCCGCTTCTCGGCCGCCTTGAGGTTTGCGAGAAGGTCGGCCACCTTCTCCGGCAGCTGCTCGCGCGGCGTCTTGAGGCTGCCCGAGAGCTGCGACACGATCGTGCGCTCGACCGCGAGGTCTTTGAACGCCTCGAGCCCGACGAGGGACTCGACACGGCGATTCGTCGATCCGACCGACGACTCGCTGACGAGGTTGATCATCCCGATCTCGGCGCTCGACGACACGTGGGTTCCCGCACAGAGCTCGCGCGACCACGGGCCGCCGATGTCGACGACGCGCACCGTGTCGCCGTACTTCTCGCCGAACAGCGCCATCGCTCCGAGCGACTTCGCCTCCGCGAGAGGCATCTCTCGGGTCGTCACCTCGAGGTTGTTCCGGATGGCGTTGTTCGAGATCTCCTCGATCTCGGTCTTGGTCTCGGCCGAGAGCGCCTGGTTCCAGGAGAAGTCGAGACGCAGATAGCCCGCCTTGTTGTAGGAACCGGACTGGTGGGCGTTCGAACCGAGCACCTGGCGCAACGCCGCGTGGATGATGTGCGTGCCGGAGTGCGCCTGGCGCGCTCCGCGGCGGTAGTCGCCGTCGACGAGGCTCGTCGCGGGAGCACCCACCCCGACCTCGCCACTGCGCACGAGCACCTTGTGGCTGATGAGACCCTTCACCGGCTTCTGAACGTCGAGAACCTCGAGCTCGTAGCCGGGACCGACGATCGTTCCGGCGTCGGCGTCCTGACCGCCGGACTCCGCGTAGAGCGCCGTCGCGCCCAGGATGACCTCGGCCACCTGGCCTTCCGTCGCCCGGGTCACCGAGGCGCCGTCGACGATCAGACCCAGAATGCTCGACTCGGTCTCGAGCTCCGTGTATCCGGTGAAGACGGTCTCGCCCAGCGACCGGAACGCGCTGTACACCGAGAGGTCCGCGAGGGCGGTCTTCTTGGCCTTGGCATCCGCCTTTGCCCGCGAGCGCTGGTCGGCCATGAGCGTGTCGAACGCCTTGCGGTCGACGCTGAGCCCGGCCTCCTCGGCCATCTCCAGCGTCAGATCGATCGGGAACCCGTAGGTGTCGTGCAGCAGGAAGGCGGTGTCGCCCGCCAGTTCTTTGTGCCCAGCGCGCTGCGTGTTGGCCACCGCGACGTCGAGGATGCCGGTTCCCGCGACGAGCGTGCGCAAGAAGGTCTCCTCCTCGGCGTACGCCAGCTGCGAGATGCGCGCGAAGTCGGCGTCGACCTCGGGATACGCGGCCTTCATGGCGTCACGCGAGACCGTGAACAGCTCGGGGAAGGTCGGGCGTTCGACGCCGAGCAGACGCATGGCGCGCACGGTGCGACGCAGCAGACGGCGCAGGATGTAGCCGCGGCCCTCGTTCGACGGCGTCACGCCGTCGGACATCAGCATCAGTGCACTGCGAACGTGGTCGGCGATGACACGCAGGCGAACGTCGTCGTCGTGCACCTCGCCATAGGTCTTGCCGGAGAGCTCGGCGGCGCGGTCGAGAACCGGGCGCACCTGATCGATCTCGTAGAAGTTCTCGACGCCCTGCTTGAGGAAGGCGACGCGCTCGAGGCCCATGCCGGTGTCGATGTTCTTCTTGGGCAAGTCGCCGAGGATCTCGAAGTCGCCCTTGCCCGTGCCTTCGCCGCGCAGGTACTGCATGAAGACGAGGTTCCAGATCTCCACGTAACGGTCGTCGTCGGTGGCGGGGCCGCCGTCGATGCCGTATGCGGGCCCTCGATCGAAGAAGATCTCCGAGCACGGCCCGGCCGGGCCCGGCTGCCCCGTCGACCAGTAGTTGGTCTCCATGCCCAGGCCCTGGATGCGCTCATCCGGCAACCCGGCGACGCGGCGCCAGATCTCGCGCGCCTCGTCGTCGTCTTTGTAGACGGTCACCCACAGGTCTTCGGGACGGAAACCCAGCCCGCCGTCGGCCTCGGAGGTCGTCAGCAGTTCCCAGGCGAACGTGATCGCCTGCTCCTTGAAGTAGTCGCCGAACGAGAAGTTGCCGCACATCTGGAAGAACGTGCCGTGCCGAGGGGTCTTGCCGACCTCCTCGATGTCCAGGGTGCGGATGCATTTCTGCACGCTCGTCGCGCGCGGGAACGGCGCCGGCACGAGACCGGTCAGATACGGCACGAACGGAACCATCCCGGCCACGGTGAACAGCAGCGACGGATCGTCGCTGATCAGCGAAGCGGACGGGACGACGGTGTGACCGCGCTTGGCGAAGAAGTCGAGCCAGCGGCGGTGGATTTCAGCAGTCTGCATGGGTTCCGAGTGTTCGAGGTCGAAAAGGTGTCGAGGGATGCGGTCAGTCGCCGTCGATGGCCGAACGGAGCTCGGCCTCCCGCTGGTGGTAGCCGTCGGAGACCGCACTGCCGAAGTCGCGGGCCTTTTTGTCGATCGTGCTGAAGAACTGCTTGCCCTGCTGGGTCTCGTTCAGTTTGTGCGCGACGACGAATCCGAGCCCGACGCCGACGACGAGCCACAGAAAACTCTTCATGCCCATAACTCCCTCATGGATGATCCCCGTCGATCGACGGTACGCACGAACGCGACGCGCGCCTCGGACAGTTTAGTGCGTGGTCCCGCGCGAGCGCCCAGCTCCGCCCGAGCGCCCGCGCGATCCCCCGGTCGCCCGGAAGGCGGCACGCACAGCGGCGCTGAAACCGGCGAGCTTGATGAGCGGCCCTCCGACCGTCGCGGCGAACAGGGCGACGAGGGCCGAGACGTTGCCCGTGACGTCGGCGACGTTCTTGGTGATCACGTCTACACGCGCCAACTGCTTGTTGGTCTCCTGGATGGTCGTCGCCGTCTCGTCGAGGATGGGAGTGATGCCATCGCTCGCGTCTTTGATCGCGAGCCTGGTCTGATCGAGCACGCGGCCGAATTTCAGCAGGGGCACCGCGATGAACCCCACGAGCACAGCGAACACGACCGCCGCGATCAGTCCTGCGATATCCCCGAACGACACGTCGTCACCATCCATTCCGTCAACGGCATACGCCCCAAGCGTAGTCTCCTCGACGACGAATGGGCGCACAACGAAAGAACAGGGCCGCGGCTCGAAAGCCACGACCCTGTTCTTGCAGAGCGCTTCTGTTCTAGCGGGCCGCGTAGTACTCGACGACGAGCTGGACTTCACACGTCACGGGGACCTCGGCGCGCTTGGGGCGACGGACCAGACGAGCGTGGAGCTTGTCGAGCTCGACCTCGAGGTACGCCGGCGTCTTCGGAAGAACGTCGACGTGACCGCCGGCCGCGGCGACCTGGAACGGCTCGGTGCCCTCGGAGCGCTGCTTGACGTGGATCAGCTGACCCGGCTTCACGCGGAACGAGGGGCGGTCGACGAGCTGGCCGTCGACGAGGATGTGGCGGTGCACGACCATCTGGCGGGCCTGTGCGGTCGTGCGGGCGAAACCGGCGCGCAGCACGAGCGCGTCGAGACGCATCTCGAGCAGCTCGACCAGGTTCTCACCGGTCAGACCCTTCGTGCGACGGGCCTCTTCGAACGCGATCTTGAGCTGCTTCTCGCGGATGCCGTACTGCGCGCGCAGACGCTGCTTCTCGCGCAGACGAACGGCGTAGTCCGAGTCGGCCTTGCGCTTGGTGCGGCCGTGCTCACCGGGAGCGTACGGACGCTTCTCGAGGTACTTGGCGGCCTTCGGGGTCAGGGCGATGCCCAGCGACCGCGACAGGCGGGTCTTGCTACGGGTACGTGACTTGGTAGACACGAGTTCCTTTCGGTTGTCTCTCTAATAAGGATTACGCAGGCACACAGGATCGTCCTGCAAAAATTAGAGGGATGATGCCGAGGACGCCCGGCTACAGGGCCTGTCCCTTCGAGAACCCGTTTCGACGCAGCCGCACGCGAAACAAGTTTCTAGGCCCGTCGATTCTAGCAGAACCGCGTCACTCTCCGCGCACGATGCGACGGAGCTTCGCCAGCCTCGCCGAGACGTCGCGTTCGTTGCCGTGTTCCGTGGGCTCGTAGTACGTGGTGCCGGTGAGCTCGTCGGGCAGATACTGCTGGCGCAGCACCCCGAGCGCGTCGTCGTGCGGGTACTTGTATCCCTTACCGTGGCCGAGACGTTTCGCGCCGGCATAGTGGGCGTCGCGGAGGTGTTTCGGCACCCGGCCTATGCGGCCGGCCCGCACATCCGCGATCGCCGCGTCGAGCGCCATGTACGCGGCGTTGGACTTCGGAGCCGTGGCGAGGTGCACGACCGCCTGAGCGAGCGGGATGCGCCCCTCCGGCATCCCGATCATCTGCACGGCGTCGGCGGCCGCCACAGCGACGACCAGCGCCTGCGGGTCGGCGAGGCCGATGTCTTCCGACGCCAGGATGATGACGCGGCGGGCGATGAATCGCGGGTCCTCCCCCGCCTCGATCATGCGCGCGAGGTAGTGCAGCGACGCATCGACGTCGGAACCCCTCACCGACTTGATGAAAGCGCTGATCACGTCGTAGTGCTCGTCGCCGTTGCGGTCGTAGCGCAGCAGCGCCCTGTCGACGGCCTGAGCGACGACGTCGGCGGTGATGACCGGCTTCTTCTTGGAGGTCGCCGGTGTCGACGACGCCGCGCTCACCGACGCCGCCTCGAGGGCGGTGAGGGCCCGGCGCGCGTCTCCGGAGGCCAGACGGATGATCGCGGCACGGCCTTCGGGGTCGAGCGTGTAGTGGTCGCCCAGCCCGCGCTCGTCGACGACCGCACGATCGACGACGACTCCCAGGTCTTCGTCGCTGAGGGTCTCCAAGGTCAGGAGCAGGGAACGGGACAGCAGAGGCGAGATGACCGAGAACGACGGGTTCTCCGTTGTCGCGGCCACGAGGATGACCCAGCCGTTCTCGACGCCAGGCAGCAGCGCATCCTGCTGGGCTTTGGTGAAGCGGTGGATCTCGTCGAGGAAGAGAACGGTCGAGACGCCGTAGAGGTCGCGCGTTGACATAGCCTCGTCCATCACCTGCCGCACGTCTTTGACGCCCGCGTTCACCGCGGAGAGCTCGACGAAACGACGGCCGGAGGAATGCGCGATCGCCTGTGCGAGCGTGGTCTTGCCCGTTCCCGGTGGGCCCCACAGGATCACCGAGACCGATCCGGTCTCCCCGCTCTGGTCTGACGCGAGGCTGACCAGCGGCGAACCCGGCCTCAGCAGATGCCTCTGCCCGGCTACCTCATCGAGGGATTTGGGACGCATGCGCACCGCGAGCGGGGTCGCTCCAGCGCGGAGCCCGGGTTGCACGTCGACCATATGTCCCAGGCTACTGGCTGCCGCCGACACCGAAACTGGGAGCCGGGACTTTGTGAGGCATAGCCGGGTCCAATAGGGTTCATCCTGGCCGCGGCCGGAGACGCCGCGCCAGGCATTGCTCGAGCACGATGGCGCGCCCTCCGGAGGAATCACGTGGCACCAAAACAGCAGAACGAACGCGAAGCCCGTCAGGCCCGGGAGCGACTGCGCGCCTACCAAGCGCGACAGACCGTGCACGAGACCAAGACGAAGCGCCGTGTGCGGGACAACTGGATCGCCGGCATCGCCGTGATCATCGTCGTCGCTCTCGCCGTGACCACGCAGCTGCTGTACTTCGCGAAGCCGTCGACGCCCGGCGCATCCGCCTCGCCCTCCGCGTCCGCCCAGGCTCACACCCTCCCGCCGAAGACCCTCGCTGGCAACCGTGACTGGACCGGAACGCTCACGATCAACGACATCCCTCTCGGCGTCGAGCTGGACGGCGCCAAGGCGCCCCAGGCGGTCTCCTCCACCATCGCGCTGACGCAGTCGAAGTTCTACGACGGACTCACCTGCCACCGGCTCACGAACGGCGGTTTCTTCGTGCTGCAGTGCGGCGACCCCAAGGGAACGGGTCAGGGCGGCCCGGGTTACGAGTACGGCCCGATCGAGAACGCGCCGGCCGACAACGTCTATCCCGCCGGAACCCTGGCGATGGCCCGCCAGAGCGGCAACGCGAGCAGCCAGGGAAGCCAGTTCTTCATCGTGTACAAAGACACGACGATCCCCGCGGATCCCGCAGGCGGCTACACCGTCATCGGCAAGGTGACGAGCGGTCTCGACAAGCTGATCTCCGGTGTCACGGACAAGGGCATCGAGGGTGGAAGCACCGACGGCGCTCCGACGGTCAAGACCACGATCGACTCCTTCACGCTTCAGTAACGCTCACTCGACGGGCGGCTGCACGCCGAGCTTCGGTGCAATAGGCTTTACCGCAACTGTGGGTGGCGGAAACCGCCCGGGAACGTCGTCAGCAAGGTGAGGCTCTTGACAACAACTGATCAGCAACCGTGGGGTCGTGTCGATGAGACGGGCACCGTCTTCGTCCGCGAGGGCGAAACCGAGCGGGCCGTCGGCCAGTACCCGGATGGAAGCGCAGAAGAAGCACTCGCATACTTCGAGCGCAAATTCACCGACCTCGCCGGACAGGTGGGGCTCCTCGAGCAGCGTGCCCGCCGCGGCGCCCCCGCCTCCGATATCGCCAAGGCCGTCGCATCCCTGCGCACGAACGTCACCGAGGCGAACGCCGTCGGCGACCTCGCGTCGCTGGCCGCCCGTCTCGACAAGCTCGGCGGCGCCGTCGAAGAACTGACCGAGCAGCAGAGCGCGGAAGCCAAGGCGCAGGTCGAGAAGGCCATCGCCGAGCGCACGGCCATCGTGGTCGAAGCGGAGGCCCTCGCTGCCGAAGACCCGGCCCGCACGCAGTGGAAGCAGACGACCTCCGCGCTCGATGCACTGTTCACGCAGTGGCAGGCGCACCAGCACGACGGACCGCGCATCCCCAAGAACGAGGCGAACGAGTTGTGGAAGCGCTTCCGTGCCGCCCGCTCGACGATCGAGCACAACCGCAAGGCGTTCTTCGCCGACCTCGACAACCAGCACCGCGACGTGCGCGCCCGCAAGACGGCGCTCATCGAGCAGGCCGAAGCCCTCATCCCGCGTGGAGCAGACGGCGTGCCCGAGTACCGTCAGCTGCTCGACCAGTGGAAGCTCGCAGGCCGCGCCGGAAAGCGCAACGACGACACGCTGTGGGCGAGGTTCAAGGCCGCCGGCGACGCCATCTACGGCGCCAAGGCCGAGGTCGACGCCCGCGAGAGCGAGGAGTACACCGCCAACCTGGAGCTGAAGCTCGCCCTGCTCGAAGAAGCCGAGCCCTTGCTCGCCGCCACCGATCGCGAATCGGCTCGCACCAAGCTGATCTCGATCCAGCAGCGCTGGGATGAGATCGGCCGCGTTCCCCGCGAACAGGTGCGCGTGATCGAAGACAGGCTCCGCAAGGTCGAGGCGGCCGTGCGCAAGCTCGACGAGCAGCACTGGGAGCGCAACAACCCCGAGAAGAAGGCCCGTGCCGAGGGTCTTGCCGGGCAGCTCAACGCGGCGATCGCCAAGCTCGAGCAAGAGCTCGAAGACGCCAAGGCCAGCGGCGACAAGAACAAGGTCAAAGAGGCGCAAGAAGCACTCGACGCCCGCAAGGTCTGGCTCGACGCGCTCGGTTAGTCGCTGAGCCGGTCGGTCCCCGAGCACGGGCCGACCTGAGAGAACCCGGCGGCGTTTCCACACCGGCGGGTTCTCCACAGATTCGGTCCGTTCGCCCGGCGACGATGCGCTCCGGCGGATGCTGGAGGCATGACAGCCCTGCTCCCCCGCTTTCTCGACTCCTCCGTGCTCTCCCTCGCCGAGTTGTGCGCCGCCCGGCTGGACGGCGAGCTTTTCAGTGTCGGCGACGCGTTCGTACTGCTCGACACCCCCGATACGGCGGAACTGCGTGCCGGGGCCTTCCACCGCTCGGCGCCGCGCGGGGTCGTCGCCGACAGGCTCACGGCCTCGTGGATCCACGGTGTTCGCGCCACCCCGCCCGCGCCTTGGCAGGTGTGCGGTGACAGCGCCCGCCGGATCTCCGCCACAGCGGCGCAAGGAATCGACCTCCGTCAGTGCGTGCTGGGTCGTGGCGACGTCGAGGTGCTCGGCGACGCTCGCGTGACGACACCGCTGCGCACGGCCGTCGACCTCCTGCGCATCGTTCCGCGCTTCACCCGGCAGTGGGCGACTGAGATCCTCGCTCTGCTCGAGCTCGACGACACCGGCTTCGACGCCTGCCGTCGGTCACTCCGCCGGCACCCGCACTCGCCAGGAAACCGGCGGGCACTCGAGCGGCTGGGCGCTTTGGAGTGACTGGGCGCCCTGGAGCGACCGAGCGCCCTGGCCTCGTCAGCGGCCGATTCAGCCGGCGCTGACGCGATAGACGTCGTAGACGGCGTCGATCCGGCGCACGGCGTTCAGCACCCGGTCGAGATGAGTGGTGTCACCCATCTCGAAGACGAAACGGCTGAGCGCGAGACGGTCGTTCGAGGTCGTCACCGTGGCCGAGAGGATGTTCACGTGATGTTCGGAGAGCACGCGAGTGACATCCGAGAGCAGGCCAGAGCGGTCGAGCGCCTCGACCTGGATCTGCACGAGGAAGACACTCTTCGAGCTCGGCGCCCACTCGACCTCGATCATCCGGTCGGGTTCCTGTAGCAGGGACTGCACGTTGTGGCAGTCCGCCTGGTGCACCGACACACCGGCTCCCCTGGTGACGAACCCGACGATCGGATCGCCCGGAACCGGGGTGCAGCACTTGGCGAGCTTGACAAGGATGTCCGGCGCACCGCGCACGAGCACGCCCGAGTCGCTATTGCGCAGCTGACGCGGGCGGCCCTTCACCGGCAGCTCGATGGCGCCGTCGTCGCCCTCGGCCTCGGTCTGCACCGACGCGACGACCTTCTCGATCACCGACTGGGTCGAGACGTGGCCCTCGCCGACCGCCGCGTACAGCGCCGAGACGTCGTCGTACTTCAGGAGCGACGCGATCTCGCTGAGCGCATCCAGCGACATGAGCTTCTGCAACGGGAGGTTCTGCTTGCGCATGGCTCGCGCGATCGCGTCTTTGCCCTGCTCGATCGCCTCGTCGCGGCGCTCCTTGGTGAACCACTGACGAATCTTGTTGCGCGCTCGCGGGCTCTTGACGAAGTTGAGCCAGTCTTGGCTGGGCCCGGAGTCGGGATTCTTCGAGGTGAACACCTCGACGACGTCTCCGGTGGTCAGCGTGCTCTCGAGAGGTACGAGCCTGCCATTGACCTTGGCCCCCATCGTGCGGTGACCGACCTCGGTGTGCACGGCGTAGGCGAAGTCGACCGGTGTGGCGCCGGCCGGGAGTCCGATGACCCGACCCTTGGGCGTGAAGACGTAGACCTCTTTGGCGCCGATCTCGAAACGCAGCGAGTCGAGGAACTCACTGGGATCGGCGGTCTCGGCCTGCCAGTCGGAGATGTGTGCGAGCCACGCCAGATCGGTGTCGGTCGCGGCAGGGCCGCCCGAGCTCTTACCGGTGGTCTGCTCCTTGTACTTCCAGTGCGCGGCGACACCGAACTCGGCGCGCTGGTGCATCTCCTCGGTGCGGATCTGGATCTCGACCGGGCGACCCTCCGGGCCGATCACGGTCGTGTGCAGCGACTGATAGAGGTTGAACTTCGGCGTGGCGATGTAGTCCTTGAAGCGGCCCGGCATCGGCGTCCAGCGCGCGTGGATCGATCCCAGTACGGCGTAGCAGTCGCGCACCGAGTTCACCAGGATGCGGATGCCGACGAGGTCGTAGATCTCGTCGAACTCGCGGCCTCGAACGACCATCTTCTGGTAGATCGAGTAGTACTGCTTCGGGCGCCCGACCACCTTGCCGCGGATGCGGGCGGCCTTGAGGTCGTCGTTGATCGCGTCGATCACGTGCTGCACGAGCCGCTCGCGTTCCGGCGTGCGCTGCCGCACCAGGCTCTCGATCTCGGCATACAGCTTCGGGTAGAGCACCGCGAACGACAGGTCTTCGAGCTCCCACTTGATCGTCTGGATTCCGAGACGATGAGCGAGCGGGGCGTAGATCTCCAGCGTCTCCGTCGCCTTGCGGGTCGCCGAGGCCGCCGGCACGAAGCCCCAGGTGCGGGCGTTGTGCAGCCGGTCTGCCAGTTTGATGATCAGCACGCGGATGTCTTTCGACATCGCCACGATCATCTTGCGCACCGTCTCGGCCTGCGCGCTGTCGCCGTACTTGACCTTGTCGAGCTTGGTCACGCCGTCGACGAGCATCGCGATCTCGTCGCCGAACGCGTCGCGCAGCTCGTCGAGCTTGTAGTCGGTGTCTTCGACGGTGTCGTGCAGCAGGGCCGCGGCGATCGTCTTCGAGCCGATGCCGAGGTCCGCGAGAATCTGGGCGACCGCGACGGGATGCGTGATGTACGGCTCGCCCGATCGGCGCTTCTGTCCCGAGTGGGCGCGCTCCGCGACCGAGTACGCTCGCTCGATAAGCGACAGGTCGGCCTTCGGGTGGTGCAGGCGCACCGTGCGCACGAGTGTATCGACGGCGCCCGCCGGCTGTGCGCGAGAGAAGATGCGGGGCACGAGACGGCGCAGGGATGCCTGCGGTGTCGAAGTATCAACCATGAGCGCGCCTCCTGTCCTCTATTATCGCCGTCTCGCGAGCCGGCTCTGACACAGGGCCGGCGGCATCGCTCAGACGACCGCTCCCGCTGTGCCGTCGTCGCGGACGACCTCGGCGCCCGAGGCCTGCCAGGCGTCCATGCCCCCGGCCACGTTGGCCGTCGGGTAGTCCGCCCGGTTGAGCGCGTCGGTCGCCATCCGCGATCGGCCGCCGGTGTGACAGATCACCAGGATCTGCTCCGCCTCCGGCAGTTCGTGCTGCCGCGCCTCGAGCTCGTACAGCGGGATGTGGTGGGCGCCGGGCGCGTGCCCGGCCTCCCACTCGTAGCCCTCACGCACATCCAGCAGCCAGGCTTCTCCCGCCTCGACCAGCTCGCGTGCGCGCTCGGCGCTCACCTCGTCTTCGTCAAGGTAAGAACCAGGCACGGACACTCCCTATTCCGCCGCGACCGCGACGGACTCGGCCTTGGCGGCCTTCGGCCGGATGGACAGCACCTTGGCGTCGTGCTTCTTGACGGCTGCTTCTCCCTCGCGGAACTGCGAGTACATCGGCGCGGCCAGGAAGATCGTGGAGTAGGTTCCGACCACGATGCCGATGAGCAGAGCGAGCGAGATGTCGCGCAGCGTGTCTGCGCCCAGGGCGAACGCTCCGATGAAGAGGATCGACGCCACGGGCAGCACGGCCACCACAGCGGTGTTGATCGAGCGCACCAGGGTCTGGTTCACGGCGAGGTTCACCGCTTCGCCGAACGTTCGACGGCTGAGCTCCATCTCCTCTTTGGTGTTCTCGCGCACCTTGTCGAAGACCACGACCGTGTCGTAGAGGGAGTAGCCGAGAATCGTCAGGAAGCCGATCATCGTCGCCGGCGACACCTCGAAGCCGACGAGAGCATAGACACCCGCGGTGATGATGAGGTCGTGGAACAGCGACACGATCGCCGACGCGGACATCTTCCAGGTGCGGAAGTACAGCGCCATGGCGATGAACGCGAGCAGCAGGAAGACGACGATGCCCTGGATGGACTGCCGCGTCACGTCAGCGCCCCACGACGGGCCGATGAACGTCGATGCGACCTCGGTGGCCGGCACGTCGTAGGCCTTCGCCAGAGCCGCCGCCACCTGGCGGGTCTGCTCTTCGGTGAGCTGGTCGGTCTGAACGCGCACCCCGTCGCCGTTGACGACGGTGGTGTGGGCGACGGCCCTCGGCACGACGCTGCTCAGGGCATCCTGCGCCTTGGCCGTGTCGGTGTTCTCGACGTTGGTCACCTGGAACTGCGAACCACCGCGGAACTCGATGCTGAAGTTGAAGCCGCCCTTGATGACGGGGATGAGGATGGACGCGATGACCATGACCGCCGCGATCGCGTACCAGATTTTGCGCTTGCCGACGAAGTCGAACGAGCGGGCGCCGGTGTAGAGGTCGTTACCGAACTTCGTGAGACGACTGGCCATCAGGAGTCCTTCCCCCCGGTCTTGCTATCCGAGGACGACGAGGCCGCGGCCAGTTCGGCCGCCTTGCGCTCGGCGATGGTCTGGCGGCGGGCCGCCTCCTTGCCGGCTGACGCGGCCTTGGCGGCGCTGACGGCTGCCGGCTTGCGGAACTGCGCTGCGCCACGGTAGACCGCACCGAGCGCCTGCGGGTCGAGGCCGGACCACGGGCTCCCACTGTTGAAGAACCTGGTCTTCGCCAGCAACTGCAGCACCGGATGCGTGAAGAGCAGCACCACGAGCACGTCGATGATGGTCGTGAGCCCGAGCGTGAACGCGAAGCCGCGAACGTTGGCCGCAGCAAGCACGTAGAGCACGATGGCGGCGAGCAGGTTCGTCGCCTTCGACGCGTAGATGGTGCGCTGCGCGCGCTTCCAGCCCGCTTCGACGGCCGATTCGAGGCCTCTCCCGTCGCGCAACTCGTCGCGTATTCGCTCGAAGTAGACGATGAACGAATCGGCCGTGAATCCGATCGCGACGATCAGACCCGCCACACCTGCCAACGACAGTCGGTAACCGTAGTGCCACGAGAGCAACGAGATGGCGAAGTACGTCAGTGCCGCGGCGACGATGAGCGAGATGATCGTCACGAAGCCGAGCAGCCGGTACTGGAAGAGGGTGTAGATCGCGACGAGGATCAGGCCGATCAAACCGGCGATCAGACCACTGAGCAACTGCGACGAACCGAGTGTCGCCGAGATCGTGTCTTGACTCTGGACCTGGAACGAGAACGGCAGCGCGCCGAACTTCAGCTGGTCCGCGAGAGTCTTCGCGGTGTCCTGCGTGAAGTTGCCCGTGATCTGCGGCTTACCGTCGGTGATGACGGCGTTCGTCGTCGGGGCAGAGATCACCTTGCCGTCGAGAACGATGGCGAACTGGTTCTGGGCGCCCTTCAGACCGTTCAGACGTGTGGTGACGGTGGCGAACGCCTTGGTGCCCTCATCGTTGAAGATGATGTTGACGCCCCACTGGCCGGTGCTGACACCGCTGGAGCTCTGGGTCAGGCCGCTGGTCGCGTCTTTGATGTCCTGACCTTTGACCTCGACCGGGCCGAGCAGGTATTTGACCGTGCCGGCGTCGTCACAGGTGATGAGCGGCTTGTCGGCGGGGGCGACGTTCGTGCTCTTCGCCTCATCCGAGCTGCACGAGAACGCGTCGTACTGCGCCTGCAGGGCCGGGGTGACCCAGGCGAGGTCGCTGCCGTTGGTCGGCTTCGTCGACGGCGTGGACTGCAGACCGGGGTCGGGCGACGGCGCCGGGGTCGACTTGCCGTCGGCGCCGACGACCTCGTTCGTCGGCCCACCGGCGATGAGCACCGGCCGGAAGTCGAGCTTGGCGCTCGCCTTGATGCGGTCGAGCGTCTCCTGGTCGGGCGTGCCGGGGATCGAGACGACGATGTTCTTCGAACCCTCGGTCGAGATCTCGGCCTCGGAGACGCCGGAGGCGTCGATGCGCTGACGGATGATCGACACCGCTTGATCGAGCTGCTGCTGCTGAACGGTCTGGCCGTTCTCGACCTGCGGGGCGAGGATGATCTGGGTTCCGCCCTGGAGGTCGAGCGCGAGCTTGGGCAGCCACGTCGCATTGCTCCAGATGACGCCTGCGGTCAGGGCTCCCAGCAGCACGACGACGATTGCGCCGAGCCAACTCAGGGAACGCCAGGCCTTTTTGACCGGGGTCGACTTTGCCAACTACGTTCTCAGCTTTCTAACAGTGTGCCCACGTCGAACTCGACGTGGGCACACGGAAAATGGGGTCAGTCGTCGCTCTTGGCGCCGGGCTTCTTCGACGTCTCGTCGACCCGCTCGCCGAACTCGGGCTCGGCGGGAATCGCGTGGTCTTCATTCAGCTCGGCGACGGCGGGGCTCTCGACCTCGGCCGGCTCGTCGACCTTGGGCTCGACGACCCGGGCGAGAACCTGACGGTGCACCTTGATGGTGTGGCCCGGCTCGGTCTCGATCACGGCCGTGTTGTCGTCTTCGTTGACGGACAGCAGCGTGCCGTAGAGGCCGAAGTTGGTCATCACCTCGACACCGGGAACCATCTTGGAGCGCGTCTCCGACTGCTCTTTCTGGCGCTTCCGGCTGTTGCGGAACATGAAGAAGATGAGCGCCGCGAGAACGACGACCATGACGATGGTCAGAGTTGTGTCACCCATGAGGTGGGGTTACCTTCCGGTGCGCGGCGCAGAGCCGCTTCTATCGATGATGAGGGGATGGCCGACAGGCCAGCTTGAATTATAAGTCATCCATCAGTGATGGTTGCTGTGAGACTACCCCCTGCGGGTGCGACATACCGAAATGCCGCCACGCCGCGCCGGTGGCGACGCGCCCGCGGGGCGTTCGCGAGAGCAGTCCGATGCGCACCAGGAAGGGCTCGACGACCGATTCGATCGTCTCGGCCTCTTCGCCGACGGAGACGGCGAGCGTGTTGAGCCCGACCGGCCCGCCGTCGAATCGTTCGAGGATGGCGTGGAGCACCGCACGGTCGAGCCTGTCGAGCCCCAGCGCATCCACGTCGTACAGGTCGAGCGCGGCGCGCACGGCATCGACGTCCGCCCGCTCGCCGTGCACCAGAGCGTAGTCGCGCACCCGGCGCAGCAGGCGGTTGGCGATACGCGGGGTGCCACGGCAGCGCCCCGCGATCTCAGCGAGTGCCGACCGGTCGACATCGAAGTCGAGCATGACCGCCGCCCGGGTGAGCACCTGGGTGAGCTCTGACTCGTCGTAGAACTCGAGGTGTGCCGTGAACCCGAACCGGTCGCGCAGCGGGTTCGGCAGGAGCCCGGAGCGGGTCGTCGCTCCGACCAGGGTGAACGGCGCGAGATCGAGCGGGATGGAGGTGGCTCCAGCGCCCTTGCCGACCATGATGTCGATGCGGAAGTCTTCCATCGCCAGATAGAGCATCTCTTCGGCCGATCGGGCCATCCGGTGGATCTCGTCGATGAAGAGCACCTCCCCCGGCGTCAGCGACGACAGGAGGGCGGCGAGGTCGCCGGCGTGCTGGATGGCCGGGCCGCTCGACAGCCGCAGCGGCCGGCCGCTCTCGTGGGCGACGATCATGGCCAGCGTGGTCTTGCCGAGCCCCGGAGGACCGGCCAGCAGGATGTGGTCGGCCGTTCTGTCTTGCATCTTCGCCGCGGTCAGCAGCAGCTGCAACTGCCCGCGAACCTTCGCTTGGCCGACGAACTCGGCCAGGGAGCGCGGCCGGAGGGCGCCCTCGAAGGCGAGCTCGGACTCCGACTCGAGCTCGGGGGCGGTCAGATCTTCATCGCTCATCGTCACGGTCTCCCGGTCTGCTTGGCCGGACCGAGGCGCGCGAGCGTCAGGCGGAGGAGGGTCGGCACGCTGTCACGGGCAGCCTCCTCGGTGTCGGAGACCACCTCCGCGACCGCGTCGGCGGCCACCTTCTCTGGCCAGCCGAGGCCGACGAGCGCGACGAGCACGCTGTCGCCGACCGAGCTCGGCTTGCCAGCGCCGGCTTTGGCGACCGGTGCGCGCCGGGTGACGGCCAGCTTGCCGGAGAGCGAGACCACGATGAGCTTCGCGGTCTTGGGGCCGATGCCCGACACCTTGCGGAACGGCGCGTCGTCGTCGGCTGCGACCGCATCCGCGATCTGGTCGGGTGTGAGCACCGAGAGCACCCCGATGGCCGACTTCGGGCCGACCCCCGTGACCCCGGTGAGGAGTTCGAACACCTGGAGCTGCTCCAGCTCCGCGAATCCGAAGAGCGACAGCGCGTCTTCGCGCACGATCAGGGAGGTGTAGACGAACGCCTCGTCGCCGACGCGCAGAGAGAGGATGTGGTCGGGCGTCAGCTGCACCGCGTATCCGACACCGCCGACCTCGATCACCGCGGCAGTGCCGGCGGCGGAGAGAACAGTGCCACGGAGGGAGGAGATCACCTCGTCAGCCTACGGGGCACGGCCGACGCCCGGCTGGAGCGTTCGGCGGCGCGCCACGCGACCTGGGCGGGGGTGAGCGAGGCGTCATCGGAGCCGCCGCCGGCTCGCGGTGCGGCGGCCGGTGATCCGCGCCAGGCGTGACAGATCGCGATGGCGAGGGCGTCTGCCGCATCGGCGGGCTTCGGCGCCTCGGCGAGTCCCAGGATGCGCGCGACCATGGCCTGCACCTGCTTCTTGTCCGCAGAGCCGTAGCCGGTGATGGCTGCCTTCACCTCGCTCGGCGTGTGCAGTGCGACCGGAAGCTTGCGTTTCGCGGCAGCGTGCAGTGCCACGCCGCTGACCTGCGCAACGCCCATCACCGTGTGCAGGTTCTGCTGGGCGAACACCCGCTCGATGGCGACCACCGCGGGGAGGTGCTCGTCGAGCAGGAGCTCGATGCCGTCGCCGACGGCGAGCAGACGCTCCTCGAGCGGCATCGACGGTGGCGTGCGGATGACCGTCACGGCGATGAGTCTCGCCGTACGGTCTGGTTGCACGTCGACGACGCCGACTCCGCAGCGGGTGAGTCCCGGGTCGATGCCCAGAACCCGAAGGGTCATTGCGCGCCCCGCTACTCGGCCTCGAGCTCGGCCTGCACCTCGGGGCTGAGATCGAGATTCGTGTACACGTTCTGCACGTCGTCCGAGTCTTCGAGCGCGTCGATCAGGCGGAACACCTTGCGGGCCGTCTCGGCGTCGCCTTCGACGTTGATGGTCGCGACGAACTCGACGTCGGCCGAGTCGTAGTCGATACCCGCTTCTTGCAGAGCGGTGCGCGCGCCGACCAGGTCGGTGGACTCGGTGAGCACCTCGAAGCTCTCGCCGCGGTCGTTGACCTCTTCGGCTCCCGCGTCGAGCACGGCGCCGAGCACGTCGTCTTCGTCGATGCCGTCGGCGTGCGGCACGACGATGACGCCCTTGCGGTGGAAGTTGTACGCCACGCTGCCCGGGTCGGCCATGGTGCCGCCGTTGCGGGTCATCGCGGTGCGCACATCCGCCGCCGCACGGTTCTTGTTGTCGGTGAGGCACTCGATCAGCAGCGCGACGCCGTTCGGGCCGTAGCCTTCGTACATGATCGTCGCGTAGTCGATGGACTCACCGGTGAGCCCCGCGCCACGCTTGATCGCGCGATCGATGTTGTCGTTCGGAACCGAGGTCTTCTTGGCCTTCTGCACGGCATCGACGAGCGTCGGGTTTCCCGACATGTCGGCGCCGCCCATCTTGGCCGCGACCTCGATGTTCTTGATGAGCTTCGCGAACGACTTGGCGCGACGCTGATCGATCACGGCTTTCTTGTGCTTGGTGGTGGCCCACTTGGAATGCCCGGACACTGTGCTCCCTCAACGACGACTGAAGATCTGGACCACTCGCACCCGCGAATCGACCGGCAGCTGCAGAGTGGTACGGAAAGATTCTAACGGTTCGCGATCCGCCTGCCCCGTGCACATGCCCGTTCGCCGAACTCGGCCCAGCGGGCGAGGGGCGCCTTCCGGTGACCTAGCACCCCCGCAAGGTCACAAGCTCTCGCCCCTCGGCCCACTGATCAGGGCGCCTGGACGGAGCCCTGCGTCCCGGATGATGCGCGAGGCGGTCTCGTCGACGGAACTCGCCGCGTCGATCGTGTGCTCCTCAGCGAACGCGAGCGTCGTGCGGTCGGTCCACCACCGCGCCAGCTCGTCGCGGCCGAATGATCCGGCCTTCTCCCTGGTCGCGTGACGCGCGACGGTCTCCTCGAACGGAATGTCGAAGTAGTAGAACCACGATTCGACACCCGGGAGTTCCGAGAGTTCCTGCAGCACGTCGGCGTACCGGGATGCGGTGAGCATGCCCTCCAGCACGACGGCAGGAGACCTCTGCAGTGCGTAGCGCACCACGAGCGCGATCAGCTCCGTGTTCTCACCTGCGTCGGTCTGCCGTTCGCCCAGCACCGTGCGACCCAGATAGTCCTGCTCGACCAGCGCGACGCCGTCTCCCAGCCGGCGACGCAGTTCCGCGGCGACCGTGCTCTTGCCGGAGCCCGAGTTGCCCCGCAGAACGACGAGCTTCACGCCGCCGCACGCACCTTCGAGAGGAAGTACTCGTGGAAGCGCAGCTCGCCCGTGATCTCAGGGTGGAACGACGTGCCGAGGAGGTTGCCCTGCTCCACGGCGACGACCCGCCCGTCGGCGACCGACGCGAGCGCCGTCGCCTTCTCCCCCACGCTCTCGACGATCGGCGCACGGATGAACACGGCGTGCACCGGTTCGTCACCGAGGGCGGGGATGTCGAGATCCGTTTCGAACGAGTCGAGCTGCGAACCGAACGCGTTGCGCCGCACGGCCACGTCGAGGCCCCCGAGGCTCTGCTGCCCCCGGATCCCGTCGAGGACGGTGTCGGCGAGCATGATCAACCCGGCGCACGTACCGTAGACGGGCAGCCCGCCGGCGATCGCGTCTTTCAACGGTTCGGCGAGGCCGAACGTTCGGGACAGCTTGTCCATCACGCTCGACTCGCCGCCCGGGATCACGAGCCCGTCGACGCGGGCGAGCTCCTCAGGGCGCCGCACCGCGACGGCGTCCGCGCCGAGCGAGGTGAGAACCGCGATGTGTTCGCGGAAGTCACCCTGCAGGGCGAGGACGCCGACGTGCGGCCGAACAGCCGTCACTTACCAGCCACGCTCGGCGAGCCGGTGCGGGGCCGCGAGGTCGGACACGTTGATGCCGACCATCGCCTCGCCCAGCCCGCGGGACACATCCGCGATCACCGAGGGATCGTCGTAGAACGTGGTGGCCTTGACGACCGCCGCAGCGCGCTGCGCAGGGTTGCCCGACTTGAAGATGCCCGAACCGACGAACACGCCGTCCGCCCCCAGCTGCATCATCATCGCGGCGTCCGCCGGCGTTGCGACGCCACCGGCGGTGAAAAGCACCACCGGCAGCTTGCCGGTCTCGGCGATCTCGACCACGAGGTCGTACGGCGCCTGAAGCTCCTTGGCCGCGACGTAGAGCTCGTCCTTGCTCATCGCGCTCAGCGCGGCGATCTCGGACTTGATCTTGCGGATGTGCTTGGTCGCCTCGGAGACGTCGCCGGTGCCTGCCTCGCCCTTCGACCGGATCATCGCCGCGCCCTCGTTGATGCGGCGGAGCGCCTCGCCCAGGTTCGTCGCGCCGCAGACGAAGGGGACGGTGAAGCCCCACTTGTCGATGTGGTTGACGTAGTCGGCCGGGCTCAGCACTTCGGACTCGTCGATGTAGTCGACGTCGAGCGCCTGGAGAACCTGCGCCTCGACGAAGTGGCCGATCCGTGCCTTCGCCATCACCGGGATGGACACCTCGGCGATGATCCCCTCGATGAGATCGGGGTCGCTCATGCGAGCGACGCCGCCCTGCGAACGGATGTCGGCCGGAACGCGCTCGAGCGCCATGACCGCGACGGCTCCCGCGTCTTCCGCGATGCGCGCCTGCTCGGGCGTCACGACGTCCATGATGACGCCGCCCTTCAGCATCTCGGCCAGACCGCGCTTCACGCGGTTCGACCCTGTCGCTGTTCCCTGTTCGCTGTCTGTCATCGTCGCCCTCTCGTGCGGAACAAAAAGTTGTTTGGCCTATGCCGAACGATAGCATCCGCTCCCGGCTCGGTAGACTCGCACCTCGGGAGCGTCATGACAGAACTGAGCATCACGGGTACAACGGCATCGGAGATCGCAACGAGCGTTCGGGAGCTGCACGAACGCGGATCCCTGCGGCGAGGGGATGCGCTGCCCCCGGTGCGCGATCTGGCCGCCCAGCTCGGCGTCAATCGCAACACGGCCGTCGCCGCGTACCGCCTGCTCGCTCAGGCGGGACTCGTCATCGCCCGCGGCCGTGCGGGCACTGTCATCGCCGGGCTCGAAGTCGTCGCGCAGGAGGGCTACGCGGCCGACAGCGTGCTGCGCGACATCGGAACGGGCAACCCCGACCCGCGGCTCATCCCCGACCTGACCGCGGCCCTCGCCGGTGCGGCCGGCCGGCCGGTGCTCTACGGCGAGCCCGTGATCGACCCCGCCCTGGACGAACGTGCCAAGGCCTGGGTGGAACCCGACCTGCCCGGCCGCTCGGTGCGCATCACCGTCACGAACGGCGCCGCGGACGCCGTCGAGCGCCTTCTCGCCCAAGCCCTCCACCGCGACGACGCCGTCGCGCTCGAAGATCCGTGCTTCCTCGCCAGCATCCACACGGTGAGACTCGGCGGATACCGCACCGTCGCCGTTCCCGTGGACGCCGAGGGCATGACGGTCGACGGACTGCGCGCCGCCCTCGACGCCGGAGTGCGGGCCATCATCTGCACCCCGCGCGCCCAGAACCCGACGGGCGCGACGCTCTCGCCGCGCCGCGCCGCCGCGCTCCGCTCCGTGCTCGCCGATCACCCGTACGTGCTGATCATCGAAGACGACCACTTCTCGATGCTGTCCCGTCGTCCGTACGAGACCCTGATCGGCCCGGACCACCGCCGGTTCGCGCTCGTGCGCTCGGTGTCGAAGTTCCTCGGCCCCGACATGTGCCTCGCCCTCGCCGCGACCGACCCGGAGACGGCCGATCGCCTCGCCTTCCGGCTGAGCCCGGGAACCACCTGGGTGAGCCACATCCTGCAGCGTCTCGTGCTCGCCCAGCTCACCGACGACACGGTGTTGCAGCAGGTCGCCGACGCCGGCCGCCACTACGCGGAACGGAACGCCGCTTTCGCCGCGCGACTCACCGAACGAGGTCTCCCCGCCGAATCCGCCGACGGGCTCAACCTCTGGGTCGCCCTGCCGCTCGAGGCGAAAGTCGTCGCCCGGCTGCTGATGCGCAAAGGGTGGCTCGCGCGCACCGGAGACGAGTTCCTGCTCGCTGAGCATCCAGCCCCCTCGCACCACCTGCGGCTCACGGTTCACGACCTCAGCGACGACGAGGCCGCCCGACTCGTCGACGATCTCGCGCAGGCCGCCGGAGCCACGCGGACGTCATCGCCCTCGACGGATGAGAGGATCGAGGGATGAAGATCCTCTCGATCCAGTCCGCGGTCGCCTACGGTCACGTCGGCAACTCCGCCGCCGTGTTCCCGCTCCAGCGCATCGGTGTCGAGGTGTTGCCGGTCTACACCGTGAACTTCTCCAACCACACGGGATACGGCGCCTGGCGTGGCCCGCTCATCGCACCCGAAGACGTGCGCGAGGTGATCACCGGCATCGAGGAGCGCGGGGTGCTGGGCCAGGTCGACGCCGTGCTCTCCGGCTACCAGGGCGGCGAAGGCATCGGAGACGTGATCATCGACGCGGTCGCGCGCGTCAAAGCCGCCAACCCCGCAGCCGTGTACGCCTGCGACCCGGTGATGGGGAACGCGACCTCCGGATGCTTCGTCGCGCCGGCCATCCCCGACCTGCTGAGGGACCGGGTGGTGCCCGTGGCCGACATCATCACGCCGAACCAGTTCGAGCTCGGCTATCTGACGGGCACGACGCCCGACACCCTCGAATCGACTCTCGCCTCCGTCGACGCGGCCCGTTCGATGGGGCCGCGAACGGTGCTCGTCACGAGCGTCGAGCGACCGGACCGGCCGGAAGGCACGATCGAGATGCTCGCCGTCGACGACGACGGTGCGTGGATCGTGCAGACCCCGCGGTTGCCGATGAAGGCCAACGGATCGGGCGACGTCACCGCCGCACTGTTCACCGCGCACTACGTGCGCACGGGTTCGGCTGAGGTCGCACTGCGAAAGACCGTGTCCAGCGTGTTCGACCTGTTGACGCGCACCCTCGAAGCGGGTGAACGCGAGCTGCAGCTCGTCGAGTCGCAGGAGTTCTACGCCCACCCTCGCGAGCAGTTCACCGTGCAGCGCGTGCGCTGACCGGCCGCAGGATTGGTCAGGCCGCGTCGCGCGGCCAGGCGTCTGCGATGGCCTTTCGCACATCTCCGAGCAGTTGCGGGAGCGCCTTCGTCTTGGCGATGATCGGCAGGAAGTTCGCGTCTTGCGCCCAGCGGGGCACGATGTGCTGGTGCAGGTGGGCCGCGATGCCGGCTCCCGCTATTGCACCCTGGTTCATGCCCAGGTTGAACCCGTCGTTCTTCGACACCTCGCGGATGACGCGCATCGCCGTCTGCGTGATGCTGCCGATCTCCGCCACCTCCTCTGGCGTCGCCTCGTCGTACATCGCGATGTGACGGTACGGGCAGACGAGCAGGTGGCCGCTGTTGTATGGGAACAGGTTGAGAAGCGCGTACGCATGCTCGCCGCGAGTCACGATCAGGGCATCCTCGTCGCTCATCGTCGGCGCGACGCAGAACGGGCAGTCGTCTTTGCCCGGCTGCCCCTGCTGGATGTAGACCATCCTGTGCGGCGTCCAGAGCCGCTGGAACTCGTCGGGAACGCCGACCAGATAGCCGGGGTCATCGATGCGCACTTTCTCGGATGCGTCCTCTCCCCCGGCTCCCTGGCCGACGTGACCGTCGTCGTCGGTGCTCAGTCGAGCCATGCCGTGTCGACCTGCTCGTGACCCGCGATGGCGGCGGTGATCCTGTCGACCGCCTCATCGATCGTCACGCCGTTGCGCTGTGTGCCGTCGCGGAAGCGGAAGCTGACGGTGCCGGCCGCCGCATCCTCTTCGCCCACGATGAGCTGGTACGGCACCTTGGCCTTGGTGTGCGTGCGGATCTTCTTCTGCATCCGGTCGTCGGAGTGGTCGACCTCGGCGCGCACGCCGCGGGCTTTGAGCCGGGCGATCACGTCATCGAGGAAAGGGCCGTACGTGTCGGCCACCGGGATGCCGACGACCTGCACGGGAGACAGCCACACCGGGAACGCTCCCGCGTAGTGCTCGAGCAGGATGGCGAAGAACCGCTCGATCGATCCGAGCAGGGCCCGGTGGATCATCGCCGGCTGCTTGCGCGTGCCGTCCGCCGCCGTGTACTCGAGCTCGAACAGCTCGGGCTGGTTGAAGTCGAGCTGCACGGTGGACAGCTGCCAGGTGCGGCCGATCGCATCCCGAGCCTGCACCGAGATCTTCGGCCCGTAGAACGCTGCTCCGCCCGGGTCGGCGACGAGCTCGAGGCCGGACTCGACGGCGACCTGACGGAGTGTCTCCGTCGCGGTCTCCCAGCTCTCGTCGCTTCCGACGTACTTGTCGGGGTCTTTCGTGGAGAGCTCGAGGTAGAAGTCGGTGAGGCCGTACCCGCGAAGCGTCTCGAGCACGAACTGCAGCTGACGCTCGACCTCGTCTTTGATCTGGTCGTCGGTGACGTAGATGTGCGCGTCATCCTGGGTCAGACCCCGAACGCGGGTGAGGCCGGAGAGGGTGCCCGACTTCTCGTAGCGGTACACGGTGCCGAACTCCGCGAGCCGCAACGGCAGCTCGCGGTAGCTGCGTCCCCGGGCCCGGTAGATGAGGTTGTGCATCGGGCAATTCATCGGCTTGAGGTAGTAGTCCTGCCCCTGCCGGGTGACGTTGCCCTCCGCGTCGTGCTCCTCGTCCAGGTGCATCGGGGGGAACATCCCCTCCTTGTACCAGTTGAGGTGCTGGCTGGTCTCGAACAGGTGCGCCTTGGTGATGTGCGGCGTGTTCACCAGCTCGTAGCCGTTCGCGATGAGGCGCTCGCGCATGTAGTTCTCGATCTCATTGCGGATGATGCCACCCTTCGGGTGGAACACCGCCAGGCCCGAGCCGATCTCTTCGGGGAAGCTGAACAGGTCGAGCTCGTTGCCGAGCTTGCGGTGATCGCGCTTGGCGGCCTCCTCCATGCGGGTCTGGTAGGCGCGCAGCTCATCCTTCGTCGGCCACGCCGTGCCATAGACGCGCTGGAGCTGCTTGTTCTTCTCGTTGCCACGCCAGTAGGCCGCGGCGACGCGGGTGAGCGCCCAACCGTTGCCGATCATCCTGGTGTTCGGCAGGTGCGGGCCGCGGCACAGGTCTTTCCAGACCGTCTCCCCCGACTTCGGGTCGACGTTGTCGTAAATCGTCAGCTCGGCGCCGCCGACCTCGACGTTCTCACTCTCGTCGAACGCCGCGGTGTCGCCGTGCTCGGCGCCGCCCTTGAGGCCGATCAGCTCCAGCTTGTACGGCTCGTCCGCCAGCTCGGCCCTGGCCTCGTCGTCTGTGACGACGCGGCGCACGAAACGCTGCCCCGCCCGCACGATGCGCGACATCTCCTTGTCGAGGGCCTTCAGGTCCTCCGGGGTGAACGCTTCGAGCACGTCGAAGTCGTAGTAGAAGCCGTCGGTGATGGGCGGACCGATGCCCAGCTTCGCCTCCGGGTTGATCGACTGCACCGCCTGCGCCAGAACGTGGGCCGTGGAGTGGCGCAGGATGTTCAGTCCGTCGGCCGAGTCGATGGTCACCGGCTCGACGGTGTCCGTGGTCGTGACCTGCGTCGCGAGATCTTTCAGCTCGCCGTTGACGCGCATCGCGACAACGGAACGGTCGGTGAAGAGCTCGAAGCCGTCAGCCACCTTTTCCACTCCTAAAGTTCGTTGTTGGGACAGTCCAACTTTAGTGGGGCGGCGCAGGCGCGAAAGTACCCGGCGCATCCGCTGCCCGAGAAGCCAGGCGGGACCGATGCGAGTCGTGAAACCGCTCTCATCCCAGTGTTTGAGCGGCGCGACGTCTTTACCGAACCGTTACCGGAATATGTTGCCAGAAACACCGAATAGGCAGACACTTTAGGGGCCATCGCTCAACGTCGAAGGTGGCCACCTAGGAGAGTGTCCTCCTCGCATGAGAAAGGGAGAGACGTGAAGAAGACTTCATTGATCCCCGTAACACTTGTCGTCGCCGCATCCGCACTGCTACTGAGCGCATGTTCGGGCACAGGCGGTGGAGGAGGTTCCGGCACAGCGTCAGGAGCCGCCAACGCCACCCGGGCCTGCGTGATCCTTCCGGACTCGGCCTCGTCGCCGCGGTGGGAGAACGGCGACCGCCCCGCCCTCGACAAGGCGTTCACCGAGGCCGGCTTCACGGCCGACATCCAGAACGCACAGGGAGACCCGAACAAGTACGCGACGATCGCCGACCAGCAGCTCACCAAGGGCTGCGGTGTGATGATCCTGGTCGACTACAACGGTGCGGCCGTCGCGGTCACCGAGAAGGCGCAGAAGCAGGGCATCCCGGTCATCGCCTACGACCGGCCCATCACCACGGGCACCGCGTCCGACCCATCGATGCTCGCCGACTACTACGTCTCGTTCGACAACAAGAAGGTCGGCGCGCTCGAAGGTCAGTCGGTCGTCGACGGACTCAAGGCCGCCGGCAAGGATGCGGCAACCGCCAAGGTCGTCTACATGGGCGGCGACCCCACGGATGGCAACGCCAAGCTGTTCCACGACGGCGCCGTCGAAGTGATGAGCGCCGCAGGGATCAAGCCGGCCGCTGAACCGACCGGTGTCTGGGACGGTCAGAAGTCGGCGACCAACTTCGAGCAGGCTCTCACCTCGCTCGGCGGCAAGGTCGACGCCGTCTGGGCCGCGAACGACACCAACGCAGCCGGCATCATCACGATCCTCGACAAGAACGGCCTGACCGTTCCCGTCTCGGGTCAGGACGCCTCCACCGCTGGACTTCAGAACGTGCTCCTCGGCAAGCAGACCGCAACGGTCTACAAGCCGTACAAGCTCGAGGCCGACGCGGCATCCAAGCTCGCGATCGAGCTGCTGAAGGGCAAGAAGCCGTCGACGGACAACGAGCTGTACGGAAAGCCGTTCATCGCGACCACGCCGATCCTGATCACGCCCGACAAGGTCGAGACCGTCGTGACCGCCGGGGATGCGAAGGCATCGGACATCTGCACGGCCGAAGTGGCCGCGGCGTGCACGAAGTACGGCGTCAAGTAGGTCGGTAGACGAGAAGGGCTCCGCGTCGTATCCCCGGGATCCGACG
>NZ_JBHVYL010000006.1:0-128906 GCF_042880955.1 Leifsonia sp. NPDC058292
CTCTCGAACAGCCCGTTCGAGAGCATTCTTCCCGGAGTCGATTGCTTTGGGGGAGGCGCTAGCCGATGAGGGAGACGGCGCGGGCGATCACGAGGGCGAGGAGCACGAATCCCGCGAACGACTCGAGGGCCATGAGGAGCTTCGCGCGGTGGGTGAGCGGCATGGTGTCCGTCGGGCTGAACGCCATCGAGTTGGAGAGCGAGAAGTAGAAGTAGTCGATGTAGTTCGGCACCCAGCCCATCCGGGCACTCGACCCCCTGGCCACTTCGTCGATCGCGTCGTGGTCTTCGTCTTGCGGAAAACGGAAGTCGGCGCGGGGCAGCTCGTGTCGGGCGAGACTCGCTCGCGAGACGGGGCCGCCGCGGTCGAGCACCCAGAACACGAGGGCGAACGCGATGACGTTCGTCAGCCACACCTGAAGCGACGCGAGCAGCAGCTCGTATCCGTTGCCGTGCTTGTTGAGCAGCCGCAGGATCGTCTCGACGAAAGCGATCTGGTTGGCGGCGAGGATGAGCACGGCCAGCGCGATCTCCGCACGCCGCGACCAGCGCGACTCGCGGGTGAGGTGGTGCGGGTTGTAGATGACGAGCGCCGCGAGCATCAGCACGCAGATGCCCACGACGGCATACCGCTCGAACACGGGGATGACACTGGGGAGAAATGCATAAGCGCCCAGTGCGACGAGCGTGGCGATCAGGGCGGGCCAACGATGCTCCGGCGCGACTTTGTGTTCGCGCGTCCGGGTCTCCTGGCGCGTGCCGCCCTCGTTCTTGCTCATGCTGGTGACGTTACCCCAGCATCATGGGCGAGCTGCCCAGGCCGGTCGGTACGCGAGCTGACCCGGCTCAGAGCCCGCGCCGCCACTGGGTGAGCGGGCGTCCGTCGACGTGCACGCCTGTGCCGACCGCGACGAACCCTGCGCGGCGTGCCACGTTCTCGCTCGCGATGTTGCCGTCCAGGGTGCTGAGCCAAAGGCGGCGCGCGCCGGAGGCGTGCAGCCAGTCGACCAGGGTTCGCACCGCATCCGTCGCCAGCCCCCGGCCTCGGCCCTCGGGTTTGAGCGCGTAGAACAGTTCGTGGTCGCCGTCGGCCCGGCGCCCGAAGCCGGCGGTGCCGACGATGGTGCCGGCCTCGATCACGAGGTAGCGGATGCCCAGGCCGGCCTCGACCAGGTCGACGTTGAAGCCGGCGCGGGCACGCGACTGCTCCTTGGTGAGGTCGGGCGGATACATGGTCCACGTCGGCACGTCGGCGACGCGCGAGAGGTCGTGCTCGATGCGCCAGTCGTCGGGCGTGAGGATGCGCAGCTCCGCATCCTCACGCCCCACGACGTCGAGCCGGCGAGGGATGGTCTCCATTCGCCCGATGCTAGCGAGCCGTCAGGCCACCGGGGTCAGGGCGGAGACCTCGGCGATCGAGCGGGTGCGCGCCGACTCGTATGCGCCGAGGATGATGCCGAGCACCTCGACACCCTCCTTCTCGGTGTGCAGCGGGCGGGTGCCGTCGAGCACACTGCGGGCGAAATGCTCGATCTCCGCGCCGAACTCGTGCACGGGCTCGAGCTCGAGCACGACGGGCTCCTCGCCGCGCACGTGGTAGCTCAGGGTGGTTCCGTCACTCGTGAGCGAGCCGAGCTCGCCGACCGCCGAGAAGCGTTCGGTGCTGTCGGCCGCCTCGTACGCCCAGCTGGTGACGATGGTACCGATCACACCGTTGTCGAACCGCACGAGCACGGTGGCCGAGTCTTCGCCCTCCATGAACGTGAGGCGGTGCGTGGCGAGCATCGCGGTGACCTCGACAGGGGAGCCGCCGGCCAGGTGCAGCAGCAGGTAGGTGGGGTGGTATCCCGTGTCGATCAGCTCGCCGCCGCCGCTGGTCGCGGCGTGGGCGCGCCATCCCATGCTCTCCAGGTCGAAATCGTTGAAGAAGCTGTCGGTGGTGCGCACCTCGTAGACGCGGCCGATGGTGCCCGACTCGATGAGCTCTTTCGCCTTCGCGACGGCGGGGAGGAAGAGCTGGTTGTGCGCGCACATCAGCGTGACGCCGGTCTCTTCGACGACGGCGCTGACCTCGCGAGCCTCGTCGGGAGTGAGGCACAGCGGCTTCTCGCACAGGATGTGCTTGCCGGCCCTGGCCGCCGCGACGATCGCGTCTTTGTGCAGGTGGTGGGGCAGGCAGATGTCGACGGCGTCGATGTCTGCGTCGGCGAGCATCTCGCGGTAGTCGGCGTAGATCGCGGCGCCGGTGTCTCCGGCCCGCTTCTCCGCGTTCTCGCGCACGGGGTCGGCGACGGCCGCGAACGTGACGGTCTCCGGGTTGCGCAGGTAGCCGGCGACGTGGGCTCCGGCGATGCCGCCGGCCCCGATGAGTCCGATGCGAACGGTGGTGCTCATGGTGATGATTCTCCTGAAAGTCGTGGATGATTCCGGGCGCGCAGCGGCCCAGGGGTGTTGTCTCGGATGCGGTCGTGCGGCGCTCGCGGTGCTGCCGAGCACCGCACGAAAGCCGCGGTCAGGTCGGACGGGTCAGATGGATGCGGTGACGGGTGACAGCGCCACGGCGGCGCCGCTCGCGGCCGACTCGTTGGCCGCGACGACCATCCGGGTCAGCTCGATCGCGTGACGGATGTTCTCGTCGGCGGTGGTGCCGTCGTGGATGTGCTGCACCCACTGCGCGAACGCTCCCGGAACAGCCTCCGGAACGGCGAGCTCCTGCCAGTCGTCACCGAAGGCGCCGCCCTTGGCGAGCAGGCGCTCGCCGCCGAATCCGTAGATCAGGGTGGCTTCGGTGCCGCGCAGCTCGATCGTGAACGCACCGGGCGTCGTGACCACGCTGGCTTCGAAGACGCCGAGCCCGCCGCCCGGGAACTGCGCCGTCACGGCCGCGTTGTCTTCGACCTCGCGGCCGGTGACGCTGCCGTAGCTCGCGCTGATCGACGTCGGCTCCGCACGGTGGAACAACCGCGTGAGGTAGGCGGGGTGGCAGCCGAGGTCGGTGAGGGCGCCACCGATGGCCGTCTGCGGGTCGCCGAACCGGTCGGGCAGCCAGCCGGCCACCCAGCCGTCGTGGGCCAGCCGCACGCGCGAATAGGTGAGCTCGCCGAGGCTTCCCTCGTCGAGCACGGCTTCGATCGCCTGCGTGTAGCCGTCGTAGAGCCGCGGGAGCGAGACGACGAGGGCCACTCCGGCGTCGGCCGCGGCGGCGACGATGTCTTCTGCCTCGGCGACGGTGGGCGCGAGCACCTTCTCGGTGAAGATGTGCTTTCCGGCACGCACGGCCTTCAGCATCACCTCGTGGTGCTGGTCGGTCGAGGTCGTGATCGTCACACCGTCGAGGTCGGGACGGGCGAGCAGCGCGTCGAGATCGGACACGAATTCCACGCCGAACTTCTCGGCGGCTTCCCGGCCACGAGCCTCGTCGTCGTCCCAGACGGCGACGAGTGTGGTGTCGGCATGTTCTTGCACTGATGTCGCGTAGTCACCGGCATGCACATGCCAGAAACCGATCGCGGCGATCGAAAGGGGATGGGACATGGCCAAAAGGCCTCCTTGCCTATGGGATCGATTGCGGAGTGCGCGAACACATCAAGCGTAACGACAGTGTGCCGCGCGTTGGGCAACTTTTGTCAGATTGCTGGCGAAAGTTGCCGACAGGTGAAAGGCGGGTCGTGGGCCCGCACGTCACGGATCATGCACCGACCGTCCGCACCAGTGCGAGCACGAGTGCCCGAGCTTCGGCGGTGACCAACCAGGGCGCGAAACCGTCCGGACCCAGGAAGGCGACGGCCCGGGGCGCCGGCGCGGCAGACCCGTCGGCGAGCGACGATCCCGTGCCGTAGAGGGCGATCACGGGATGCTGTGCCTCCGGCTCGCGCGCGACGACCACCGCATCCGCGCCCGGCTCCGACCACGTGAGCTTGCTCGGCCCGACGTAGACGCCGACCCGGCCGGTGAGCGCTGCCGCCGCCGGATGCGAGGGTTCCACGATCTCGATGGAGTCGAGCGCGAGCGCGACCACGGATTCGGTCGCCAGGCCGAGCGCGACCGTGTGTGCCCAGGCGATCAGCGGCACGGCGAGTCGCCCTGCGGCGACGGCCGTCTCCTCGTCGCCCGAGCGCGTGACGACGACCAGGTCGGGGAGCGGTGAACCGGCGGCGGGCGCCTCGGCGGAGATGGTGACGCGATGACCGGACGCACCCAGGAACTCGGCGAGCTCTCGGTCTCCGGGAGACGGGTTCGCCCCGGTCAAGAGGTGAACGGCGAAGGGGGCGACAAACCTCGAGTCGGCGTCTCCTGTCTCGTAGGGGGCAGTCTCGTCGCCCCCGAGACGTGCGATCGCTGCCGCGATCAGCTCGGCGACAGGTGCGCGCACGACATTCGCGTACTCCGCCTCGAAGCGGGTGCGGGCGGCGATGAGCTCGCGGAGGAGGTCGGCATCGGCGGCTGCGCCGGCGAGCACGTGGCAGGCGAGCGCGCCGGCCTCGCCCGCGGCCCGGGCGGCTCGCACCCACGGGGCGAGGCCCGCCGCCAGGTCGTCGGGCGCGCCGTCGGCCGACGTCTGGGCCAGGCGCCGCATCCAGTCGCCCAGCTGCTCCAGCGAGTCGGAGTCACCATTCAGAGCAGGCTCGAGGAGGGCGGCGACCTCGGGGGAGGGCGCGGCGGAGGGCGGCCACGAGCTGGTCACCGCCACGAGCGCGCGCAGCGACTCGACTCCGTTCGCGACCCGGGCGAACGAGCGTTCGGCCGCGGCGGATGCGTCATAAGCGGCCGGATCGGAAGCCCAGTCGGCGACCGCGGACAGTGCGAACCGCGACGGCGCGGCCTCGACCATCGGGTTGGCGACGATTCCGGCGAGCCGCGAGCCCGCCACGTCGCCCGGGCGACCGGTCAGCGGCCCCAGGAACACTCGCGAACGGTCGAAGTCGTTGACCGGAAAGTTGTCCCAGAGCACGAGCTCCCGGCCGTAACTGTCGGCGGCGCGGTCGATGTCGGTGCGAGTGATCTCGCCGACCACGATGTCGGAACCCGTCCAGAGCACGCGGGCGTCGGCGGGCAGCCGTTCAGCGAGGCCTGTCCGATAGGGGGAGGCTGCCGTTCCGGCGTAGTCGGTCGGGCAGACCAGCAGGGGTTCGGTGACACCCCGCGGAGCGAGGAACTCGTCGCGGAACCGAGCGGCGGCGTGCCCGTGGGCACGGCCGGCTCCGTGCGCGTCGTCGCCGAACGACTCGCGGTCTTCGGCGTGCGGAAGCTCGGTGGGCACATCGTCGAAGAGCAGCGCGAACGAGCGGACGCCCGCATCCCACAGCTGCGCGCATTTGGCGGCGAGAGCGCGATGGTCGTCGTCGCCGGAGAAGCGCATCGACAGCGCGGGGGAGATCGCGTACACGAACGCGACGCCGTTCGCGGCGGCCCGGCGGTTCAGTTCGGCCAGCTCGCTCAGCTCGTGCGCCGGATAGGGCGAACGCCAGTCATCGCGGTGGTAGGGGTCGAACTTCGGCGCGTAGACGTAGGAGGTGAGCCCGACCTCGCCCGCGAACTCGAAGAACGTCATGCGCTCGTCGAACGTCCACGGCTGCCCGTAGAAGCCCTCGACCACTCCGCGCCACGCGAGCTCGGGGAGGCGCGGGGTCATGCGGGGTCTCCATGCCACGATTTCCAGAGTTCGGAGTAGGCGCCGCCGGCGGCGACGAGCTCGTCGTGGCTGCCGAGCTCCTCGATCTCTCCGTCGCGCACCACGGCGATGCGGTCGGCGTCGTGCGCGGTGTGCAGGCGGTGGGCGATGGCCACGACCGTTCGGCCTTGGAGCACGCGTGACATCGCGCGCTCAAGGTCGCGGGCGGCGGTCGGGTCGAGCAGCGAGGTCGCCTCGTCGAGCACCAGGGTGTGCGGGTCGAGCAGCACGAGACGCGCCAGGGCGAGCTGCTGCGCCTGCGCCGGGGTGAGCACCACGCCGCCCGAGCCGACGACGGTGTCCAGGCCTTTCGGCATGGCGGCGACCCAGCCGAGCGCATCCACGACCCTCAGGGCCCGGGCGAGTTCGTCACGTCCCGCGGACGGGCGAGCCAGGGAGAGGTTCTCGGCGATCGTGCCGACGAACACATGATGCTCCTGCGTGACCAGGGCGACATGGCTGCGCAGGTCGTCGAGCGGAAGGTCGACGAGCCGCACCCCACCGACGGTCGCGAGCCCGCCGCTCGGTTCGGTGATGCCGGCGAGGATGCGGCCCAGCGTCGACTTGCCCGAGCCCGACGGCCCGACGACGGCGATGCGCTCGCCGACCGCCAGGTCGAGGCTGACGCCGTGCAGCACCTCGGTGCCCTCCCGGTAGGAGAATCGCACCTCGTCTGCCACGACGTGCTCGTCGCTCGGCTGCTCGCCGGTCGCCTCGCGGTCGGGGGGCACATCCGCGACACCGATGATGCGCGACAGAGCGGTGGTGCCCACCTGGATCTCGTCGAGCCAACTGATCAGTTCGTCGATGGGGGCGACGAGCTGCATGGCGTAGAGGGCGACGGCGGTCACCGCTCCGATCGTCGCCGCGCCGGTGGAGACGAGGTAGGCGCCCCACGCGATGACGACGACGACGGGCACGAGGAAGGACACGTCGGTGCTCGGGAAGAACCACGAACGCAGCCAGAGCGTGTACCACTCGGAGTCGCGGCGTTCTTTGAGCGCACCGTCGATCTTCGCGCGCTGCGCGGGCGCGAGACTGAGCGCCTCGATGGTGCGCACTCCGTCGACCGTCTCGCTGATGGTTCCGCCGAGGGTGGCGTACGAGGCGAGCTGGCGCTGGTATCCAGGGCCGGAACGCTTGAGGTACCAACGCGTGGCGAGGATGAGCAGGGGCAGGCCCACGAACATTGCGAGAGCGACCAGCGGGTTGATCACCAGCGCTGCGACCGCTGTGAGCACCGCTGTGACCGAGGCCACCAGGATGCGCGGAACACCGAAACGCACCGTCTGGGCGACGCTCTGGATGTCGTTGGTCGTGCGGGCCAGCAGGTCGCCGGTGCCCGCGGCTTCGACGGTCGACAACGGCAGCCGCGCCACGGTGGCCATGAACTCTTCTCGCAGCATCGCGAACACGCCCTCGCCGAGCACCATCGACTGCCGCTGGGCGAAACGCGTGAGCACCGCCTGGCAGACGATGGCACCGAGCAGTATCGCCGCGATGGTGTCGATGCCGGGGAGGTCGATGCGGTGCCCGGTGACGCCGTCGATGATCACACCGATCAGGGCCGGCCCGGCGAGCCCGGCGAAGGCCGCGAGCGTCTGGAGCCCGAGCACGAGGGCGAGCTGGCGTTTGTGCTGGGCGATGAGGCGGGATGCGGTGGCCCGCACCGTCGCGGTGCTAGCGATCGGCAGCAGCATCGTCGTCTCCCTTCTTCGGGTTCTTCGTGGACTTGCCGGGCTTCGGGGGCTTCTCGCCCTTCGGAGGCTTCTCGGGTTTCGCCGCCTTAGCGGCGGCCCGCTTGGCGCGCTTCGCGCTCTTCGTCGTCGCGGCGCCGATCGCCGCAGGGCGCACGGCCTTGACCGGTTGCGTCGCCGTCCAGAGGGCGTCGATCGATCCCGTCCAGGCGGCCTCGAGGTCTTCGCCGTCGACCGGCTCCGCGCTGCTGATCGTGCGAGAGACGATGGCCCGGTACAGGTCGCCCAGGTCGTCGTCTTGGCGCAGCAGCTCCTCGTGGCGTCCCGTGCCGACGACCCGGCCGTGCGAGACGACGGCGACGGTGTCCATGCGATCGAGCAGAAGAGGGCTCGCGGTCACGACCACGGTGGTCTCTCCATCGCGCGCTTCGCGCAGGCGGGCCGCGATCTGCGACTCGGTGTGGGCGTCGACGGCGCTGGTCGGCTCGATGAGGATGAGGATCTCGGCGTCGGAGAGCAGCGCCCTAGCCAGGCTCAACCGCTGCCGCTGGCCGCCCGAGAAGGTGCGGCCGCGTTCGGCGACGCGCTCGTGCACACCCTCCGGCAGAGCGTCGACCGTTTCGGTGACGGCGGCCGCTTCGAGGGCCGCCGACACGCGCCGGATGCGCCCGGTGCTGGTGTCCCTGAACTCGCCGTCGCGGGTCGGCAGGATGTCGAGCCCGTCGAGCAGGCGACCGCCGAAGAGGTGCGGGTTGGCGTCGTTGACGACGATCCGTTCGCGCACCGACCGCACCGGAACGGTCGTGTGATCGACCCCGCCCCAGAGCACGGGGGCTTCGCGGTGCAGTGAGTCGTCGAACCGGCCGAGCCGGGTGGCGATGGCGGCGGCCTCGTCGGGGTTCGCATCCACGATCGCGGTGAACCGGCCCGCCTCGACGGTGAGGCCGGAGGCGACGTCGACGAGGGGCGATCCGGCGGGCGGCGCCGCTGCCGTGGCCCTCGTGTCCCGTGCCGCGGGCTCTGTGCGCAGCACCGCGAGCACGCGCCGGGCCGAGACGACGCCGGCGGTGAAAGTCTGCGCGGCCTCGACCGCCGTGCGCAGGGGCAGCACCAGAAACGTGGCGTACCCGTAGAACGCGGCGAGCTCGCCGGGCGTGATCTCCCCGTCGACGGCGAGGTGCGCTCCGAACCAGACGATGAACACCAGGAAGATTCCGGGCAGGAGGATCTGCAGCCCGTCGAGCCACGACTGCGTGCGGGCGACACCGACGCCCGCGCCGCGCACCCGCTGGGACTGTCGGGCGTAGCGGTCGACGAACTCCTGCTCACCGCCGACGCCGCGCAGCACGCGCAGGCCCACCACCGTGTCGGCGCCGAGGGTCGTGAGCCGGCCCGACTCCTCGCGCCAGGCGGCCTGCTTCACGCGCAGCGGCCGCAGCAGCAGCGCGAGCACGAGGGCGACGGCCGGAACCCCGATGATGACCGTGAGCCCGAGCGGCACGGAGGAGACGAGCATGATGACCGAGACCGCGATGAACGCCACGACGCCACCGCCCAGACGCGCCGTCACATCGAACATCTGCCCGAGGCGGATGGAGTCCGTCGACACCGTCGCGACGATCTCGCCCGACGAGGTGGTCGCCGTGATCGCCGGGCCGGTCTCGGCCGAGTGGTAGCCGATCAGCCTGGCGATGCCCAGTGACGAGCGCAGCCAGTTGGAGACGGCCATACGGTGGCGCAGCATCCCGGTGACGGCTTGGATGGCGGCGACCACGAGCAGCGCGCCGCACCACAACCAGAGGCGCTCGCCGTCGCCGGCGATGCCGTCGTCGATGGCGCGCCCGAGCAGGAACGGCCAGACGGCCTGGCAGAGCATCCAGACGACGCCGAAGGCGACACCGGCCAGCAGGGTGGCGGGTTGCCGGGCGGCCTGCCAGAGCAGGAAGCGGGGCACCGACGCGAGGTGGCGTCGGTCGGTGGGTGAAGCAGCGCGAGCGCTGGGCACGGGAACTCCTTGGACGGATGGCGAAGCGGATGGGATGCGCAGGATGGGGTGCACGGATGCGTCCGTGCGGCCGGCATCACGCGGTCGGCGTCAGTGGCCCGGCGGTCTGAGGGTGGCGACCGCTTCATCGGTCAGTGCGACCGCGGGAGCCTGGCGGAGCAGCAGGGTCAGCTGCGCCGCCGTCTCCAGCTCTTCGATGAGGTCGATCGCCGCGTCGAGCGTGGGCGCGGCGACCACCGGTCCGTGGTTCGCGAGCAGGAGCACGGCATGTGCCGCGGCGTGCTTGCGCACCGACGCCGCAAGGTCTTCCGAGCCCGGGGCTGCATAGGCGGCGATCGGAACCGGGCCGAGCCTCATGACGCGGTACGGCGTGAGGTTCGGCAAGGCGGCGAATCCGTCCCGGTCGGGCGGCAGGCAGGCGATCGCCGTGGAGTAGGGGGAGTGCAGGTGGATAACGGCCGCCGCATCCGGTCGCTCGTCATACATCGCCCTGTGGAGCGGAAGCTCCTTGGTGGGGCGTGGGCCGTCCGCCGCGCTGAGAGGTGCCGAGTCGTTCGGCTCACTGCCGACCAGCGCCAGGTCCGCCGGCTGCACGTTGCGCAAGGAGGCGCCGGTGGGGGTGGCGAGGATGCTGTCGCCCAGTCGCACACTCAGGTTGCCCGAGCTGCCGGGCGAGAGGCCGAGCGCCGAGAGGTGCCGGGCGGCCTGCACGATCGCTTCGCGCAGGTTCGCCTCGCCGGTCAGCGACGGCGCAGAGGCAGGCCCGGGGGTCACGGTGCCGCCTCCCACGCCGTGGAGAAGAGGTCATCGCCGCCGAAGTTACCCGACTTGAGCAGCAGCGCGATGGTGCCGCCGGAGGTGGGCGTGCCGGTGGTGGGCGTGCCGGTGGTCCACGGCACGCCGGGCGCGACCTGCTCGCCCACCCGCAGCCTGTCGATGCCGAGACGCGCGACGACGGCGCCCGAGGTCTCGCCGCCCGCGACGATCATCCGCGTGACGCCGAGAGCGGCGACGGCGTGAGCAGCCAGGTGCGCGAGGGCATCCTCGACCAGTGTCGCGGCACGGTCGGTGCCGAGCTCCTGCTGTGCACGGGCCAGCTCGTCGCCGGAGGTCGTCGCCGTCACGAGCACCGGCGCTGTGCCGAGCAGCGAGGTCGCCAGCTCGGCGCGCAGGCGGTCGAGCTCCGCATCCCCGTTCGCCGCCAGGGCATGCGGATCGACCACGATGCGCGGGCCGGCGAACGCCGCGTTCTGCGCGCGCGTCGCCGAGGACGCACTGCCGGAGACGATGATCCGGCCTCGGTCGCGCACCCGCTCCAACGGCGCGGCGGCGCTGTCGTTCGCGGCTCCGGCGGTTCGGGCCAGTGCCGTCGCGACGCCGGCGGCGCCCGCGGCGACGACGGGGCGTTCGCGCGCGACGATCAGCAGGGCGCGGGCGATCGTGTCGAGGTCCCGCTCGTCGGAGGCGTCGGTGAGGATGTGGGCGGCACCCGACTCGGCGAGCTCGCGGATGCGCTCGGCCACCGCATCCGCGCCGCCCGCTGACGACGCGGAGCGCGCAAGGCCCGCGACCCTGTGGGGCGTCTGAGCCTGGAGCACGCGCACCACGTCGGAGTCGCGCATGGGGGTGAGGGGATGGTCGCGCATCGGTGTCTCGGCGAGCGGGATGCCGTTCACGAGAAGGTCGCCGCGCTCCTGAGTTCGCCCGGAGCCCGGTGTGGCAGGCGTGCCGATGGTGATCGCATCGCCGCCGCGGGGCTGGGCGTCGCCGGCGACGCGGGCGAGCGCATCCGCGACCTGTCCTATGTTGCCGCGCGCGGTCGAGTCGAACGTCGAGCAGTACTTCTGGTAGAGCAGAGTGGCCCCGCCGGCGAGCAATCGTTCGGCCGAGGCGGTCGACTCGCGAACGGCCTCGGCGACCGGTGCCGTGCGACTCTTGAGGGCGACGACCGCGACACCGGATTCGCCGGGAGCGCCGGGGAACAGACCGTCCGAATCGGCCGGAACGCCGATCGTGACGACGGTCGGCAGTCCGGCCGCGGCCACACGACCGGCGAGGTCGCAGGCGCCCGTGACATCGTCGGCGACGACGCCGAGCCGAAGCGTGCCGGAGGTCAAGAGGCGCCCTCAGCCACGGCGTCGGGCGCGACGATCACGCGCACGCCGGCCTCGGTCAGCTGTCGCACGTCGTCGGGGTCGGCGCCGGAATCGGTCACCAGGATGTCGATGAGCGAGAGGTCTCCGAAGCGGATCGGAGCGCGCGCCCCCAGCTTGGAGTGGTCGACGAGCAGCACGGTGACCGCGGACACGCGGGCCAGTTCCTGCTTGAGCTCGGCGTCGAGGGCGTTTGCGCAGAGCACACCGCTCGCGTCGACCGCGGTGGCCGACAGCACGGCGATGTCGACCGAGTAGTCGGCGATGGCGCGGCGCGCTCCGGCCCCAGCGAAGCTCCGCGTTTCGTGCTGGTAGACGCCGCCGATGGCGATGAGCTCGATGTCGTCGCGCTCGGTCGCGGCTGCGATGACCGGCGCGGAGTGGGTCAGCACCGCGACGCCGCTACGCACCACCCCAGCCAGGGGTGCGACCGTCGTTCCCGCGTCGAGCGCGATCGTCGCGGCGCCGTCGAGCAACGGCAGGCAGGCGGATGCGATCGCGTGCTTCTCCGAGCCGCCGGACCGGTCGCGCTCCTCGAAGGGCAGGCCGTGGCCCAGGTGCGGCAGGCTGGCGCCGCCGGGAACCCGGCGCGCGAGCCCCTCCAAGGCGAGCTGGCGCAGGTCGCGGCGGATGGTCATCTCGGAGACGCCGAACTCGTCGGCCAGTCGCGACGAAGAGACATAGCCTTCGGTCGCAAGCCTTTGGAGCAGCTCGTCCCGGCGTGCCGGGGCCTCGGTGTAACGCACCCGTCCATCCAAGCGGCTGCTCCTGTTGATTGTCAATAATCGGACAGATCTTGACTCAAATGTTCGAAAGCGCACAAAATGGAGGAGTGACCCAGCACCGCCACATCGCCCTCGGGGTGGACATCGGCACCACGAACACCAAAGTCGTGGTCGTCGAGGTCGCCGACCCAGCAATCGGCGGCGCGCACGATTCCCGCGGTGTTCGCGAGGTGCGCCGGCGGTCTGTTCCGACCCCCGTCGGGGCCGCGGCGCTCAGGGATGCGGTGCTCGGCGCGATCGAGGCCGTCACGCGCGGCGGCGACGAACGCGTCGACGCGGTGGGCATCGCGTCGATGGCCGAGACCGGTGCGCTGCTCGACCGGGCCGGCGAACCACTGGGCGATCTGCTGCGCTGGAACGACGGCGACTCGGATGCGGTCGACGACCTCGTCTCGTCGGTCGGCGCGGCCGCTCTCTACGACGCCACGGGCGTGCCCGTTCCCGCGAAGACCCCCGTCGCCCGCTGGCTCCAGTTGCAGCGGGACGGCGACTCGCGACTGCGCGACGCTCGCTGGGCGGGCGTCGCCGACGAGATCGCTCTCGCGCTCACGGGCAGTTTCGCCACCGACCACACGCTCGCGGCCCGCACGATGGCCTACCGGTCGCTGCCGCTCACCGAGGCTCTGCCCGCATCCTTCGACCCGGAACTGACGGCGCTCGGCGGTTTCAGCGTCGACCGGCTGCCGACTGTGCTGAGGCCGGGGGAACCGGCGGGAGCGGTGACCGCTGAGGCGGCAGCGCGCACCGGGCTGACCGCGGGAATCCCCGTGCACATCGTCGGCCACGACCACGCGGTCGGCGCCTGGGCCGCGGACGTCCGCGCGCACGGGGAGGCGGCGAACTCCGTCGGCACCGCGGAGGCGCTGTTCCGCGTCAGTGACACGTCCATTTCTCGCGACGCCGCCCGACGGGCGGGCATGAGCATCGCTCGCACGGTCGACGGGGCGCACGAGTCGCTGCTGGCCGGCAATCCCACCGCGGGCGGCCTGGTCGAGTGGGCGTTCCGCACCATCCTCCCGACAGCCGACCGTGAGCGGACGCTCGCGGAAGCAGCCCGCGCCGCGGCCGACTGGCAGGGAGAGCCGCTGGTGCTGCCCTATCTGCGGGGTCGTCAGGCGCCTCATCCCGATCCGAGCGCGGTCTTCCGCGTCGTCGATCGTTCTGGAGCGACCGCCGCGCTTCCCGCGGACCCGGGCGACGCGCTCACGGCCATCCTCGGCGGTCTGGTGCTGCAGCTCGCCTGGCTCGACGCCGAACAGGCCGAGGTGATCGGCGCATCCGGAGCGCGAGCTTCGACGCTGCGGGTGCTCGGCGGGCCGGGAGCGGCGAACGACGCATGGTGGACGCTGAAGCGGGCGCTGATTCCCGGAGCGGTGACGCGCGTCGAGTCGACCGAACCGGTGGCGACCGGTGCCGCGCTGCTGGCGTTGCGGGATGCGACCGGCGCGAGTCCGGTGCTTTCCGCTCGGCAAGAGGCTGACGGCGACGCGGCGGAGGGCGCCATGGCCGCAAGCGCCGGGGCGTCGCCCCTGCTCGCGGATTTCATTGCCGCGGCGACCGCTTCGCATCCGGACTCCCCGCATCCCGCCTCCCCGCATCCCCGCTCCCCGCATCCCGCCGCCCGCTAGACCGGCGACTCCCCCAGACCCAAGCAACGAACAGGCCCGCCACCCGCGTGCCGGCAACAGAAGGAAGACCATGAACGACACCGTCACCGCCCCCACTCTCGACGCGATCGCGCGCCCCACCGGCGCGCTCGCGATGGTCGCGATGGACCAGCGCGAGAGCCTGCGCGCGATGTTCGACGCGGCCGGCGCCGGGCGCCCCGCCGACGACGTTCTCGTGCGGTTCAAGCTCGACGTCGCAGAAGCTCTCGGCCCGATCGCGTCAGGGTTCCTGATCGACAGGCACTATGGGTTCGCGGCGGTGCGCGACGACGTCGCACTTCCCGCGACGACCGGGCTCATCCTCGCCGCCGACGCCCTGACCCAGGCCGACGGCGGCCCGGTGGAGGAGACCGACCTGGATGAGGTCGTGCTCGCCCAGACCGACCTCGCCGGAGTGAGTGCCCTCAAGCTCCTCGTGATCTGGCGGCGCGACGACAAGCGCGAGCAGCGCATCCGTCTGGTCGAGCGGTTCGTGGCCGAGGCAAAGGCCCGCGGTGTGCTGTCGGTGCTCGAGCCCGTCGTGCGCGCGACCGAGGCCGAGCTGGCCGACGGGAGCTGGGACATGGACGTCGCCATCCGCGAAGCCGCCGCCGAGCTCTCGACGCGCGGCCAAAGCCTCTACAAGGTGCAAGTGCCCCTCGCCGGAACCGGAACACCCGACGAGCAGTACGAGGCGAGCGTCGCCCTGAACGAGGTGATCACCGGGCCGTGGGTGGTGCTGTCGCAGGGCGTCGAGCGAGACGCCTTCCTGCCCGCGGTCGAGGCCGCCTGCCGTGCCGGCGCCAGCGGGTTCCTCGCCGGCCGGGCGCTCTGGAGCGACGTGGTCGGTGAGCAGGACGTTCCCGCCGCGCTGCGCTCGCTGTCGGTGCCCCGCCTGCAGCGACTCACCGAGGTCGTCGACCGCGAAGCCCGTCCGTGGACAGAGGCATGACCCGCGTCGGGCTGCTCCACACGGTTCCGGCGCTCGCCGCGACCCTCGACGGGATGCTCGCCGAGGCGTTCGCCGCCCGCGCCGCCGACGCCGCGCCCGCCACGGCCGACCGCGTTCACATCGCAGACGCCCGGTTGCTGCAGACGGCCATCCGCGAAGGGGTGACGGATGAGGTGCGCGCCTCGGTGGCGGCGCACCTACGGCACCTCGTCGACGGGGGCGCCGACGCCATCCTCGTCACGTGCTCCTCGATCGGGGAAGCGGCCGAACAGGCCGCGGCCGAGCTTCCCGTTCCGGTCGTGCGCGTGGACGCCGCGATGGCCCGGGATGCGGTCGCCCGCGCGATCGAGGTGGCCGCCGCCGCCGAGGGTGCACGCGGAACCGCCCACATCGCCGTGCTCGCGACGAACACGGCGACGCTCGGGCCGACCACCCGGCTGATCGAGCGCGAGCTCGGAGCCGCAGGGGAGGTCTCCGCCGGGCGGATCACCGTCGCGTCCGCCGTCGTCGAGGGAGCCGTCGCGGCTCGCGAAGCGGGCCACCCCGACGAGCACGACCGCCTCATCGCGGAGGCCGTCGCCGCCGCTGTGGCCGGAGCGGGCACCGCCGCGCCCGCCGACGTGATCGTGTTGGCGCAGGCCTCCATGGCGCAGGCGGCCGATCGCGCCGAGGTGGTCGTTCCCATCCTGACGTCACCCGCCGGCGGTGTCGCCGCGCTCCTGGCCGCGCTTCCGTCGGTTGCGGGAGGGGCGGCATGAGCGCGCCAGGCGGCCCGGGTGGCGGTGCTTCGACCGCGCCGGGCGGCGCGGGTGGCAGTGCGTCGAGCGGAGCACAGAGACCTGGCGGCGTGAGTCTGCTGACCTACGGCGACCGGCTGGCCGGCGACCTGCGCGGCCTCGAGGCGTTGCTCGACGGCCCGCTGCGCGACTTCTCCGGAGTGCACATCCTCCCGTTCTTCGTGCCGTTCGACGGCGCCGACGCCGGCTTCGACCCGATCGATCACGGAGCCGTCGACCCGCGACTCGGCGACTGGGACGACGTGCGCGCGATCGCCGCCGGCCGCGAGGTGACCGCCGACCTCATCGTCAACCATGTCTCCAGCGAGTCCGCGGAGTTCGTCGACTGGCTGGCCCACGGCGACGAGTCGGCGAACGACGGCATGTTCCTCACCTTCGACACCGTGTTCCCGACCGGCGCGACCGAGGCGGACATCACGGCGTTCTACCGCCCGAGGCCCGGTCTGCCGTTCACCGCCTACCGCGGGGCCGACGGTTCGCGAAGGCTCGTCTGGACGACGTTCATGCCGACCCAGGTCGACCTCGACGTCGAACATCCGCGGGCCATCGACTATCTGCGGCGCATCCTCCGCACTCTGCGTGCGGGCGGTGTGACCACCGTGCGACTGGATGCGGTGGGCTACGCCGTGAAGACCGCCGGCAGCGACAGCTTCATGACGGAGCAGACGCTCGGCTTCGTGCGCACGATCGTCGCGCTCGCCCGGGCGGAAGACCTGCGTGTGCTCGTGGAGGTGCACGCCCACTACTCGCACCAACTCGCGATCGCCCCGCTGGTCGATCTCGTCTACGACTTCGCGCTCTCTCCCTTGCTGCTGCACAGTCTCGGCACCGGGACGGTCGAGCGCCTGACCGAGTGGCTGCGCATCCGCCCGGCGAACGCGATCACCGTGCTCGACACGCACGACGGGATCGGCGTGATCGACGCCGGACCCGCGGGCGACAGGCCGGGACTGCTCAGCGAGTCCGAGATGGCGGCGGTCTTCGACCGCGCGTCCGAGGCGACGGGCGGCCATTCCGCGATCGCCTCGGTGATCCCCGCCTGGATGACGCTGCCCCACCAGATCAACGCCACCTACTTCAGCGTGCTGGGCGCCGACCCGACGTCCTATCTGCTTGCGCGGGCCGTCCAGCTGTGGCTCCCCGGTGAACCGCAGCTCTACTACGTGGGCCTGCTCGGCGGACTCGACGACGTCGAGCAGTTCGAGCAGACCGGGCAGGGCAGGGATGTGAACCGTCACCGCTACACGCCGGCGGAAGTGGATGCGGCGCTCGACTCCGAGGTCACGCGGGCGCAGCTCGCGCTCGTGCGCATCCGGTCGACCCATCCGGCGTTCGGCGGCGACTTCGAGTTCCGCGAGGACTCCGGCGCCACGCTCGACCTCGTCTGGACGAACGGGGAGGCCCAGGCCACCCTCACGGCGATCTTCGCTCCGGAGCCTCGCTTCCGCATCCGGCTCACCGACTCCGCTGGCACGCACCTCATCGAGTCGGTGTCGCGGCTGGCCGCCTGGCCCGGCCCGGCTTGACCGCGTGGCGCTGGGGCCGAGCGTGGCCGTTCCGGTCGAACGTGGCAGGTGTGCCGGGCACACTCGACCGCACCGGCCACACTCGCCGCCGCCGGTGGCACCGGCCGCGCGCTCGCCCTTCGCCCCTGGCGGCGAACGTGGCACTTCGCGCCGAACGTGGCACTTTGCGCCGAGCGTGGCCGTTCCGGTCGAACGTGGCAGGCGCACCGGCCACACTCGACCGCACCGGCCACACTCGCCGCCGCCGGTGGCACCGGCCGCGCACTCGCCCCTCGCCCCTGGTAGCGCCGGCCGCGCGCTCGCCCCTCGCCCCTGGCGGCGAAGCGATCTCGGCGGCGAACGTGGCACTTCGCGCCGAGCGTGGCCGTTCCGGTCGAACGTGGCAGGTGTGCCGGGCACACTCGACCGCACCGGCCACACTCGCCGCGCGGCCACACTCGACGCGCGGCCACACTCACCGGTGCCGGGAGCAGTGGCCGCGCTCGACGGATTCCCAGCATCCCGCACAATTATGGGAACGATGCCACACTAGGGGGCGGCACATCATTTCACGCAGAACGACCAAGGAACGCATGCACACCATCGCCCCCGTGACACTTCGCCGCAGCGAGACGGCAGCCGTCATCGAGACGCCCTCCTACCTCCTCGAGGTCGCTTTCGCCCGCCCGCGCGTGCTTCTCGCCTCCACCGACGGCGAGCTGTGGACAGACCTCTCCCTCATCGCCAGTGTGGATCGCCTCGGGATGCCCGACGAAGCGAGCGGCCCGGTCGCCATCACCGTCGACCAAGACGAGGGCGGCGACGTTCTCATCACGGCCCGGTCCGATTCGAGCGCGTGGGAGTCGCGGGCGGTCGTACTGCGCTGCACCCCCACCGACGTGCGAGCCACCGTCGAGGTCACGGCGCGCACCACCGCCGGTGCGCACACCACCGCCGGTGCATCCACCCTGGCCGGGGCTCCCGCCGAAGCCGCCACCCCCACCCCCGCCGATGCGCACACCCATGCCGAAGCCATCGCACCCACCACTACCCCCACCCCCGCCCCCGCCATCACCGACGTCACCCTCTTCGGCGGCCAGGCGACCCTCCCGTCCGGTGCAGCGGGAACGTTCCGCTCGGGCATCCGTTTCGGGTCGGTTTTCGTCCCGACTCCCACCGAGCCGGTGCAGGTGGTGCGCCCGTCGACCAGCCAGGCGCAGATCGGCGTGGTCGGCGACGCCGAGCCGGGCCGTCTGCACGGCATCTTCTCGCCGCCTCCGCTGTGTTTCGCGTTCGGTCGCGCCGAGGTCGACGGGTCGTCCGCCACCACGGCTCCCGCGGGCGACTGGCTCGGGGTGTCGGTCGTCGCTCCCGTGGAGCAGCTCACCTTCACGACCGTGCGCTACGACGCGCTCGACGGCGGATTCCTGCTGCGGCTGGCCTACGAGGGACACACCCGTGTCGGCGCGGAAGGCTGGGTGTCGCCCGAGGTCGTGTTGCGTCCCGCGGATTCGCCGCTCGCGGCGATCGCCGACTACCGCGACGACCTGGCCGACCTCGGTTGGGCGCACGCCCCGGCCGAACCCGCCGACTGGTGGTTCGACCCGATCTTCTGCGGATGGGGTGCCCAGTGCGCCCACGCCGCCGCCCTCACCCGAGCCCGAGCCCGAGCCCGAGCCGCCGGAGACACGGCAGACGCAGCCCCCGACGCAGCCCCCGGGGCCGCCCCCGAACCCACCGCGAACCCCGACGGGTTCGTGCTGCCGGCCGGCGCATCCTTCGCCCCCGATCTCGCCCGGCAGCCTCTCTACGATCGCTGGCTGGCCCGGCTCTCCTCGCGCGGTGTCGCCCCCGGCACGATCGTCATCGACGACAGGTGGCAGGCCGAGTACGGCACCAACACGGTCGACACGGAGAAGTGGCCCGACCTACGCGGCTGGATCGCCGACCGCCACGACGACGGCCAGCGTGTGCTGCTCTGGTTCAAGGCGTGGGATGCGAGCGGGCTGCCCGACGCCCTCACCGTCAGAGACGCCCAGGGCCGGCCGCTCAGCGTCGACCCGTCGAACCCCGCCTACCTGGCCGCGCTCGCCGAGCAGGTCACCGGCATGCTGTCGCCTGACGGGCTCGACGCCGACGGTTTCAAAGTCGACTTCACCCAGCGCGCTCCCTCCGGCACGTCGCTGACCGCGCACACCGACGGCATCTGGGGCATCGCGGCGCTGCACGCCATCATCCGCACCATCCACGACGCCGCGAAGGCCGTGAAGCCGGATGCGCTGATCGTCACCCACACGGTGCATCCGTCGTTCGGCGATGTGAGCGACATGATCAGGCTCAACGACGTGCTCGAGAACGACGTGCACGGCAACCCGGTGCCGGTCGCCGATCAGGTGCGCTTCCGGCATGACGTCGCCGTCGCGTCGCTGCCGTCGCATCCGATCGACACCGACCAGTGGCCGATGCCGAACCGGGCCGAGTGGCTGTCGTACGCGCGCGTGCAGGCCGATCTCGGTGTTCCCGCGCTCTACTATGTGGAGTCGATCGACAACAGCGGCGAGACCATCGCCGACGAAGACCTCGACGAGATCGCCGCCATCTGGGAGCGCTACAGGGAGGGACGGGGCACCGCATGAGCGATGTCTTCGCGGAGGTCGCCCCCGGGGTCCACCGGTTCGCCGACACGTGCAACGTGTATGTCGTCACAGCGCCCGGCGCCGACGGTTCGGTGCGCGGCATCGCCATCGACTTCGGGTCGGGAGACGTGCTCGACCACCTGTCCGAGCTCGGGATCGACACCCTCGACGCGGTGCTGATGACCCACCACCACCGCGACCAGGGGCAGGGCCTTCCCCGGGCGGTCGCGGCCGGCATCCCGATCTGGGTGCCGCCGGTCGAGCAGGATCTGTTCGCCCGGGTGGACGAGATGTGGAGCGCACGCGCCCTCTACAACGACTACAACCTGCGGCAAGACAGGTTCTCGCTGCTCGAACCCGTGCCGATCGCAGGCGTCGTGCCCGAATACCGCGCCGCCCGGTTCGGCGCCGTGACGGTTCGCACGATCCCGACGCCCGGCCACACCATGGGGTCGGTCACCTATCTCGTCGAACGAGGGGATGCGCTCCTCGCGTTCACCGGCGACCTCATCTACGCGCCCGGCAAGGTGTGGTCGCTCGCCGCGACGCAGTGGTCGTACACCGAGAACGAGGGGCCGGCGATGGCCACCCTCTCGTGCCACATCCTGAGCGACGAGAACCCGTCAGTGCTGCTGCCCTCCCACGGCGAGCCGATGCCCGACGCCGTCTCCGCGCTGCGGCTGCTCGCCGAACGGATGCAGGGCTACGTCGACTCGCGCCGGATCGATCCGTGGGATCTCCGCGAGCGGCTGGAGCGCCCGTTCATCCGGCTCACCGAGCACCTGCTGCTGAACCGCACGGCCAACTCGTGCAGTTACGTGCTGCTCTCCGACTCCGGCGCGGCGCTGTTCATCGACTACGGCTACGACATGTCGACCGGCTGGCCGGCGGGCACCGACCGCGCATCCCGTCGCCCCTGGCTCGCCTCGCTTCCCGCTCTGAAGCGCGACTTCGGCGTGACGTCGGTGGAGGTCGTGCTCGGAACGCACTACCACGACGATCACATCGCCGGACTTAACCTGCTGCGCGACGTGGAAGGCACCGAGGTGTGGCTGCCCGAACATGTGGCGCCGATCATGGCCGACCCGATGCGCACCGACCTTCCCTGCCAGTGGTTCGAGCCCATCCCTGCCGACCGCGTGCTCGAACTCGGTGCGACGGTCGACTGGCGCGAATACTCGATCACCACCCACGACCTCCCCGGCCACACGCTCTATGCGGCGGCGTTCGAGTTCGAGGTGGACGGGGTGCGTGTGCTCGCCACCGGCGACCAGCAGACCGCCGACGGCCGGCTCGGCGTGCGCCGCGAGATCTTGAACTACCAGTACCGCAACCGGTTCCGTCGCGACGACTTCGTCCAGAGCGCCGCGCTGTATCGCCGGGTCGCGCCGGGACTCATGGTCACCGGCCACTGGAGCGGACGGGAGGTGGACGACGACTACCTCGAACTGCTCACCCTCCAGGGCGCCGAACTGGCCGACATCCACCGCGGGCTGCTGCCCGATGGAGACCTGGAGCCGGCGGCCGACGGCAACATCGCGCTGATCGAGCCGTTCTTCCAGCGCACCGTTCCGGGCGCGACGGTGGAATACACCGTCGTGGTCGCGAACCCGTACACCGAGGCGAAGGATGTTCTGGTGCGCCTGACCTTGCCCGACGGGTGGGATGCGGTGCCAGAAGCCCGCGTGCCCGTTGCGGCCGGGGCGACGGAGCGCATCCCGTTCGCCGTCACCGTCGGCCCGTGCCCGGGCAAGCGCCAGCGCCTCGCCGCCGACATCGCCTTCGGGACCACCCGCCTCGGCCAGCTCGGCGACGCCGTCGTCGACGTGCTCCCCCGCTCCTGATCCGGCGCGGACCGCTCCGCCCGGCGTAGTTGACCGGGCGGGAAAGAGGGCAATAGTATTTGTGGGAACGATTCCACACGGGGGACACCTCCCAGCTCCATCGGAAGGACATGATGGCTAACGGTCCACGCGCCGTCCTCTCACTCGACATCGGCGGCACCAAGCTGGCGGTCGCCGTGGTTACTGAGGACGGCCGCACACACGGGCTCATCGTCGAGCCCACGCGACGGGAAGAGGGTCCGGGTGCGATCGTTCCCAGACTCTTCGACATGGGGCATCGCGCAATCGCGGCGAGCGGTTTCGAGAGCGTGGAGGCCGTCGGCATCTCCTGCGGCGGCCCGCTCGACTCCCGTGCGGGCATCCTCACCGGCCCGCTCCACCTCCCCGGCTGGATCGACCTGCCGATCGTCGAGCTGGCCGAACGCGACTTCGGTGTTCCGGCGGCGCTGGAGAACGACGCCACGGCCGGTGCACTGGGCGAGTTCCGCTATGGCGCGGGCCGCGGCTCGGGAACCCTGGTCTACCTGACGATCTCGACCGGCATCGGCGGCGGTGCCGTCATCGACGGCCGCCTGCACAAGGGTGCGGCCGGCAACGGCGGCGAGTTCGGTCACGTGATGGTGCGCACCGGCGGTCGCCCGTGCCTCTGCGGCCGTCGCGGATGTCTCGAGGGCTACGCGTCGGGAACATCCATCGCCCTGCGTGCCACCGAGGCCGTCGCCGAGCGCGGGGCCGGTTCCGCTCTCGCCGAGCTTCCGGTCGTGCGGGCCGAAGACGTCGTGGCCGCAGCAGCGGCCGGTGACGCGCTTGCGACGGAACTTTGGGAGGAGACGATCGACGTGCTCTCGATCGCCCTCACCGACCTGGTCAACGTGTTCGAGCCCGACATGGTGGTGCTCGGCGGCGGCGTGACCCGCTCCGGCGACGCGCTGCTTCTGCCCGTGCGTGACCGCGTGGCGCAGGATGCGATGCCCCCGGCCGCCCGCGCCGCCGAAGTGCGGCTCGCCGCCCTCGGCGACGAGGTCTGCGTCGTTGGCGCGGGCGCCGTCGCTTTCGACCATCTCGACAGCCTCAAGGCTTTGACCGACACCCGGGAGATCACCAATGTCTGACTGGATGCGCGACCAGCTCGCCGCCCACATCGAGACCGCTGAGGCCGGCGACGCCCTCATCCCGGCCATCCGCGAGGTGGGGCAGCTGCTGTGCCGCGCCTTCGCCGACGGCCACATCCTTTACACGTTCGGAAACGGCGGCAGCGCGGCCGACGCCCAGCACTTCACGGGCGAGATCATCGGCCACTACAAGCGCGACCGCCGCCCGCTCGGCGCCGTGACACTGAGCACCGACCCGACGACGATGACCTGCATCGCCAACGACTACTCCTACGACGACGTGTTCTCGCGTCAGGTGCAGGGCGTCGCACGCCCCGGCGACGTGGTCGCCGCGTTCACGACGAGCGGCCGCTCGGCGAACATCGTCTCCGCGCTGGAGGCCGCACGGGCGAACGGCGCCACGACCGTGCTGTTCGGCGGCGGCGACGGCGGACCGGCTCTGGAGTTCGCCGACTACGCACTGCTCAGCCCCTCGACCACGACCCCCCGCATCCAGGAGTTCCACACTTTCATGCTGCACGCCCTGTCTGAGATGGTGGATGCCTGGGCCGACGGCGACAAGGAGTTCGCGTGACCGACACATCCGACGCCCCCGGCACCGACGCCGGGAGCGCAGCCCCCGTGGGCGCTGCCGCCCCGCAGGCCGACGCCGCGCAGACGGCGACCCCGCAGACCCCCGCCCCTGACGCCCGCGGGTTCGAGGCGGCCGCGGAGGTCGCCCGGGAGCCGCAGCCCGACGCCCGTTCCGCCGACGCGCCGATCGCGAACGCCCCGGCCGGCAAGCAGCCCGCCGGGCTGTCCCGCGATCTCCGGCCGGCGGCCACGCCCGACCGAACGATCCACATGATCGGCAACGCCCACCTCGACCCCGTCTGGCTCTGGCCGTGGCAGGAGGGCTACCAGGAGGCGCGCGCGACGTTCTGGTCGGCGATCCACCGCATGGACGAGTACCCCGACTTCGTGTTCACCTGCGACCAGATCGTGTTGCTGAGCTGGGTGGAGGAGTCCGACCCAGAACTGTTCGCGCGCATCCAGGAGCGCGTCGCCGAAGGTCGCTGGGTGAATGCCGGCGGCTGGTGGGTCGAGCCCGACAACAACATGCCGATGGGCGAGAGCTTCGTTCGTCAGGGGCTCTACGGCCAGCGCTACCTGCTGAGCCGGTTCGGCAGGCCGGCGACCGTGGGGATGAACGTCGACCCGTTCGGGCACAACGCGATGATCCCCCAGATCCTGCGAGGCCAGGGCATGGACTCGTACATGTTCCTTCGCCCCGGTCCGCACGAGAGCGACCTGACGCAGTCGCTGTTCTGGTGGGAGGCGCCCGACGGGAGCCGTGTGCTGGCCTACCGCATCCCGTTCGAGTACGGGAGCCCGCCCGGGTCGGTCGACGGCCAGACGGAGAAGTCCCTCGCGGCCCTCGACCGCGGGCTGGGCGACGTCATGGTGTTCTACGGCGTCGGCAACCACGGTGGTGGCCCCACCATCGCGAACATCGAGTCGATCCACCGGTACGACCGGATGGGATCCTTCGGAAGGATGAAGATGTCCTCACCGCGTGAATACTTCGACGAGGTGCTGGGCCGGGGCGAGGGGTACCTGGATGCGCTCGCGGTGCGCCGCGACGACCTCCAGCACCACGCCGCCGGCTGCTACTCCGCCCATTCCGGCATCAAGGCCTGGCAGCGGCGCGCGCAGTTCGCCGCGCTGTCGGCCGAGCGCTGGGCGATCGTCGTCGCAGCGCAGGCCGGGATCGAGTACCCGCGCGAGCAGCTCGAGACGGCGTGGAAGCAGATCCTGTTCAACCAGTTCCACGACATCCTGCCGGGCTCCGCCATCGAGCCGTCGTACGACGACGCGCGCGACCAGCTGGGTGAGGCCGTCTCGATCTCGAAGCGCATCATCACGCAGGCGCACAACGTGATCGCCCGCCAGGTCTCCGTGCCGTTCGAGGTCGGCACGCAGCCGGTGCTCGTGTTCAACCCGCATCCGTGGCCCGTGTCGACGGATGTGGACATGCAGTACGGCTCGCAGAAGATCGGCGTGCACGTGGTCGACCAGAACGGCGAGCCGGTGGTCTTCCAGGTCTCCCAGTCCACGGCGACGACGGATGACGTGAGCCGAGGCGCGATCGTGTTCCGCGCCGAGGTGCCGGCGCTCGGCTACCGGCTGTACCGCCTGCGCCCTGGTCCCGGCCCTGGCGTGGGATCGGGCTCCGGCTCCGAGCTCAGCGTCTCCGAGTCGGTCATCGAGAACGCCAAGGTGCGCATCGAGCTCGACCCGGAGACCGGATGGATCTCCTCCTACCTCGACAAGGCGACGGGCGTCGATGTCATGGCGGGCGTCGACGGTGCGCAGCACACGCAGGTGTGCGAAGACCCGACCGACACCTGGGGCCACCGCGTCGTCTCCTACGCGTGGCCCGGCGCGACCATGAAGCTGCGCCGCGTCGTGGTGCGGGAGACCGGTCCGCTGCGCTCGCGGGTGCGGGTGGAACGGGAGTGGGGAGCGTCGACGCTCATCGAGGAGCTCATCCTCGACCACGATTCGTCGGTGCTGCTTGTCAACGTCACACTCGACTGGCGGGAGGAAGCGCACCTGCTGAAGCTGCGCTTCCCGACCAGGCTCATGGATGCTCAGGCGACCTACGAGATCCCGTTCGGCCACCTGGAGCGTCCGGTCGACGGCGCGGAGGAGCCCGCCCAGTCGTGGGTCGACCTCACCGGAACGATCGACGGCACTCCGGCCGGCCTCACCGTGGTCACCACGAACAAGCACGGGTACGACGTGTCTCCCGGCGACGAGCCGAGCATCGGCATCACCGCCGTGCGCAGCCCCGTCTACTCGTGGCACGACCCCCGGCTGCTCGATCCCGAAGGCATCTACTCCTTCCAGGATCAAGGAACGCAGCGGTTCAGCTACGAGCTGGTGCCCCACGCGGGCGACTGGCGCGAGGCCGAGCCGACCCGGCGGTCGGTGCTGCTCGGCGCTCCGGTGCGTGCCATGCAGGAGTCGTCGCACGACGGCGCCCTGCCGGCGGAGCACTCGTTCGCCTCCGACGGTGGCGGAACCGTGATGGTCACGGCGGTGAAGGGCAGCGAAGACCCGTGCGACGCACCCGGTGGCGCAGACCTCGTCGTGCGCGCGGTCGAGACCCGCGGCGAGAAGGGGCGCTCGCGCATCCGGATCGCCGGTCGCCTGATCGAGGAGGACTTCGGGCCGTCGCAACTGCGCACGTTCGTCGTGCCCGCCGACCCCGCCGCACCCCTGCGCGAGGTCGACCTCGTCGAGCGGCCGCTCCCCACCGCGTGACCGAGATGACACCCCCTGAGTTGGCGGTCGAGGTGCTGGCGAATGGGGCGCCGGCGCGCGCCGGCGAGTTCGCCGTCGAGACGGAGTGGCGGGAAGCCGAGCCCGGCTGGCGTGTGCGGGTGACCGTCACGAACCGCGGCGACGCGACCGTCGACGCGAACGTGCGGGTCTCGGCGGCCGTCGCGGATGCGCCCGACCCGTGGTGGCTCATCCCCGGAGCCTTCTACGGTGAGAACCGCCCGGCAGAGAACACGCGCGCTTTCCCACGGTTCGAGATCGGCGCCGACAGTGCCGAGGCGCACGCTGCACTCGTCAGCGACGCCTGGGAGTTCCGGGCCGACCGCGCGGCGACTCCGGCGGTCTTCGTCTGGGGCGCTCCCGGCCGGGGCGGTCTGGCGCTCGCCGCACGCGAGTCCACCCCACTCGGCATCACCGGCGTGGGGCTCGCGCACGACTCCGCCACCGGAGAAGCGCGCGCGACCCTGACTTTCCCGTATCGGGAGGGTCCGGTCACCTACTACGGCGACGAACGGCCGCGACCCACGGATGTGTCGACCCACCGTTTGGCGCCCGGCGAGACGGTGTCGGTTCAGGTGCGGGTGTTCGAGCTCGACGCCGACCGGCACGGCTACGCCCCCATCCTGCGCGCCCTCCACTCCGAAGCCGAGCCTGACGCCCCGCTCGAGTCGTGGGTGGATGTGCCCACCGCGGCCGACCTCGCGGCCGAGGGTCTGCTCCGCTGGCACTACGACCCCGATCCGGGCGTGCTGCTCGAGACGGTCGGGTTCGACCGCGAGGTGAGCGGCCGGGACGGGCAGAGCGTCGACAGGCAGGCGATGCACGTGGGGTGGGTCAGCGGCATCCCGTGGGCTTACGCGCTGCTGGCCCACGGTCTGCGCACCGCAAGCGAACCCGAGGTCGACGCCGGCCGCCGCGTGATCGACTTCATCGCCTCGAACCTGTCCCCGTCGGGAACGTTCTGGGGCGTCTGGTACCGCGAACACGGCTGGACCCAGAGCTGGACGGAACTGAAGCGCGGGCTCCACTCCCGCACCCTGGCCGAAGCGACACTGTTCCTGCTGCGCGCGCAGGCACAGGACCCGCACGAGCTCTGGGAGGCGGCCATCCGGTCGAACCTCGACGTGGTGGTCGGGCGTCAGCGCTCCGACGGCAACCTCGGCTCGATCCACCACGCGGAGACGGGAGAGGTGCTCTCCTGGTCGGGCGCATCCGGTCTCACCTGGATAGCGGCGCTCGTCGAGGCGGCGGATCTGGATGCGCGCTACCTGCCCGCCGCTGTCGCCGCCGGCCGGTACTACGAAACGTTCGTGCACCGGGAGTTCATCCACGGCGCCCCCGAAGACGTCGACCTCGCGCCGACCTCCGAAGACGGGTACGCCGCCGTGCTCGCCTACGTGGCGCTGCACCGGGCGACCGGCGACCGGCGGTGGCTGGATGTGGCCAGACGGGCAGCCGACTGGATGCTCACCTTCCGCTACACCTACGACGTGAGCTTCGAGCGCACCACTTTGCTCGGCGTCTACGACTTCCGCACGCGCGGCGCCGACCAGGCGTCGCCGAGCAACCAGCACCTCCACGCCTACGGACTGGTCTGCACGGCCGAGCTGCGCGAACTGTCCGCGATGCTCGGAGACCCGCACTACGCGGAGCGCGCCGATGAAACTCTTGCGTGCTTCCGCCAGTTCGTCGCCCGGGCAGACGGCGACTTCAACGCGTACCGCGGGATGGTCAGCGAACGGTACTACCAGACCGAGTGCTTCCAGCCGAAGGGCATGCTCCTCACGCTCTCGCACGCCTGGTCGGTCGGCGTGCTGCTCCTCGCCTGCGAGCAGACGCTCGCCGGCTGAGGTCGCTCGCGTCGCGCGCTCCTCCCCATCCTCACCGCCATATGGCATCGTTGCCACAACCGAGCGACCGGTTGCCAAGTGCCCGGAACGAGCGTACAAAACGATCAGGTAACAAATCCGCTACTTTGGCCCGGAACCACCTTGTGGAATGCCCGAAACTTAGGCTATTTTTCGATGTGGGAAGGATTCCATATTTTCGAACTCGGAATCCCGGACCTCTTCGCACGGGCGACGACGCCCGCAGCGACTCCATCGAAGGGAAAACAGATGAAAAAGAGGCAGACCGCTCTCGCGGCTATGGCTCTCACCGCCTCGGTGGCGCTTCTCGCCGGGTGCAGCTCCAGCGGAGGAACCTCGTCGAGCACTTCGTTCTCCAAAGACGCGAAGGGCGCGCTCAGCGCCTGGGGCTTCGACAACGCCGACGACGTCGGCACGTCGCGTCTCGACTACGCGAAGAAGCAGCTCTCCGACGTCACCATCAAGATCGATCAGACGCCGTTCGACGCTCAGAAGTTCACCACGCGCGTGGCCAGCGGCAACACCCCCGACGTTGTGCAGATGGACCGCCAGTTCGTGGGTACCTACGCGGCGCAGGGCCTCATCATGCCGCTCGACCAGTGCTTCTCCGCACACGACGTCGACCCCAAGAAGGCCTACTACTCGTCGGTGATCGACGACGTCACCTACAAGGGCGACGTCTACGCGGTTCCGCAGTTCTACCAGCCGCCGGCGATCATCACCAACGAGCGCGTCATGAAGGCTGCCGGTGTCACCGACGCCGACATCGACACCTCGAAGCCCGACACCCTCATCGCCGCCATCAAGAAGATGTACAAGGCGTCGGGCGGCAACCCGTCGGTGCTCGGCTTCGACCCGGTCGCCGGCGGTGCCGCGGGCCTGTGGGTTCTCGGCTACGGCGGTCAGATCATCGGCAGCGACGGCAAGCCGACGCTCGACGACTCGAAGAACGAGAAGGGCCTCGAGGTGCTCAAGCAGATCACCGACGCCCAGGGCGGTTACGCCAAGGTGAAGAGCTTCACCGACTCGTTCGACACGTTCGGCGAGAACAACCAGTACGTGAAAGACCAGGTCGGCGCTCAGATCAACGCCCAGTGGTACGTCAACGTGCTGACCCCGTTCGTGTCGAAGGTCGACATCGGCGCGGTTCCGTTCAACGGTCCTGACGGCAAGCCCTTCACCGTCGCATCCGGCACCGCCTTCGTGATTCCGGCCGGCGCCAAGAACAAGGACGCCGCGTGCGCCTGGGCTCTCGACCTGACGAACCTGCAGGCTTGGGAGGCCGCCGGCGCGGCCCGCGCCAAGACGCTCGAGAAGACGCCCGGTGCGATCAACACCGGACTCTTCACCGGTTCGCCTGAGGCCGATACCACGCTGCGCGACAAGTACATCAAGCCCAGCGGAAACGCCGGGTTCGACAAGGCCATCTCGACGTACTACGACGTCGTCGGCAGCGGCAAGTCGTTCGGCTCCTCCCCGGCGGGACAGCAGATCCAGACGGAACTGAACAACGCGGTGCAGTCGGTGCTCCTCGGCAGCAAGTCGCCGAGCGAGGCTCTCAAGGATGCCCAGACCGCATCTATGCGTGCCTACGACCAGTCGGTCAAGAGCTCCAAGTAGCCCCACCCCATCCCCACCAGTAAGGGCGGCCTCCCCCGGGAGGCCGCCCTTCCTGCATCCCGGGGGTCTGCCCCCACCCCCCACCCAGCCCGGCTACTGTTCGTGCGAAAAGACGGGTTCGGGATGCGCGAACTGCACTTTTCGCACGAACCCTCGCGCCCGGGGGATGGGGGCTGGGGGCTGGGGGCTGGGGTTGGGGCTAGAGGCGCACCGGGGGCGCGTTGAGCGCGGTGACCGTGATCTTGCGGTCGGTCGGCGGGACGCCGCACCAGTTCAGGCCGACCTCGCGGGTCTCTCCAGGCAGCAGGACAAGGTGGTCGTCGGCCGGCACCAGCCAGCCGGGCAGGCCGGGAAGGCGCGTGTCGTGGATGCGCACCACCGGCGCGAGTGCATCCCCGGCGTTGTGCAGCCTCAGTGTGTCGCCATGCAAGGTCGCGTCGATGACCGTCTCGGGCATCCGGATGAGCGGGGCCAGCGACTCTTCTGCGCTCAGCACGGTGCGGTGGTGCGCCCGGCGCTCCCCGGATGCGTCGACGAACGCCAGGTCGAGCACGAACAGGCCGGTCGCGACATCGACCAGCGGCACCGCGAAGTCGGCGACGTGCACCGACGCACTCGCCGGAACGGTCACGTCGACCTCCAGCGTGTCGAGGATGCGTCCCGCACCGTCGAGCGCCTGAGCCACCAGCCGCCCGGGTCGTGGCACGGGGTCGGCGTTGGCCGCCCACAGCCGCAGTCCGGCCGTGCCCAGGCCGCCCCAGGCGATGCGGTCGTAGGCCGCCGACAGGGCGAGGGGGGCGTACGCCGCGCGCACTGCGGTGAAGAGGTGCTTCGGGCGTCCGTGGTAGTCGACGGCGGCCGTCGAGCCGACCATCGGGAACGGCTCGTTGAACTGCCAGGGGAGGGAACCGCTGTTGCCGAAGGCCCGGCGCCGGTTCGATTCGATCGCGTACCGCACCCCTTCCGCCTGCAGGAACTGCGTGGCAGCGACGAGCCGGTCGAACGCGATGCCGGTGAGGTCGAGGCCGCCGAAGTACTCGCCCCACTGCTCGGGCCGCACCCACCAGGCGCTCGTGTGCCGCCAGGTCGGCGACTGCGCCTGCGCCAGCGTCCACTCCTCCTCGGGCAGTACGGCGCGCGCCGTCTCCGGGTTGGTGATCGCTTCGGCGCCGATCTCGCTGTGGAACAGGGATGTGCCGATGTTGTAGAGCGAGTACTGCTGCTCGAGGCCCTGGTACAGCCACGGCCCGTGCACATCTTGCAACCCGCCCGGGTCTTCGCGGATCGAGTTGGGTCCGTTGAACGGTTTGCGGCCCCGGGCCGAGGTGGGCAGCCAGACCGTGTCGGGGTCGAGCTCGGCCGCGACGGACTTGAGCGCCCCGATCACGGGCTCGGCGTCGTCGAGCGGGATCTTGTCCAGGCCTTCGAGCTCGTTGCCCGCGCACCAGAGTGCGAGGGATGCGTGATGGCTCACGAGCGGCACGATCTCGCGCGCCTCGGCGACCACCGCCGACAGGTACTCGTCGTCGCTCGCCGGCTTGCGGTCCGTTGCACTGCTGGTGAGCAGGAACTCCTGCCACACCATGAGTCCCAGCCGGTCGCACTCGTCGTAGAACTGTTGCGTCTCGATGCGCCCCACCCCGTTCACGCGAACCAGGTTGGCGTGCGAGAGGGCTGCGAGCTCGAGCAGGTGACGCACCTTGTGCGGCTGAGGGTCGGCGTAGAGGGCGTCGACGGGCACCCAGTTCCACCCGTTCACGTAGATGCGGCGGCCGTTGACCACGAAGACGTAGGGGGGCGCATCCGGTTCGGCGCCGTCATTGGGTGCCAGTTCGATCGACCGCAGGCCGACCGTGCGGCTCACCGTCACCGGCGACGCGCTCCCGTCGCCCACGGTCAGCTGCACCTCGTAGAGGGCTTGGTCGCCGTGTCCGTTCGGCCACCAAAGCTCCGGCTCGTCCACGGCGAGCGTGGCGGAAGCACGGCCCTCCGCGTCGACCTGCGTGCGGGCCTCCGCGACGACCGCGCCCGAGCGCAGCACCCGCGCCAGCACGGGCGCATCGTTCGCGGCCGAACCGCTTGCCCGCGCCTGCACGTCGATCATCGCGCTGATCCGATCGGCCGCCAGTGTCGGCGTCACCCGCACATCGTCCACGAACAGGGCCCCGGATGCGAGCGTCACGTCACCCACGATCCCCAGGTCGATCAGGCGCGGGCAGAAATCCCACCAGTAGCCCATCCGGGTCTTTCGCGAGCGCACGAGGGACGTTCGGCCCATCTGGTCCTGTTCCCGGGGAGCGGGGGCGAGCACGATGAGCAGGTCGTTCGGCTGGTCGCTGCTCACCGCATCGGTCGCGTCGAAGGAGATGGGGGTGCTCATCCCTTCGTGCCGGCCGAGCTCGCTGCCGTTCAGGATGAACCGGGCCGCGTAGTCGACGCCGCCCACCGTGAGCCGCCGGCGCTCGCCGGCGCCGAGGGGCTCCGCCTCGAACCGCGTGTGGTAGACCCACGTGCGGTCGGCGATCCACTCGCAGGCGAGGCTGTTACGCCCGACGAACGGGTCGGGCGCCAGACCGGCGGCCACGACGGCCCGCTGCACGCTGCCGGGAACCGTCGCAGCGATCCAGTCGTCCGGGTCGCCGAGGGCTGCGTCGGCGATGTCGTCGCGCACCCACCCGCTCGGCAGAAACTCTTTCAGACGCCACGTGGTGGTCGCGCTGAGGTCGATGGTGGGCATGTGCATCCTTTGCGAGCTGGTCAGACATGTGCGAGCCGGTCAGACGTGCGGGCTGAGCTGAACGGAGGGATGGGGGCAGGCAGTGCGCACCGGGAAAGTCGGAAGCCCCGGGGCCGATGTTCCCGGGGCTTCCACGTTGTGCGCGACGCACGGTCGGGTGCTGCCGCCTAGCCTTTTCGGCCCTGCGAGGCCACGCCCTCGATGAAGTACCGCTGGCCGAAGGCGAAGAGTAGCAGCATCGGGATGGTGACGATGAGCGCTGCGACCATCACGTACTGGTAGTCGCCGTGTCCGCCGTTGGTCGGGCTGAACGTCGTCATGGCATAGGAGATTCCGAGAGGAACCGTGAACCCTTCGACGCCGCCGCCGTTCAGGTAGATCAGCGCCGCCTGCAGGTTGTTCCAGCTGGCCTGGAACTCGAACAGGAAAATGATGATGAACGACGGGATGCTCAGCGGCATCGCGATCTTCGTGAACAGCTTCCAGTAGCTCGCGCCGTCGAGCCGGGCCGCCTCGAACAGCTCCCGCGGCAGCCCCAAGAAGAACTGCCGCTGCAAGAAGATGTAGAAGGCCGAGCCGAAGAGGTTCATGCCGAACAGCGGTATCCAGGTGCCGATGAGCCCGAGGTTCTTCCAGATGAGGTACTGAGGCACCATCGTGACCGCGCCGGGCAGCATCATGGTCGCGAGCACCAGACCGAAAAGCAGCGTGCGGCCCGGGAACTTGAAGTAGGCGAAACCGAACGCGACGATCGAGCTGGAGATCGCGACGAGACCGGCGGCGAGCACCGCGATGACGATGCTGTTGCCGATCCACGACAGCAGCGGAAGCTGGTTCCAGACCTCGAGGTAGTTCTGCGGGGTGAACGTCTTCGGCCACAGGGAGTTGTCGAACACCTCCTGCCGCGGTTTGAAGCTCGCGGCGAGCAGCCAGGCGAACGGGTACAGGAAGAGCAACCCGAACACCACGAGCACGATCCACAGCACGACCTTGCCGATGACCGACTTCGGCTTGTACCAGCGGTCCTTCTTGGTGCGCGTTCCGCGGTTGCCTTTGCCGCCGACGCCGACGCCGTCGAGCTCGTTGGCCAGCGCGGCTACGGCTGGTGCGGACTGAGTGGCGGACGACATCACTTGTCTCCTTCGTAGTAGACGAGGCGGTTGCTGAACTTCACCTGCACCAGCGTGATGAGCAGGATGATGATGAACAGCAGCCAGGCCATCGCGGCGGCGAAGCCGAAGTTGAACTGTCGGAACGCCTGCTGGAAGAGGTAGACGCCGTAGAAGAGAGACGATTCAGGCGAGGCGTTGGTCTGGTCGCGCCAGAACAGCAGATACGCCTGGTCGAACACCTGCAGCGCGGCGATGGTGAGCACGATCACGTTGAAGAAGATCGAGCTGGAGATCATCGGAACCGTGATGGTGAAGAACTGCCGGATGGGCCCCGCTCCGTCGAGCGACGCCACCTCGTAGAGGTCGCGGGGCACGTTCTTGAGCGCGGCCAGGAAGATCACCATCGTTCCGCTGACGCCCCACAGGGTCATCAGCACGATCGAGGGCTTCACCCAGTTCGGGTCGATGAGCCACTGCGGCCCCTGGATGCCGATGACCGCGAGCGCCTTGTTGATGGCGCCGGTGTTGCCGTTCAGCAGCAGCAGGAACACGGATGCGGTCGCCACTGCCGGCGTCATCTTCGGCAGGTAGTACAGGGTGCGGAAGAATCCGGCGCCGCGACCCACGCGGTTCAGCAGCATGGCGAGGAACAGCGCGAACACGATCTCGAGCGGCACGGCGAGCACGGCGTAGAACAGCGTGTTGCCGAGCGAGAGACCGACCTTGGGATCGTTGAAGAGTTCGGCGTAGTTGTCGAAACCGGCCGGTGTGGCGGAGTTCGTCGCCAGGTTGTAGTTGCTGAACGAGATGACGAGGCTGTAGACCATCGCGCCGAGCGTGAAGATGAGAAAGCCGACGATCCACGGGCTGATGAACAGGTATCCCGCGATCGCTTCGCGCCGGTTGTACTTCTTGGCGCGGGGCCTCGGCTTCTGGGCTCCGGATTCCGGAGCGCTGGTCTTGGTCAGGAGCGCCATCTCGATCCCTCCGCGTTCGAAGCGTCGTAGAGCTCGATCGTCTCCATTGCCGCCCTTTCGTGTGTTTCCCCCGAGGGTGGTCGGGGATGTGGCATCGTTACCACATACCGGCGACTATAAGCCTTCGCGCGGCTCGGTGCAACCGGGTGAGCGGGAGTGGACGGCTAGGGTGGATTCGCCGGAGCGCCCGGGGCGTTCCCGGCGCGTCGGGGAAGGGCAGTGCATGAGCGAGAACGAGCCGCCGGAGTTTCCGAGGCGGGCGACGCTGAAAGATGTGGCGCGGGAGGCGGGGGTCTCCCAGTCGACGACCTCGCGCGCGCTGAGTGGTGAAGGATACGTCGCCGCCAGCGTTCGCGAACGGGTTCTGTCTGCTGCCGAGGCGCTCGGCTATGTGCCGCACGCGATGGCCCGCAGCCTTCGCAAACAGGACAGTCAGACCATCGGGGTTCTCGTCTCCGACCTGCGCAACACGTTCTACGCCGACCTCGCCGCGGGCATCGCTTCGCGCGCCCGTCGCGAGGGCTACACGATGATGCTCGTCGACGACCGCGGTTCGACCGAGGCGGAGCTGGACGCGGCCCGGGCGTTCGTCGCCACCCGGGTCGCCGGCGTCATCGTCACCCCGCTGTCGGGCGAGGTCTCCGACTACCTGCTCAAGCAGCACATCCCCGTCATCGAGGCGGACCGGCAGTTCTCCGAGGGGCGCTGCGACGCCGTCATCATCGACAACGCGGGCGTCGCCAGGCGCATGACCGACCACCTCATCGACCTCGGCCACCGCCGCATCGCCCTCTTCATCGACGAGACCACGTGGACGACCGGTGGCGAGCGCGCAGCCGGCTACAACCGGTCCCTCGCCGAATCGGGCATCGAGCCCGACCCGTCACTGGTGATCTCGACGGGCTGGGATGCGATCGGCGCCCGAAAAGCGGCCATCGACATCCTCGCCCGGCGCGACCACCCCACCGCCATCTTCGCTGCCAACAACCTGCTCGCCGAAGGCGTGTGGCGCGCGACGAACGATCTCGGCCTGCGCATCCCCGACGACGTGAGCATCGTCTCGTTCGACGACTCCCAGTGGATGAGCATGGTCAGCCCCGGCATCACCGCCGTCGCCCAGGATGCGATCGCGCTGGGCGAAGCGGCCATGGATCAGCTGCTCTCCCGCATCCACGAACCCGGCGGCGAACCCGTCACCACCGTGCTCGAGGCCCAGGTACTGCCCCGCGGCTCCACCGCCGCCCCGCGCCCCGCCGCCTGAGCCGCGGCCGGCTCCGGCGCCGAGTTGCGCCAAATGCGCCTTAAACGCGCCCGTAAAGGCGCATTTGGCGCAACTCGATGCTCTGAGCGCAGGGTGGAATCGTTCCCACATGTGAGAGAGGATGAGGGGCGCGCGACCATGGCGAGAGTGGCGACAGTGCGCAGCGAAAGGGATGACAGTGACGGACGACGCCCACGACCCGACCCAGCACGAGACCCACAGCCCGACCCAGCACGAGGCCCAGGCCCCGACCCACCACGAGACCCACGACCCGACCCAGCACGAGACCCACAGCCCGACCCACAACGAGTCCAACCACCCGACCCACCATGAGACCCAGCCGCCGCAGCGCGTGGAGGTGCTCGTCTACGGAGCCACCTCCGCTGGGGTCGCGGCCGCAGTGGCCGCCGCCGAGGCCGGAGCCCAGACGCTGCTCGTCGAGCCGGGCCGGCATGTGGGCGGCATGACGAGCGGGGGCCTCGGCTACACGGATGTCGGCGACGTGCGTGCGCTCGGCGGGGCGGCTGAGCGATTCCGCCGCGATGTGGCGGCGCACTACGGCGTCGAGCCGGGGCGGTTCGCCGGTCCGGAGCCGCACGTGGCCGAGCAGATCTTCACCTCGTGGTTGGAGGCGGCGGGCGTGGATGTCGTGTTCGAGGAGCGGGCGACCTCGGTGCAGTTTGCCGCCTCGCAGGCGGGCCCGGTCATCCGCGCCGTCGGATTCGACTCGGGACGGATCGTCGAGGCGGGTGTCGTGGTCGACGCCTCGTACGAGGGCGACCTGCTCCCGCTCGCCGGCGTGCCGTACGCGGTCGGGCGGGAGGACCGCACCCTCTACGGCGAGCGGTTCGCCGGCCGCCGGGAGGTCGTGCCGGGCATGCACAACATGCCGCCGTGGGTGTCGCCGTTCGTCGGCGACCCGTCCGGGCGCATCCCCGGCCCGGTGCTGCCGCAGGTGCGCGACGTTCCCCTCGCCGAGGTGGGGTCGGGCGATGGCGGCGTGATGTCGTACGGATACCGTGTGTGCCTCACGACCGCGGCCGACCGCATCCCGTTCGAGAGGCCGCTCGACTACGACGAGAGCTACTGGGAGCTCGGCCGCCGCCTGTTCGCGCGCGACCGCGCTGCAGGCCAGGAGCGTTCGGCGGGCCGGATGCTGGGCCTCGAGCCCAATCTGCCCGGAGGCATGGCCGACGGCAACTCGCTCGGGCCCTTCTCGCTCAGCGTGCTCGACGGAAGCGCCTGGGAGTACCCGGATGCGAGCCCCGAACGCAGGGAGCAGCTGCGGCAGCGCCACCTCAGCCACACCCGCGGGTTCCTCTACTTCTTGTCGACCGACGCGAGTGTTCCGGCCGGCATCCGCAAAGAGTTGGCGCGCTGGGGCCTGCCGGCCGGTGAGTTCGCCGACACCGGCCATCTGCCGCATCAGCTTTACGTGCGCGAGGCGCGACGGATGCTCGGCGACCGCGTTCTCACCGAGCACGACCTGCTGGCGGGCACGATCTTCGATGACACCGTGGCGCTCGGTTCGTACCACATCGACATCCGGGAGGTTCAGCGCACGTGGCGAACGGTGCACGAGCATCCGACGCCGGTCGGCCTGGTCGTGACCGAGGGGTATCTGTCGGTGCCGGTGCCTGTCTACGGCATCCCGTACCGCTCGCTGACCCCGCAACGGGAGCACTGCGTGAACCTCCTGGTGCCCGTGTGCCTGTCGGCGTCGCACGTGGCGTTCGCCTCGGTGCGAATGGAGCCGCAGTACGAGATGCTGGGTCACGCCGCGGGCATCGCCGCAGCCCTGGCGGTGGCCGAGGGATGCGCCGTGCAGGATGTTCCGCACGACCGCCTGCGTCAGCGGCTCGTCGACGCCGGACAGAAGCTCGAAGTGCGGTAGCGCACTCGAATACCGCGTGTCAATCCCCCTTCTTCGACCGGCGCGGACGACGGCGATAGGGCACACTCGTAAGCATGGGAAAACTCGTCTACGGCGCAGGTCAGGAGTACGACCTCGACGATCGCGTGCTGAGTCATGTCAAGCTCGCGATCGTGGCCAAACTGCGGCGTCACGAAAGCTTTCTCGTGAACTGGGAGGTGCCGGTCGAGCAAGGCTCCGGCCGCGTCTCGCTTTGGATCAGCCGCGAGGTTCCGCTTTCCTTCCAGTTCAGCGGGAGCAGACCGCCGGCCCTGAACCCGAGGTGGCTCGAAGCGTTGATGCACACGTCGCAGCGCACCGGGGGAATGGTGGTCATGAGCGAAGACGAGGCAGAGGCACACCTGCCCGGTTAGGGGCTCGTGCTGAGCGGCTCTACGGTGCAAGGATGAGGAAATGGGCACTCTGATCTATGGAGCCAGTCAGCAGTACAAATTCGAAGACCGGCTGCTGTCGCATCTGAAGATCGCGATCACCACGAAACTTCGGATGCACGAGGGCTTTCTCGTGAGCTGGGAAGTCCCGGTCGAAGACGGCTCGGGCCGGGTGAGTCTCTGGCTCTCGCCCGCCATCCCGGTGCAGTACGTCTTCGAGCATGCCACGCCGCCCGCCCTCAACCGCGACTGGCTTGACGCGATGATGCAGTCCGCCTCGAGCGCGCGCGGCCTCATCGTGATGGCCGAGGATGAGATCGCGCAGTATCTTCCTGCCGGCGCGGCGGCTGCCACCCCCGCGCCCACGCCCCAGCCATAGCGTCAGTCGCGCAGGCGGCGCAGCGCCTTCTCGGCATCGCGCAGCGCGGCCTGCGCCGGCGTGATGCGTCGCCGCAGCTCGCGCTCCGCCGCCCGCGCCTCGGAGAGCTCCGCTTGCACGCGTTCGAGCCGGCGGGAGAGGTCGTCGCGTTCCGCCTCGAGGTCGCTGCGGCGGTCGACTTCCTCGTCGAGTTCGTCGTCGAGGGTGTCTGCGGCCGCACGGGCGCGCTCGACGGCCTTCTCGGCGGTGCGGATGCTGCGCTCCCGTTCCCGGCGCTCGGCCGCGGATTCCCCCGGCGCCTCAGCGGCGGGCCGCTTCTTGCCCGGCCCGCTCTTCGCCGGCTGCCCGCCGGGACCTGCGTGCCCGCCGACACGGCCGTGCCCGCCGGCGCTGTCCGACAGCGGCCGCACATCGCCGACCTCGACGGGCAACGCGACGGCGTCGCCCACCTCCATCTGATCGACCCCGGTCGATTCGAGAGCGCGGAGGAGGAAACCGCTGCGCACGGCTGCCGCGGCAGCTGGATCGATGACGGCAGCCTGCAGCGTCTCCTCGATCTCCCGTTGCACGGTGGCGCTCGCCCCGCCGACGGCCTTCGTCGCCTTCTGCAGCAGACGTTGGCGGTCGCCGGTGAGGGTACGAATGGCGTCGCGGTCGCGAGCGGCGAAGGCGTCGCGCATCCGGTCGCCCACCTCCAGCACCGACTCGATGAGGTCGGGCTGTCGGCGCACGAGGGCGTTGATCGCCGCGGCCGAGGCAGATGGCTTACGCAGCGCGCGGATCTGCTTGGCGAGTGCCTTGTCCGATTCGCCGCCGGCCGCCGTGTTGCGCGCCGCCGTGAACTCGCCGGGCTCGAGACCGTACAGCTCGTCGGCGACTTCTTTCATGCCCATGCCGCGAGTGTACGACCCGGCGTTCTCAGTGGTTGCGGAGGGCGCTGATCAGCTGGGACTTGTTCTTCTTCGAGTAGCCGCTGAGGCCGAGCTCTTTGGCCCGCTTCTTCAGGTCGGGCACCGTCCAGTCGTCGTAGGAGCCGGCCTCACCGCCCTTGCGGCCGACCGAGGAACGCCCCTTCGCCGCGGCGGCGTTGGAGATGCGCGCGGCCTTCTCCTTGGAGTTTCCTTCGTCTCGGAGGTCTTCGTACATCTTCTGATCTTTGAGCTGGGGGTTCTTGCCTGGCATCTGCTCCTCCTTCGTTTCATCGCGGAGAGTACGCGCAGCGCGGGCGACAAGAAACCCCCGGATGCTCGCATCCGGGGGTTTCTGCGTTCACTTCGCCGATCAGACCGATCGGCGTCCGCTGATCATGCGGACAAGCCACACGATCACCGCGAAGACCAGGAGGATGATACCCACCCACAGCAGCCAGTTGAGGGCCTGCACAAACCCTCCGGTGAACAGAAGCACGATCGCGACGATGGCGATGATGATGAGCAGTATGTTCATTTTGCCGATTCCTGCTTTCTCTTGGCGGCCGCCCTGCACGGGGTCTCCTGAAGGGTTTCCTGAACGGCCGGAAACCACGTTAGGCCTGAGAGCGCAGAGGATCGACTCCTTGACTAGTCGATCTCGTCGTGGTTAGGTGCCCGTCGGTCAGGCGCGGGGTGCCTTGGATGCCTTGACCGCGGCGAAGTACGCCGATGCCGGCTTCAGCCAGATCAGGATGGTGGCCACGATCGCCGCGATCACCTGCAGCAGACCGGTGAAGAAGCCCCACGGGATGTTGACCAGTGAGATGACCGTCAGAATCGTGAGCACGATGCGGGCCCAGTTCGCTCCGCGGCGCATGAAGACCGCGAACAGCACGAACACGACCGCCCAGAAGACGAGCGTGATGATCGCGAACGTGGTGCCGATCGCGATCGACGTGTCGGCGAGCTGGTCGACCGTGACGCCGTTGGTCTTCAGGTTGTCGGTGTTCTGCAGCGTGTCGATGATCTGCGCGCGGGTCGAGGAGAGCGTCACCGCGGTGACGATTCCGCTGATCACGCTGAGCACGGCGGCCGCGATGTACAGCCAGAAGGCGATGTTGACCGGCTGCGGGGGCGCGGTGGGAGCGGCGACCGGCGCGGGCGGGGTCGCGGAGTAAGAGGGGAACGCGCCGGGTGCCGCGGGCGGTGCCGGCGGAAACGCGTCAGGCGCGGCGGGCGGGACCGACCCGGCGGCGGGCGCGGGAGGAACAGTTCCGTCGTTCGCGGGAACGTCCGGCTTGCTGTCGTCGTTGGGAATAGTCATGCCGCGACCCTACTGCCGAAATCGCGTGCCTGACTAGCCTCCCACGCTGGTCACGCCACAATTCACCCTGGCTCGGGTGCCGCACCGAGAGGCGCCGTCGCCGGCCCTTCGAGCACGGAGCCGTCGGCTGCGAAGCGGGATCCGTGCAGCGGGCAGTCCCACGAACGCTCCGCGTCGTTCCAGTGCACCACCCCGCCGAGGTGGGTGCACACCGCCGTCAGAGCGCACGTGCGTCCTTCCACCGTGGAGACCGCCACCGGTGTGCGGCCGCGTCGGCCGACCACGCCTGCGCCTTCTGCGGGTGGCGCAGCAGCGGGGCCGAACTCCGGCGCCGTCTCGGCCCCCAGCCAGTCGGCGACGGCCTCCTTGCCGACGGCCGCGTTGAAGCCGATGCCTGTCGCAAGGTCGACCGGATGCGTCACCCGGTGGTGCATCACCCTCGCCCACTCGGGCTCCGCCGTCTCGGTGAGTCCGGCCGTGAGGCTGATCGCGGCGGCGACGGCGTTCGTGAATCCCCACTTGTTGTATCCGGTCGCCAGATAGATCCGGCCGCGCCCGCGCGGGAGCCAGCCCACGAACGGCACGAGGTTCGCCGAGCGGTAATCCTGCGCCGACCACCAGTGAGTGCGTTCGGCGCCAGGAAACGTCTCCTCGGCCCACCTCGTGAGATCCGCAAGCCGTTCCGCGGGAGAATCGGCGCGACCGACGTTGTGGCCGTTGCCACCCACGAGCAGGCGGCCGGTGCCGTCCGCTGCTGTGGCGGTGCGGAGCGACCGGCTCGGCGAATCCGCGGACAGGTACATGCCGCTCGGCGCATCCCGGGGGATGGTGAACGCGGTCGCGTAAGAGCGGAGCGCCTCCGTCTTCGCGAAGTACAGGCCTCTGTCGAGGATCGACGCACCCGTCGCGAGCACCACGGCCGCGGCCCGGGTCTCGCCCGAGTCGCTCGTGATCACGGCCGGGTCGGATGCGCTGACCGCGGTCACCCGCTCGCCCTCGACGATCACACCGCCGAGCGCGCGCACATCCGCCGCCAGAGATCTCAACACCGCGATCGGGTCGACCTGCGCCTGAGCGGGGAGCCTGAGCACCCGCTCGACCGGATACGGCAGCTCGCTCGTGCGTTCGTCGCTCACCGCCAGCCCGGCGGACCGGGCGGCGTCGTATTCGGCCCCGAGCGTGGCCGCGCCGTCGTCCGTCGTGGCGTACGTGTAAGCGTCGCGCACGTCATAGGGCACGCCGCTCGCGTCGAGGTAGTCGAGCAGCCAGCCCTGCCCCGCGGTGTTCGCGTCGACGTAGGCGCACAGCACGTTCTCGGTCGTGTGCCGCCGGATCTGCGACAGGGTGGTGCCCTGCAGCAGGCTCACCTTGCCCGTGGTGTTACCGGTGGTCACGGCTCCCACCGAGCGGGCCTCGAGCACGGCGACCCGCATCCCAGACCGCGCCAGCATGAGGGCCGTCGCGAGCCCGGTCAGCCCTGCGCCGACGATCGCGACGTCGTACTCGGCTCCCGGCTGAAAGCCGTCGGTGGGTATCGGGGCGACCCCGTCGAGCCAAAGGGATGTCATGGCGCTCCTCGTCGTTCGACGGCGGGTGGAAACCGTTAGTTGTGTGGGCCTACTGAAGCGAGTCGAAATCGAACCAGAACGCGTCGTCGTCGCCGTTGTCGTCCGACGGACCGGCGGACTCCCGGGGGAGCGTCGCCGTCTCGATCCGCACCTTCGTCTGGCTCGTCACGAACACCTCGCTCGGGGGCCTGCTCGACCGGGCGATGGGCACGAACGCGCCATCCGCCCTGCTCGCCTCCACGACGCGCTCCTTGAACTCTTCGACAGGAGCCCGTTCGACGAAGGTGAAGCGCAGGTCGTCGATGTAGACGTGGTACACCTGCATGTCCTCTCCCCGATCGGTATCTGGTGCGGAATGGTACGCGCGCTTCACGAATGCACCAGGGGGAGAGCGCAGAAAGGACCGCGCGTACAGGTCACAAGTAGTCCAGGTCGATGGCCTCGGTGTTCTCCGTTCCGCTGCGCACGAAACCGGCGCGCGGAGTGCCCTGCGCAGCGATCGCCTTCTCGGTCTCGGCCACGAAGTCGGCGTCCACGAGATCGTTGTCGCCGGGCGCCTCCTCGGCGAGGATCTGGCTTGCGGGGCCGAGCAGGAGAAGCGCCGTGCCGGTGGAGCCGTCGTCTCGCACGATCGGCGCCTGCACCTCGGCGGCGATGCCGCGCTTCGCCAGCACTGCCGCATAGCGGACGAGCACGTCGGCGATATCGTCCCCGGTGATCACGGCACCGCTTGCGTAGTGGATTCGTTTCATCTAACAGTCATACGAGCGGCGAAGACGCTGGTCAAGGCCTTGCGCCCGGCCAGCGGGAAGCGTTGACTGCGGCGCATGACAGACTCCACGAGCACTTCCCGTCCGCTGACCGCGCTGGCGCTGGTGTGCAGTCTCAAGCCTTCACCGGCTGAGTCGAGCAGCCAGCTTCTCGCCACACAGCTTCTCGACGAGCTGTCGAAGAACGGCGTCTCGGGCACGGCTGTGCGACTCGTCGACTTCGACGTGAAGCCCGGAGTCGAACTGGATGAGGGCGACGGAGACGCCTGGCCGGCGATCAGGGAGCAGGTGATCGCGTCGGACATCCTCATCATCGTCACGCCGACCTGGATGGGGCACATGTCCAGCGTCGCGCAGCGCGCTCTCGAGCGACTCGACGCCGAGCTCTCCGAGACCGACGAGAACGGGCGGCCGCAGGTCGAGGGCAAGGTCGCGATCGCCGGCGTCGTCGGCAATGAGGACGGTGCGCACGCGATCATCGCCGACCTCTTCCAGGCGCTCAACGATGTGGGCTTCAGCATCCCGTCGCAGGGTGCGACCTACTGGAACGGCGAGGCGATGGGCAGCGTCGACTACAAAGACCTCGACGAGACGCCCGAGAGCGTGAAGCGCACGAACCAGTCGGTGGCGAAGAACGCCGCACACCTCGCCCGGGTGCTCGCCGCGACGCCGTACTGAGACGACCGGCTAGGCCCGCCGACGGCGACGGATGCCGCTGACTCCCACCGCCGTCGCTCCGGCGGCCAGTAGCGCCGCGCCGATCCAGGCGATGAGTGCGCCGTCGACCGAGGAGCCCGTGTCGGCGATCTCGCCGGGGGCCGAGGCATCGGGATCGCCCGCCGGTGCTGTGCCGCCCGGCGGGGTCGTCGGCGGCGTCGTCGGCGGAACGACCGCATCCGCGACCAGGGTGTAGTTCTGATCGACGATCGTCTCCCCGGCGTCGGTGATGGTCACCGTCTTCGTCAGGGGGTCGGTCGTGGTGTAGCCGTCAGGCACCGTCAGTGTAATCGTGTACGTTCCCGGAGCCAGCGGCACGACGCCGTACTGGCCGGCCGGATCGGTCGTGAGAGCGGACGTTCCCGAAGGGCCGTCGACCGTCACCTTCGCGCCGGCGACCGGGTTCCCATCGCTGTCGAGAACGGCGCCCGAGACGCTCCCTGTTCGGGCGAGGGCGAAGTCGACGCCCGTGATGTCGCTGGTGGCGACGGTGACGGGACGCGAGTCGGTTCCCGACACGATGAAGTCCGACGGAGGTTCGACCGTGATGGTGTACCCGCCCGACGGCACCCGGGGGAACGTGTAGCTGCCGTCGCCACCGGTCACGACGCTCACGGGCGAGCCTCCCCCGTTCGGCGTGGCGGTGACGGTGACCCCGGACACACCGGCGCCGGAGGCGGTGACGGTGCCGGACACATCCGGATCGGCCGTGAGCACGAAGTCCTGGTCGGTGATCGGATCCTCCGAGCCGGCGGGCACGGTGATCGTGCGGGACGCAGGGGCGACGGTGTAACCGTCGATCGGGGTCACGGTGATCGTGTGGTCGCCGACCGCCACCGTGTCGAAGAGGTAGGCGCCCGTGGCATCCGTGGTCGCCGTCTGGCCGCCGATGGTCACGGTAGCCCCCGCGATCGGTGCGCCGAGCGAATCGAGAACGGTGCCGCTGACGGCGACGGGAACGACGTCGCGCACGGTGAATTCGACCACCGCATCCGTCGTCGTCAGATCGGCCGGTGCGTTGGGTGAGCCGACGGCGATCTTGCCGGCCGGAACGCCGATCGAGACGGTGTAGCCGTCGGTCGCGAGAAAGCCGGGGAACGAGTATGCGCCGCCGCCCGCGGTGGTGGCGGTGGCCACGACGGCGCCGTCGCGGTCGGTGAGGGTGACGGGCACGCCGTCGACGGGGCCGGTGTTCTGGTCGGCGACTGTTCCGCTGATGTCACGGGCGACGGAGGCGAACCAGGTCTGGAACACGGGGAGTCCGGTGACCCGGGTGTAGACGAAGGTCAGCGAAGAGATCCGCGCCGAGGGCTCGAACCAGCCCGCGGCTCCCGTTGTGTCGTTCGAGTTCTTGTTGTTGACCGGATCCCCGCTGAGGGTCGCGGTCGCCGCATCCCAGGCCGGCACATCCGGCGTCGGCGTGGTCGGCGTGCAGACACCGGGAACGCAGTAGTTGAAACCGCCGCGGAAGCCCAGCTGAGCGGCGGTGAGCGCGACGCCGTCGGGGCCGATCGCGCGCACCTGCACCTTGTCGGCATCGATGTCGCCGAGCACGAAGGTCCACCCCGACGGCGGCGTCGGAGTGCGGAAGGCGTACGTCGTCGTCGAGGGCGCCGTGGGGGTGTCGGCTTTGGGTCTCAGGTTCAGATACGGCTGGTTCTTGCTCGACCCGTACTTCGCGCCGACCGGGGTCGAGGGAGCGAGCCAGGTCGAGGCGCCCGAGATGACACCGATCTGCCCGGTGCGCGAATCGCTCGTCACATCGGCGACGAGCGCGGGGTTGTTCGCCACGGTGACCGTGGTCGTCGAGACGCCGGCCGCGGTCGTGAGCGGAGTCCATCCGGCCCACAGCGTGGTTGTGGCCGCCGCGGCGGGCGATGTCAGGATGAGCGGCGCGACGAAGGCGGCGAGAAGAACGGGCAGGGCGACGCGTGGGCGGAGACGCATGCGCTCAGGCTAGACCGGCGGCCCCCGAATGGGGAAGCTTTTCGTGTCGACGTCGCTACGCTGAGACCTCGTGACTGCCTCCGACCCCCGCCCCGAGCCCGACGCGGCCCTCGTCGCACGGCTGCGTGCTGCGGGATGCGTGTTCGCCGAAGACGAGGCGCGGCTCCTGCTCGAAGCGGCCGAGTCGCCGCAGGAGCTCGAGCGTCTGGTGTCGCAGCGCGTCGAAGGCTTTCCGCTGGAGGCGCTGCTCGGCTGGGCGGAGTTCTGCGGGCTGCGCATCGCCGTCGAACCCGGGGTGTTCGTTCCCCGACATCGCACGGAGTTCCTGGTAGAGCTGGCGGTGGAGGCGACGGCCCCGGATGCGGTCGTGCTCGATCTCTGCTGCGGCGCGGGCGCGATCGGCGCGGCCATCGCATCCCGGGCCGGCCCCTCGGTCGAGCTCCACGCGGCAGACATCGAGGCCGCGGCCGTGCGCTGCGCTCGCGTGAACCTCGAGCCCCGCGGCACCGTCTACGAGGGCGACCTGTACGACGCGTTGCCTCCCACGTTGCGCGGCCGGGTCACCGTGCTGGCCGTGAACGCGCCCTATGTTCCGACGGACTCCATCGCGATGATGCCCCCGGAGGCGCGCCTGCACGAGCCAGCAGTGGCCCTCGACGGCGGCGGCGACGGGCTCGACATCCACCGCAGGGTCGCCGCTGGTGCCTCGGAATGGTTGGCACCCGGCGGCCGCCTGCTCATCGAGACGAGCCGGGGCCAGGCCGAGCGCAGTGCCGCCCTGTTCGAGGATGCGGGGCTCAACGCCCACGTCGAGACCTCTGACGAACTCGACGCGACCGTGGTGGTGGCGGTGAAGGCCGTGGCCGTGCGGGCCGGCCTCTAACGGTGCAGCAGCATCCCGCGGCCTGAGGCGAAGCGCTCGAGAACGTCGACGTGCACGCGGGCGCCGGCCGCGCATCCGGTGACCCCCGAAGGATTGTGGAACTCGGCGACGCCATCGGCCGTCGAATAGACGAGCACCAGATGACCGCCGCGGCGCCTGTTCGGGTGTTCGGGCCAGCGCACTTCGGGCGACACCGAGAGTATGGCGACCGTTTCCTCGCCGACCGGCGCCAGCAGGTCACAGGCGCGGGTGTTCTCGACCACTTCGCCGCGCAGGCCGTACTCCGCGCCCACCCAGTCGAGGAAAGGCCGGTAGAAGAGTCCGCCGACCGTGTCGTCGGGGTGGTGCACCAAGGCGCCGGACGCACGCGCACCGGTGAGCAATTCGGCGAGAGGAACATCCCTACCCTGCCAGGCCTGCAGCACCGACCGCAGGCACGCGAGCCCGCACACGTGACGCGCCCAGAAACGGTACTCCTCGGCCGACGTGAACCCGGATGCGCGCCAGTCGTGAAAAGGAGCCGGGTCGCCGTCGTTCACCACCACCTCCTCGGTGGCACGAACGCTGCCCCACTGCGATTCGTAAGGGAAGACGGCCGGCACGGGAGAAGTCTACGGATGCCGCCCACCGCTGGTCGCCACTAGGCTCGGGGGGCATCCGTCACCGAAAGGACGAGCCCTCCATGGCATCCAGCCACGAATTCTTCAGTGCAGCGAACCCCGACCAGGTTCGCGACGTGATCGGTCAGACGCTCACCGGCCTCGGTTTCACGGTTGAGTCCACGCCGGCCGGCGGGTTCGTCGCCAAGCGCGGCAGCGTGCCGATGACCGTGCTTCTCGGCGGCCTGGCCGGCGGCAAGCTCTACATGTCGTTCCAGGTCGCGATCATGGAACTCCAAGGGCAGATCGTCGCCCGTCTCAGCCGGGTGACCGCGAACGCCTTCGTCACCGGCGGCGCGATCGGTGCAGCCAAAGCGAACAACGTGTTCATGGAGACCGCGAACGCCATCGGCGCCCGGATGCACGACGCCGGCATCCTGACGTCGTCCCGCCAGCTCGCCTGAGCCGATGGGCTGGGTGTCGCCGCGCGGCGTGTGGCGCTTCTGAGTCGCCGGCGGTTCTAGGCTTCTGACATGGGCGGAGTGGTGGTCGGGTTCGCGATCATCGCGTTCGTCATCCTGGTCGGCTACGTTGCGGGGCGGCTCGGAATCGGAGGGCCGCAGGCGCCGTTCGTGTTGAACCGGATCGCGTTCTTCATCACGAACCCCGCTCTGCTCTTCGTCACTCTCGCCAAGGCGGACCTCCGGGTCGTCTTCTCGACGCAGGTCGTCGTCGCCGCCGTGGCTGCGCTGATCGCCGCCGGCGCGTTCGTGCTCCTGTCGCGGCTGTTCTTCCGTCGAGGAGTGGCTGAGACCACCATCGGTGCCCTGGGCGCAGGCTACGTGAACGCCAACAACATCGGTCTGCCGGTGGCGGTGTACGTGCTCGGCAACGCGTCCTATGTCGCGCCCGTGCTGCTGCTCCAGCTGATCGTCTTCGCGCCGATCGCCCTCACCACCCTCGATGTCGCCGCGCGCGGGTCGGCGTCGGTCGGCAGCATCCTGTCGCAGCCGTTCCGCAACCCGATGATCATCGCTTCGATCCTCGGAATCCTCGTGGACGCGAGCGGAGTGCAACTGCCCGAGGTGGTCTTCCAGCCGTTCGTTCTGCTCGGCGGTGCTGCCGTGCCGCTCGTTCTGATGGCGTTCGGGATGTCGTTGCACGGCTCCCGACCGCTGCGCGCCGACCACGGGCGCGCCGAGATTCTCACCGCATCCGTTCTCAAAGCCGTGCTCATGCCGCTCGTGGCATATGCCGTCGCCCGCTTCGCGTTCGGGCTCGACGGCCAGGCGCTTTTCGCCGCCGTCGCCTTGGCCGCGCTGCCCACTGCGCAGAACGTCTACAACTTCGCCGCCCGCTACGAACGCGGAATCCCGATCGCCCGCGACACCGTTCTGCTCACGACAGTGCTCGCCGTGCCCGCCCTGCTCCTGATCGCGGCGCTGCTGGCGCCGTAGACGCTGCCGCGCTGCCGTGCGCACCGACGCTCGCTGCGCCGCCTCGCCGCCGCGCAGCGCCGTGCATGGTTCCCTCCGCGAGTGTGGCCGCTAGAACGGCCCCGCCCGCCGAGTGTGCCCGCTGCGGCCGAATGTGGCCGCTGCGCCAGCCACGTTCGACCGGAACGGCCACATTCGCCGGGATGGGCCACTTTCGCCAGCGCTCGATGCGGGCGCGCAGGCTCCGAGGGCCCGCGAATTTGGTGCGCCGCCGCGGGTGGTGCGGACGCGGGTGGGTGAGGTCGGTGCGAGTGTTGCTCTTTGTGCCGGGTGTGCCCGCTGCGGTCGAGTGTGGCCGCTGCGCCAGCCACATTCGACCGGAACGGCCACATTCGCCGGGATGGGCCCGTTTCGCCAGCGCTCGATGCGCGCGCGGCCTCCGAGCGGGACCGTCGAATTTCGTGCGCAGACGGGGGTGGCTGGACCCGGTGCGAGTGTTGCTCTTTGTGCCGGGTGTGCCCGCTGCGGTCGAGTGTGGCCGCTGCGCCAGCCACGTTCGACCGGAACGGCCACGTTCGATGGGAACGGCCACGTTCGGTGGGGATGGCACGTTCGATGGCAACGGCCACATTCGATGGGGATGGCCACGTTCGGCGGAGCGCACCGTCACGCGACGGGTGAAATGCTCGATCGACCAGAGCGGCGAAATGCTCGGCCGGCCGGGACGACGCGGCGGCAGGCTGGCTCAGCGGGGGCGGGCGGCGTCCCGGTCGCGGAGGTAGGCGGCGTTGCCGCGGATGGCGGCCTCGTAGCGGAGGAGGTCTTCGGTGCGCACCTCGTCGACGGTGAGTTCCATGAGGGCCGCGACCGCCGCGTCGCTGCGGCCGGCGGCGTGGAGGGAGAGGGCGTGCCACATCCGCACGGACTCCGAGCGCGGGTAGAGCTGGAGGGCTCTGTCGAGTGCGGCGAGCGAGTCGTCGTGGCGGCCGAGATTGCGCAGCGTGCTCCCGTATTGCAGGAGGCACCGGCGCAGGGTGTCGCCGGTCAGGCCGAGCTCCATGGCGCGTTCGTAGTAGCCCAGGGCGGTCTCTTCGTCGCCGGCCGTGTCGTACGAGCCGCCGACGTCGTAGAGTACGGCGGCGTTGTCGGGATGCTCGGCGAGAACACGCAGGAAAGCCTCGATCGTCGGCCCCATGTTCGCGCGATCGCGGGCTTCGAAGATGTCGCGCAACCGCTGCGCGAGTTCCGGACTGACATGGGTCGGGTCGGTGTCGGCCTGCTCGGGCATCAGTCGTGGAACCCTTCGTTCGTAGCGTTCGTAGCGTTCGTAGCGTTCGTAGCGCTCGTAACCCGCGCGGTCTGCGCGGCGCGCCCGCCCTGCTCGCCCTGCGCGCTCCGCGCTTCAACGATCGCGCGCACCAGATCGTACGGCGTCGGCTCGGACAACGGGAACTTCAGCGTGTCTGCACCGCTGCGATACGGCTCGAGGCGCGCTTCGAGCTCGGCCGTCTGCTCGTGCACCGGATAGATGCCGATGTGCCGTTTCCAGGCCGCGAAATGCAGCCAGCCCGCGTTCGGCCGGTCCGACGGGATCTCGATGGCGGGCATCCCGTAGCGGATCCTCTCGGTGGCGCCCGGCGCGACCGAGAGGATCGTCTCGCGAAGCCGGGTCAGCAGCTCGCGCACGTCAGGATCGCTGTCGGCGATGTACTCGTCGATCGTCTTCGCGGTCATCCCTCTCCCACCTTCGGGCGCTGCGTGAACACTGCCCTGTCGCAGAACGCCTGTCGCAGAACGATACCGCCGGTCACACCTGTTCGAGCAGCCGGCGCAACGGATCGGGAACCGCATGGGATGCGGCAGCGGCGAGCGACAGCTCGCGTGCGTACTGCTCCTTCCGCCCGGATGTGGTCCCGAGAAACCGGTGCAGCTGCTGCTCTGGGCTGCGCTCGCGCTGGGCGGGTTGCCGCTGGAAGGTGCGGAAGAGCCGGAGGTCGTTCTGCGTGGCGAGCACATCCTCCACCGCGGCGACGCCCAGTGAGCGGATGAGTTCGCCTTCGAGGTCGGGGTCGCAGATCTCGAACGTGTCCGCGGTCATCCCCGCCCGCTCGAAGAAGCGGATCTCGCCGACATCGCAGAGTCCGTGCAGTTCGAGGCCGATGCCGTCGATGCCGAGCACTTCGACGTAGCGACGGATGCTCATCGCACCGCCCATCGCGAGAACCGCGACACCCTCCCGCCGGAGGTCGCGCGCGCCGGCCGAGGCGATGGCGTGAAGCGCGGCCCGGTCGCTCGCGCCTTCGACGAGGATCGCGGCACGCACCACACCGTCGGACGCCGCGGCCTCTGCCGCGGCCACCGACTCCGCTGGGTCGACGCGGCCGGAAGCCCAGCCTTCGGCGGCGCGCTCGAACACCCGCATCCCTTCGACGCGGGCGTCTCCCGCCACGGATCGGCTTCCCGACTGCTCCGTCACCGTGCCATTGTGACACCGCGCATGCGAGAGGAGCGCCGGGGGATCAGCGACCCTGCCCTCGGCGAGGCGCCCCGCCTGGCAGCGTCATGACGTCAACCACTGTCGCAGGGTGGGTTTCGCGGGTACGTTCCGCACAAACATCCGAACCCGTCACCCTCAGGAGGGCCAATGAAATTCCTCATCTTCGTCGCCGGTGTCGGCGTCGGCTTCGTGCTCGGTTCGAAGGCCGGCCGACAGGCTTACGACCGCATCAAGCACCAGGTCGACAACTTCACCCAGTCGTCGCCGGTGCAGCAGGTCAAGAGCGATGTCAAAGACCTGGCAGGCAAGGCCGCGGGCGAAGCCGGCGATCGGGTCAGCGACGTCATCGACAAGGCGAGCGACAAGCTCGACGACCTCACCGGCAAGAGCTCGGGCTCGGCTTCGACCGCGAGCTGACCGTTCGAACGCGACGATGCCCGCCTCCCTGTGTGGAAGGCGGGCATCGTCGTGTTGTCGGTCAGCTGATCTTGCGGCGGTAGATCGCGATCGCCCAGGCGTAGGCGGCGATCAGGATGCCGACGAGCCAGGCGAGAGCGATCCAGATGTCACCGCCGACCGGCTGCTCGGCGAACAGTGCCCGAATCGTGTTGACGATCGAGGTCACGGGCTGGTTCTCGGCGAACCAGGCGACCGGGCCGGGCATCGAGTCGGTGGGCACGAACGCCGAGCTGATGAACGGGAGGAAGATCAGCGGGTAGCTGAACGCGCTCGCTCCGTCGACCGTCTTCGCCGAGAGGCCCGCCACCACGGCGATCCAGGTCAGCGCGACGGTGAACAGCACAAGGATTCCCGCGACGGCCAGCCAGGCGCCGACGGATGCTCCGGTGCGGAACCCCATGATGAGGGCGACGCCGGTCACGATCGCGACCGAGACCAGGTTGGCCGCGAGCGACGTGAGCACGTGCGCCCAGAGCACACTCGACCTCGCGATGGGCATCGACTGGAATCGCTCGAAGATGCCCCCCTGCATGTCGAGGAACAGACGGTATGCGGTGTACGCGATGCCCGACGCGATCGTGATCAGCAGGATGCCCGGGAGCATGTAGTTGATGTACGACTCGTCGGATCCCGTGTTGATCGCGCCGCCGAGCACGTACACGAAGAGCAGCATCAGGGCGATCGGGGTGATCGCGGTGGTGATGATCGTGTCAGGGCTGCGGACGATGTGGCGGAGCGAGCGCCCGGTCAGAACGCCGGTGTCGCCGAGAACGTTGGTGGTCATCGGAGTTCCTTTCCGGTCGGGACGGCGCTGCCCGCGCCGGTGGTGCTGTCGTCGGTCTCGTCGGGCTCTCCGACGAGGGCGAGGAAGACATCCTCGAGCGATGGCTGCTTCTCGACGTATTCGACCTTGGCGGCCGGAAGAAGCTGCTTGAGCTCGGCGAGGGTGCCGTTCTGGATGATCGTGCCCTTGTGCAGGATCGCGATGCGGTCGGCGAGCTGCTCCGCCTCATCGAGGTACTGCGTGGTGAGCAGCACGGTGGTGCCCTCGTCGGCGAGCTGCTTGACGGTCTGCCACACCTCGATGCGGGCCTGCGGGTCGAGCCCTGTCGTCGGTTCGTCGAGGAAGATGACCGGCGGGTTGCCGATCAGGCTCATCGCGATGTCGAGGCGTCGCCGCATGCCGCCGGAGTATGTGCCCGCCTTGCGCTTGCCGGCGTCGGTGAGCGAGAAGCGGGCGAGCAGGTCGTCCGCAATCGCTCCGGGGTTCTTCAGGTGGCGCAGCCGTGCCACGAGAACGAGGTTCTCACGGCCGGTGAGCACTTCGTCGACGGCCGCGAACTGACCGGTGAGGCTGATCGACTCCCGCACCTCGCCGGGTTTCGCGGCCACGTCGAACCCGTACACCGTGGCGGCGCCCGAGTCGGCCTTCAACAGGGTCGACAGGATGCGCACCAGCGTGGTCTTGCCGGCCCCGTTGGAGCCGAGCAGGGCGAAGATGCTGCCCGCCTGCACCTCGAAGTCGACGCCGCGGAGCACGTGCAGGTCTTTGAACGACTTCTGGATGCCCTGCACCCGGATGGCCGGTTCGGTGGTCATTTCTGTTCCTCCCGCTCCGCGTCTTCGATCGCCTTCGTGAGGCGCGAGCGCTCCTTGTCGATCCACTGCTTGCTGCTGTACGCCTGGGCGAACGTCTCGGAGAACTCGACGGGGTCGTCGCCGACGATCTCGTGCAGCGGTGTGCCGTCGATGGATGCGCGCTCCCACAGGTCGGCCAGGTCGGTCAGCATCGTGATGATGGACTCGCCGTCGGTGACTCCCCCGAAGTAGAGGAGGTACCGGTGCATCGCCTTCGCCGCGCTGCCGTAGGGCTCGGGAAGGGCGTTGATGCGAGCCTTGTCCTGCTTGTACTGCTTCTTCTGTTCGAGCGACCCGGTGAGGCTCTCGATCCACTTTGATGCCATGATTACTCTCCTTCTTGCGGGTGTTCGATGTGGTGGTGGAGCTGTTCGATGCGTTCTGCGAGAAAGCTCCAGCTTCTCCAGAACTCGACGAGGTATTCGCTGCCTTGCGCGTTCAGCGAGTAGACCTTGCGGGGCGGCCCCTTCTCCGAGGGGACTTTTGTCACGTCGACGAGGCCGCGCTGCTCGATCCTGACCAGCAGCGCGTAGACGGTGCCTTCGACGATGTCGGAGAACCCCTGCTCACGCAGTCGCGCCGTGATCTCGTAGCCGTAGGCCGGCTGAACCGCGAGTGTCGCGAGCACGATGCCTTCGAGGGTGCCTTTCAGCATCTCGGTCATCTGTTTGGCCATGAGGCCCTCCTTTGCTACTCGGTGTTGCTGACTACCAGTAGATAGTAACGCCGACTACCGGTAGATAGCAACACTGAATAGCATCGAATTTCGAGAGGGTTTCGACAGCGATTTCGAGGGCCGTAGCGGGAGCCGCTAAGCGCCCTGCGGCGGGTGCGCGAGCAGGTCGACGCGCTCGGCCAAATAGGTGGCCAGCTCGACGGTGCCCTCGGTCGACGGACTCCAGCGCACCACCGCCATGCCGTCCCGCAGCATGAGGGGGCCGTCGGAGGCGCGCAGGCTCTCCGCATCCAGCGCTATCGGCTCGAAGCCGTGGTTCACCGTCTCGCCGGGCTCGAAATGCCCGCGCATGGCGGCAGCCCGGAACGCCCGGCGATCCTCTGCCGATTGGGATTGGTAAGCGGGTCGGCCCGGTTCCAGCGCACGCGTGATCGATCCGGTCGCGAAGAGCCGACCGTCGCCAGCGAGCAGCAGCACGCCCAGCCGCCAGGCTCTGCCCGCCGGCTGAAGCACGGCCTCGCGCGTGATCAGCAGTTTTCGGTGACGCGGGATGAACTGGGCGAGCGCCTCGTCGCGCGCGCCTGAGCCGGTCAGCCGTTCGACCGCATCCAGCAGCAGGGTGCGGATGCGCACGACGGCGGCGTCGTCCTGGTCGCCGCTGCTGTCCACGCGACGAGAATACGCGCCCGATCGACGGCAATGGGATGCGCAGAACGCCCCACTCGGGCAAGGATGGGTACATGAAGACGTTTGCACTGCCGCACACCGACCTCGAAGTCTCCAACATCATCCTCGGCCTCATGCGCATCACGCCGCTGAGCGACGAGGAGATCCGCACGCTCGTGAGCGCCGCACGTGAGGAGGGGATCAACTTCTTCGACCACGCCGACATCTACGGCGACGTGCGTCACGGCTGCGAGCGCCGCTTCGGCGACGCCGTCACGTTCTCGCCCGCCGAGCGCGAGGCTGTGGTCATCCAGTCGAAGGTCGGCATCCGCGACGGGTTCTTCGACTTCTCGAAGGAGCACATCCTCAGCTCGGTCGACGAGACGCTCGAAGCGTTGCGAACCGACTACCTCGACATCCTGCTGCTGCACCGCCCCGACACGCTCGTCGAGCCGGAAGAGGTCGCCGCCGCGTTCGACGAGTTGCAGAAGGCCGGCAAGGTGCGGCACTTCGGCGTCTCGAACCAGACCCCCGGCCAGGTCGAGCTGCTGAAGCGCTTCGTGTCGCAGCCGCTCATCGTCAACCAGGTGCAGCTCAGCATCACGCATTCGCCGCTCATCGCGCAGGGCATCGCGGCGAACATGGCCGGCCTCGACCAGTCGATCGACAGGGACAACGGGATCCTCGACTACAGCAGGCTGAACGACATCACCCTGCAGGCGTGGTCGCCCTTCCAGAAGGCGTTCTTCGACGGCGTCTTTCTCGGCGACCGCGAGAACTATGCCGAACTGAACGACGTGATCGACGAACTCTCCGCCTCGTACGGCGTGCCGCCGGCAGCGATCGCCGTCGCGTGGATCACCCGGCATCCCGCGCGGATGCAGGTGGTGCTCGGCACGACCAAGGTCGATCACCTGCGCGATTCGGCGGCGGGCTCCGACATCCCGTTGACCCGGCAGGAGTGGTACCGCCTCTTCACTGCGGCAGGCTACAAACTGCCATGAGCACCAAGGTGGTGCTGATCCGCGGCGTCAACGTCGGCGGAAAGAACCCCGTCGCGATGGCCGGGCTCCGCGAGTGTCTCGAGGAGCTCGGCTGCACCGATGTCACCACCTACCTGAACAGCGGGAACGCCGTCGTCGATTCGAGCGTGGCGGTGAAGAAGCTGGCGGCGAGCATCCAGGAGGAGCTGCCTCGGCGGTTCCATCTGCACGACGTGCTCGTGAAAGTGCTGGTGCTGCCGGCGGAACGGCTGCGCGCCGTCGTCGACGACAGGCCGACGGGGTTCGGGGACAAGCCGGACGAGTACCACAGCGACGCGATCTTTCTCATGGACGGGCTCGGCGTCGACGAGGCGATGGCGGTCTTCGACCCGCGCGAGGGCGTCGACCGGGTCTGGCCGGGCGACGGAGTGGTGTACTCGCAGCGCCTCTCGGCGGAGCGCACGAGAAGCCGACTCGGCAAGATCGTCGGCACGCCGGCCTACAAGTCGATGACCATCCGCAGCTGGCAGACCACCACGAAACTTCTCGCGCTCGTCGATGCTCGCTGAGAGCTCCCCACGCTGAGCACTCCCTGACGATTTCACAACCCCGTAGAGACGACTGCCGCACAAGCGTACGTTGCGCAGTGTTGTCACGGAGGCAACGACGAAAGGAGTGCAGCCATGGGTGCATCTGACAAGATCGAAAATGCCGCCGAGAAGGCGAAGGGCAAGGTCGAAGAAGCGACCGGTCGCGCTACCGGCGACGACGAGAAGGTCGCCGAAGGCAAGGCGGATCAGTCGAAGGCCGACCTGAAGCAGGCCGGCGAGAAGGTCAAGGACGTCTTCAAGAACTGACGCACACCGACGAAGGGGTGAGCCGCCGACCTGGGCTCACCCCTTCTTCTTGCCCAGCCAGGCCTGGAGGTCGGCGAGCGGCCAGGTCGTGACGATGCGCTCGGCCGGCACCTTGTTGGCGACGGCCCGCGCAGCGCCGTATTGAAGAAAGTCCAGCTGACCGGGAGCGTGGGCGTCGCTGTCGATGCTGAACACGCATCCCGCGGCCAGCGCCAGCGCGATCAGGTCGTCGGGTGGGTCCTGGCGCTCGGGTCGAGAATTGATCTCGACCGCCACGTCGTTCGCGGCGCACGCGGCGAACACCTTCTTCGCGTCGAACTCCGAGGGCGGCCGCGTTCCACGCCCGCCCTGCACGAGCCGCCCGGTGCAGTGGCCGAGCACATTGGTCTCGGGATGCTCGATGCCGCCGAGCATCCGTCGCGTCATGGTCGCTCGGTCGGAGCGCAGTTTCGAGTGCACGCTGGCGACCACCACATCCAGCCGGCCGAGCAGTTCGGGCGTCTGATCGAGGTCGCCGCTCTCGAGGATGTCGACCTCGATGCCGGTCAGCACCCGCACGCCGTTCGCGACCTTCTCCTCGGCGTCGACACGCTCGACCACTCGCAGTTGCTCGGTCAGCCGTTCGGGGCTCAGGCCGTTGGCAACCTTGAGGTTCGGCGAGTGATCGGTGATGGCCTGGTACTCGTGCCCCAGCGACCTCGCGGCTGCCACCATCAGTTCGATCGGGGTTCCGCCATCCGACCACTCCGTGTGGCTGTGCAGGTCGCCGCGCAGCTGAGCGAGCAACTTCTCGCCTCCGGTGGCGAGGGGATGCGCGCCGCGCTCCCGCAGATCGGCGAGGTACTCCGGCACCTCCCCGTCGATGGCTTGCGCGATCACGCCGTACGTCCGATCGCCGATGCCCTTCGTGCGCTTCAGTCTGCCGTCGGCCGCCCGCTCGGCGAGCTCGGCCGGGTCGACGGGCGCGATGATCGCCGCCGCTTTGCGGAAGGCCTGCACCTTGAACGAGGGCGCGAGCTCCCTCTCCAGCCAGAAGGCGATCTCGTTGAGGGCATCGACGGGGTTCATGGCACCATCATGCGCCCAACGGTCACGCGCCGCGCGTAAGATTCGCAGGAAACGCCACGACGAGAGGAACCTGATGACCGAGAGCAACGCCCCCGCATTCGAACTGCTCGCCGCCCAGCTGCTCGAAGATCCCGACGACGACGTGACGGTGACGAGCACCGGTCTGCACGTTCACGGCAGGCTGTTCGCCTACCTCGACGGGGCCGGCCTCGTGGTCGATCTGCCCGAAGACAGGGGAGCAGACCTGGTCGGTCGCGACGTTGCCGAACCGGTCGACGAAGGGCTCGCCGAGCCGCGCGGCAACTGGGTCTCGATCGCCGATGCCGAGGACTGGCCTGAGCTCGCTTCGGAGGCGCACCAGTTCGTCGGAGAGCCGCCGGTGGGCAGGCAGTCCTAGCGGCTCAGACCGCCGAGCGCAGCAGCGCGAACGAGCCGGGCGCCAGAGTGAGTGCGTCCGGGTCCCCGAGCACCAGCTGCGGGTCGCTCGAGAGTTCGAGCGACCACGGGCCGTTCGGGCTCGCCGGGATGGTGAACTCCACGCCGTTGTCTGCTGCGTTGAGCAGAAAGGCGAAGGCGTCCGACCCCTCGTGCATGAGCACGAAGTCGATCGCTTTCGCATCCGGGTCGTCCCAGTCTTCGTCGCTGAAGAACTCGCCGTCGGTCTTCAGGATGCACACCGTGCTGGGCCCGCCGACCTCGGGCGAGTGGCGGTACCAGTCGGGCCGCAGGGCCGGCTCCGCGCGACGCAGGCGGATGAGCGCGCGCGTGAATTCGCGCAGCTCCTCGTCCGCCGCATCCCAATGGAACCACGAGATCTCGTTGTCTTGCGCGTAAGCGTTGTTGTTGCCCTGCTGCGTTCGCCCGAGCTCGTCGCCGCCGAGCAGCATCGGCACCCCCGCCGAGAGCAGCAGCGTCGCCAGGAAGTTCTTGCGCTGGCGCGTGCGAACGGCGTTGATCTCCAGGTCGTCGGTCGGGCCCTCGGCGCCGTAGTTGCTCGAGCGGTTGTCGGATTCGCCGTCGTTGTTGTCTTCGCCGTTGGCCTCGTTGTGCTTCTCGTCGTAGCTGGTGAGGTCGGCCAGCGTGAAGCCGTCGTGCGCCGTGACGAAGTTGACGCTCGACAGCGGTGACCGCCGCGACTCCTCGTAGACGTCGGGGCTGCCGAGGATGCGCTGCGACACTGTGCCGAGCATCCCTTCGACGCCGCGCCAGTAGTCGCGCACGTCGTCGCGGAACTTGCCGTTCCACTCCGACCATCCGGCCGGAAAGCCGCCGACCTGGTAGCCAGCGGTATCCCACGGCTCGGCGATCATCTTGATCGGCGCGAGCGTCGGATCCTGCTGGATGAGGGTGAGGAACGCGCTGTGGATGCTCGCGTCGCCGCCCTGCCGGGTGAGCGTGGTCGCGAGGTCGAACCGGAAACCGTCGACGTGCATCTCGGTCACCCAGTAGCGCAGGGAGTCCATGATGAGGCCGAGCGCCGCCGGATGGCTGACGTTGACGCTGTTGCCGGTGCCGGTGGTGTCGAAGTAGTGGGCCAGGTCTCCCTCGACGAGCCGGTAGTACGACTCGTTGTCGATGCCCTTGAGGCTCAGCGTCGGGCCGAGGTCGTTGCCCTCCGCGGTGTGGTTGAACACCACGTCGAGGATGACCTCGATGCCGGCCGCGTGGAGCGCTTTGACCAGCGACTTGAACTCGTCGACCTGGCCGCCGGTGTCCCCGGAGGCGGAGTAGTCGTTGTGCGGCGCGAAGAAGCCGAGCGTGTTGTAGCCCCAGTAGTTGCGCAGCCCCTTCTCGGTGAGGTGCGCGTCTTGTGCGAACTGGTGCACGGGCATCAGCTCGACGGCGGTCACGCCCAGGTCGGTGAGGCGGTCGATGGCGGCGGGATGCGCGAGGCCGGCGTACGTTCCGCGGATGTCCTCCGGCACGTCGGGCATGAGCTCGGTGAAGCCCTTGACGTGGGTCTCGTAGATGACCGTCTCCGACAGCCGTCGCCGCGGTGCCCGGTCGTCGCCCCAGTCGAACGACCGGGGATCGGTGACCACGCCGAGCATCACGTGACCGGCGCCGTCGGTGTCGTCGAGCTCTTCCGGTGCGTCGAGCTTGTGGCCGAAGACCGCCTGACCCCAGTCGTAGTCGCCCGAGATCGCGGTGGCGTGCGGGTCGAGCAGCACCTTCCGCACGTTGAATCGCAGACCCGCCTCGGGGTTCCACGGGCCGTCGACCCGCAGGCCGTAACGGGTGCCGGCGACCATGCCCTCCACGAAGCCGTGGAAGACGTGGCCGGTGCGGTTGATCAGCTCGGTGCGGGTCTCCGTGCCGTCGTCACCGAACACGCAGACGAAGACGCGGTCAGCGTGTTCCGTGTAGATGGCGACGTTGGCGCCGCCCTCGCCCAGCGTGACGCCGAGCGGATACGGGAAGGACGAACGGGACTCGCCTAGCACGGCGGAGCGAGCAGTGAGGCGGCAGACTCGAGGCTGAACGACTGGCCGACCTCGACGGAGCGGTCGAGACGCGGGCCTTCGAGCGTCACCCACACCTTGCCGACGCGCTCGATGTACCCCCGCACCCCGGCGTTCGTGACGACGCGGTAGACGCTGTCGTCCTTCTTCTCCACCGTCCACGAACCAGCGTCGGTGCGGAACACGGCTGTCGTACTCATTCGGTTTCTTCTCCCCTGTTTCCCCTTGCCTAGCCAGGCTAACGAGACGCCGGGCTCAGGCTCTAGCCGTTGACTTCTCAGGAAACTTCGGTTAGTCGCGCAGCACGACGACGCCGGGGCCGAGGAATCTCAGGGTGACCTCGCCCTCCCGACCCGACGCGGTTTCCACATCGCCGCCGAATGCCGCGGCTACGACGCCGTTCGCGCTCGCCGCTGCCTCGCCGTGGCCGAGTGCGGCGACCACGCGCAGGTCGCCGCGGCTGAAAGCGAAGGTTCCTGACTCCGGGTCGGCCCCGATGTCGACGGCTGGAGCGTCCACGGGCACGGTGCGTCTCAGCGCCGTCAGTTCGCGGTAGAACGCCAGGATGCGCGCGTGATCCGCGCGCTCGACCTCGGCCCAATCGAGGCGGGAGCGCTCGAACGTGGCCGGATCCTGGGGGTCGGGAACCGCATCCGGGTCCCAGCCCATGCGCGCGAACTCGGCGATGCGGCCGCGTGCCGTCGCCTCGCCGAGTTCCTTCTCGGGGTGCGAGGTGAAGAACTGCCAGGGCGTGGTGGCGCCCCATTCCTCGCCCATGAACAGCATCGGGGTGAACGGCCCCAGCAGCACGATGGCGGCGGCCGCTCCGAGGGCGCCCTCGCTCAGCGTTGCGGTGAGGCGATCGCCGGCCGCCCGGTTGCCGATCTGGTCGTGATCCTGGCTGAAGGCGACGAGCCGGCTGAACTCGGTACCCGGGTCGAGAGGACGCCCATGGTGGCGCTCGCGGAAGCTCGAGTACGTGCCGTCGTGGAACCAGCCGCGCTCGAACACCTTCACGAGCGAGCCGAGCCCGGCGAAGTCGGCGTAATACCCGGTCGTCTCCCCGGTGAGGTTCACGTGGAGCGCGTGGTGCACGTCGTCGTCCCACTGGCCGGTGAGACCGTAGCCATGCTCCCGGCGCGGGCGCACGAGTTTCGGGTCGTTCTGGTCGCTCTCCGCGATCAGCGCGAGCGGCCGGCCGACCGTCTCGCTCAGGGCATCAACCTCCTGCGCGAGTTCTTCGAGGATGTGCGTGGCCCGGCCGTCGTGGAAGGCGTGCACCGCGTCGAGGCGCAGCCCGTCGACATGCATGTCGCGCAGCCAGTAGAGCGCGTTGTCGATGATGTAGCGGCGCACCTCGTCGGACTGCGGGCCGTCGAGGTTGGGGGCGTCGCCCCAGACCCCGACGGTCGCGCCGCTGAAGTAAGGGCCGAACTCCGGCAGGTAGTTGCCGCTCGGGCCGAGGTGGTTGTAGACCACGTCCTGGATCACAGCGATGCCGCGGGCGTGGCAGGCGTCGACGAACCGCTGGTAGGCCTCCGGGCCGCCGTACGGCTCGTGCACCGCATACCAGAGCACGCCGTCGTAGCCCCAGTTGTGTGTGCCGTTGAAGGCGTTCACGGGCAGCAGCTCGATCGCGTCGACGCCCAGCTCGACGAGGTGGTCGAGGCGTCCGGCGGCGGCGTCGAGCGTGCCCTCCGGCGTGAAGGTCCCGAGGTGCAGCTCGTAGATCACGGCGCCCACGAGGTCGCGCCCGGCCCACGCATCGTCATGCCAGTCGTACGCATCCGGATCGAACTCCCGGCTCAGCTCGTGCACGCCGTTCGGCTGTCGTCGCGAGCGCGGGTCGGGGCGGGCGGGGCCGCCGTCGATCGAGAATCCGTAGTCCACCGGATGGTCCGGGTCGGCCAAGGGCGCCGGGAGCGCCCACCAGCCGCCGTCCTGTCTTTCGAGATCGCGGTTCACCCGACCGGATCCGGCGGACACGACCAGCGTCACGACTTCGGCGTCCGGCGCCCACACCGGGAAGCGCCGCTTCACAGCGCCACCAGCAGCGCGACGGGATAAGTGTCGAACAGCTCGCGAACTGGCGTGCGGCCCGAATACTCCCGCCCGGTCAGTGCGTCGCGCAGACCGCGCTCGCCGTGCTCGGGCAGGTCGCCGAGGTCGATCGCCGTGTCGCCCCAGCCGCCTGCCGCTTCGAGCCCGAGCGGGAGGCGCGTGGCGAGAGCCACGGCGCCTCCGCGGTCGAAGCCGATCAGGTGCTCGGCCCGGTCGCCGGTCGCGGTCACCGGCCGATACGCGGTGAAGAGCTCCGGAAGGTCGCGCCGAAGCCTGAGCGCCCGGGAGGTGACGAGCAGCTTGGCCTCTGCACTCTCGTCGACCCGGGGGAGCGGACCGCCGCCGTCGAGGCGTTCCAGTGCCGAGGCCGCCGCCGCGAAATCGACCGGACGACGGTTGTCGGGGTCGACGAGCGAGCGGTCCCAGAACTCCGTGCCTTGATACACGTCCGGTGTGCCCGGGGCGAGCAGCTGCAGCAGCTTGACGCCGAGTCCGTTCGACCAGCCGGCCGGTGAGAGCTCGGCGACCAGAGCCTCGACCTCGCCCCGCAGAACGGCATCGTCGAGAGCCGCGTCGACCAGGCCGGTGAGGCGCTGCTCGAACTCCGCATCCCCGTCCGTCCATGCGGTCGAGGTTCCCGACTCGCGGGCCGCCTTGAGCACGTAGTCGTGCAGGCGTTCGCGGCTCGCCGGCCAGGAGCCCACGATCGCCTGCCACACCAGGTTCTCCAGCGGTCCGTCGCCGAGGTCGACGGTCTCGCGCACTGCAGTCAAAAAGGCGCGCCATCGTTCGGGAACTTCTGCGAGGGCCGCGATGCGCGCGCGGGTGTCCTCGCTGCGCTTCGTGTCGTGCGTGGTGAGCGTCGTCATGCTCTGCGGCAGCCGTCGGAGGCGGTCGAGCTGCGCCTCGTGAAAGTGCTCGGGCGTCACAGCGAACTCGGCCGGGTCGGCGCCGACCTCGGTGAGACTGGTCAGTCGCGTGTACCGATAGAAGGCGTTGTCTTCGACGCCTTTCGCCATGATCATGCCCGAGGTCTGCTGAAAGCGCTGGGCGGCGGGATACGTCGGGTCGCCGAGCAGCTCCACCACGATGGCGATCGTCTCGGCGAGGTCGGGCCGCGCCTGTGAGGCTGTCTCTGCGGCGTGGTCGAGGTGCTCGCGTCCGAAGGGCAGGAAGCTGCGGTACACCGGCATCGCTGCGGCGAGTTCGGCCACGGCGTCTTCGAGCGCGGCGGGGTCGATCGCGGTGTCGACGGCGAGCTCACGCACGAGCCGGCGGATCTCGGAGGTCAGCAGCGTATCGGCGACTGCACGCTTGCGCCTGAGCACCAGTGTCTCCCAATCGCCCGACTCGAACGCGTCGTCCAACTCGATGGCCAGACGGGTGAGCGGTTCCTCCCCGGCCGGGTCGACGAACACGCGATCGAGCGTCGCCAGCGCGTCGTATCCGGTGGTTCCGGCGACGGGCCACTCGGCGGGCATCCGCTCGGGGCCCTCCAAGATCTTCTCCACCCAGATCGGCCGGCCGTCGGCGAGAGCGCTCAGGCGCTCGAGATAGCCGCCCGGGTCGCGGAGACCGTCGGGGTGGTCGACGCGCAAGCCGTCGATCAGCCCGTCGCTGACCCAGCGGCCGATCTCGCGGTGCGAAGCGTCGAAGACGCGATCGTCTTCGACACGGATCCCCGCGAGGCTGTTCACCGCGAAGAACCGCCGGTAGTTGAGGTCGTGGTCGGCGCGGCGCCAGGAGACGAGCTCGTAGTGCTGCCGGTCGTGCACGGCGCGCGGGTCGGCGTCGGGACCGTCGGCGGTGCCCTCCGCGATCGGAAACCGGTGCTCGTTGTAGGCGAGCCGTCCGTCGTCGATGGTGAGCGCATCCAGTTCGTCCGGCGTATCGCCGAGCACCGGGATGCGAATGCGTCCGTCGCCGAAAGCCCAGTCGATGTCGAAATAGTCGGCGAAGTCGGAGTCGCGGCCGCGGGCGAGCACATCCCACCACCACCGGTTCACGCGCGGAGTGGCGACGCCGACGTGATTCGGCACGATGTCGACGAGCACGCCCATCCCGAGCCGGTGCGCGGCGGCGGCCAGGTGCGTCAGCCCCTCCGCGCCACCGCGAGCGGGGTCGACGCGCGAGTGGTCCACCACGTCGTAGCCGTGGTTCGAACCCGGTTCCGCCTCGAGCAGGGGAGAAAGGTAGACCCAGTCGGCACCGAGTCGGTGGAGGTACGGCAGCACCTCCGAGGCCTGCTGGAGGGTGAAGTCGGCGGAGATCTGGAGTCGGTAGGTACTGGCGGGCACGACACCGAACCTACGGAGAAGCGGCGGCCCGCGCGAGGGGTTGACAGGTTCTCGTCAGCTTTGGCGCCGCGGAGATACCAGCAGCCGGGAGGATGTTCAAGGGTCGCCCCGAAACTTGCCGTGATCGCAGACCGACGGCTTGGATGATCGTGCTGAACATGACGCCGCCCGAGCGGCACGAGAAGAGGGAGCAGGATCGATGAGCGCGCTCGCCGAACGCACGACCACTGACACGATGTTCGACACGTCCGTCGCCGCCCCGGTGACCTGGTACAGCCCCGCCGAGAGCCTGTGGGTGGCATCCACCCCGACCGACTATGTCGGCATGGTCGACCTCAACCACGACGGCTATGTGGCGACCGACGGCGAAGGCCACGAGCTGGGCGTCTTCCCCACGGCCTACGAGGCTCAGCAGGCAGTCGCGGCCGCGGTCACACCGTCGTCACGCTGACGCGATCTTTGCCCGCATCCTTCGAGGCGTACATCGCCGCGTCCGCGATGCGGAAGACGTCGGTCATCGACAGCGTGCGCACACCGTTCGCCCGGTAGACGGCGACGCCGATGCTCGCGCTCACCGAGCGTTCGTCGGCGATTCCGGCTAACGGCTCTCTGACGGCGACACGGATGCGCTCCGCGATGTGGCAGGCGGCCTCCTCGTCGGCGTCTTCGCACACCACGAGGAACTCGTCCCCGCCGAACCTGCCCACCACGTCGTCGCGGCGCACGCAGGCGGCGAGACGTGACGCCGTCTCCCGCAGCACGGCGTCGCCGGCGCTGTGGTCGAAGTCGTCATTGATCGACTTGAAACCGTCCAGGTCGATGAAGACCAGCGACAGCGGGGTTCTGGTGGTCTCCGCCGACTCGATGGCCTCGGCCAGACGCGTGCGCAACAGGGCACGGTTCGCCAGCCCCGTGAGCGGGTCGTAGAGCGCATACGCTTCGAGCTCGGTCTGAAACCGGATGCGGCGCAGCACCTGCACCGCCTGGCGTGCGAGCGCGTAATGCAGCTCGGCGGTCGCGTCGTCGAGACCACGGGCGCGGCCGAAGAAGCAGGCGAACACACCGATGACCGCGCCGCCTTCGAGCAGCGGCGTGATGGTCAACTCCTCCATCTTCGCGCCGTCGAGCGCGGCGGCGAGCGCCGCATCCTCGCGCCCCAGGTCGGCGGACGGGTCGGTGGAGACGACGTCGATGGTCTCCGCCGGAGGCCGAGAGGCAAGGGTGCCTTGCAAGTCGAACGGCTCCGAGCCCCCGGCCAGCCGGAACCCGCCGCCGGAGCCGAGGTGAACGGCCGTGGCCGACGCTGTGAAAGCCTCGCGCGCGCTGTCGGCGAGGGCCTGGGCGAGGTCGTCCTCCGTGTCGCAGTCCACGAAGGCTGCGGATGCGCGCTGCAGCACGCGCGTTCTCGCCTCTGAGGCCTCCGCCTCCCGCCGGGCGATCAGCAACTGGCGCTCGAAATCCTGTCGGCGGGTCGCGTCGAAGATCGCGGTGTCGATGCGCTCGAGTTCGCCGTCGTCTCCCGAGACGGCCACGGAGTTGACGAGAGCGGCCAAACGCTCGCCGTCCGCGCGCACGAAACCGAGGGCGATCTCCTGCATCTCGCCGTTCAGCCGCAGCATCGGCAGCTGCCGCGTCTCGTAGAAGAGACGGCTTCCGGGGTCGAGCAGGGACACGAACGGTTCGCCGGTCAACTGCTCGCGGGTGTAGCCGGTCCACGCCAGCAGCGTCTCGTTCATCCGGGCGATGCGACCGTCGGGGGTCATCGACAGCAGGCCGCAGGGAGCGCCCTCATAGAGCGCGTCGAGGTCACCCGTCATCGCAGAAAGGCGAGAACGGCCTCGGCGACCTCGGCCGGGGCGGAGAGGTGCGGGCAGTGACCGGTCGCATCCAGCATCACGAAGGAGCTGTCGGCGATGTTCTCGTGCACGTAGCGGCCGACCTGCACGGGCGCGATGATGTCGTCCGCGCACTGCAGCACCAGAGTCGGAACCGTCACTTTCGGCAGATCGCGCCGATTGTCGGAGAGAAAGGTCACCTTGGCGAACTGGCTCGCGACGGCGGGATCGGTGCGGCAGAAGCTGTCCACCAGTTCCTCGCCCAGGGCGGGCTCGCCGGGGTTGCCCATGATCTGCGGCGCGATCGTCTGCGACCAGTCGAGATAGTTGGCGTCGAGAGCATCCAGCAGGCCGTCGATGTCGGCCTGCACGAAGCCGCCGCTGTATCCCTCATCGTCGATGTACCGGGGCGACGGACCGACGAGCACGAGAGCGCCGAACATGCCGGGGCGCTCGATTGCCGCGAGCACGCCGATCATCGCGCTCACCGAGTGGCCGACGAACACCGCATCCTCGAGCCCCAGCTCTTCGCCGAGCTGCACGACGTCGTCGGTGTAACCGTGCAGCGAGTCGTACTTGCCCGCGTCGTACGCGCTGAGGTCGGAGTTGCCGGAGCCGACATGGTCGAACACGATCACGCGGTACGACTCTTCGAAGTACGGCATAACGAGTCGCCACATCTCTTGGCTGCATCCGAAACCGTGGGCGAAGACGAGGGAACGCCCTTCGGGATTGCCGCTGATCCGCACGTTGTTGCGGTGCAGTGCTTCGGCTTTGTCGGTGGGGGCGAGCGTCATTCGTGCTCCTCGTTCGGGTCGTGCTCGGCGCCGAGACGGTCCAGCCAGCACTCAATTATCCCGGATGAGAATTCTTTTCGGGAGGGATAGAGATGACAGACGATCTGGGTGTATACACCTGAAAAGCCGTTGCGCAACCCCCGTTGACTCGATCGCCCGGAGCGGTGAGTATCGCCCCTATGACATCCAGCACCCGAGAGCACATCGCCGCTCGACTGGCTGTCGACCTGCCGGTTGCGGTGCGCGACCAGGCTATCGTGCCGTTCCTCCAGCCGCAGATCTCCGTCTCCACCCGCGAGGTCATCGGCGTCGAGGTGCTGAGCCGGTGGACGCATCCGGAGCTCGGCGTCATCCCGCCGGCGGTGTTCATCCCCATCGCCGAAGAGACGGGTGCCATCCACGGGCTGGGGCGGCTCATGCTTCGCGCGTGCTGCCGGGTCGGTGCGTTCTGGCAGCAACGCTCCCAGCCGCTCGACGTCGCGGTCAACGTCGCCCCGTCGCAACTGGCCACCGAAACGTTCTACGCCGAGGTGCGCGAAGAGCTCGCCGACTCGGGCATCGACCCGCACAGGCTCACCGTCGAGGTGACAGAGGCGACCGTCATCGACGACCCGGTGGTCACCGCCGGCCGTCTCGACCGGCTGCGCGACCTCGGCGTGGTCGTGTCGATCGACGACTTCGGGGCCGGGCACTCGTCGCTCCGCCGGGTGACCGACCTCCGCGCGACCGAACTCAAACTCGACCGCAAGCTGGTCGCCGAAGCCGCCACCGAGAAGCTCGCGCAGGCCGCCATCGAGTTCGCCCACCGGCGCGGGATGCGCACCGTCGGCGAAGGCGTCGAGACGAAGGAACAGCTCGCCCGGCTCCAGCGCCTCGGCTGCGACCGTGCGCAGGGCTACCTCATCGCGAAGCCGGTCTCAGAGACGCGCTTCAGCGGCTGGATGCGCGAGACGGTCGGCGTCTGACGCGCTTCCGCGGCGCTTCCGCGGCGCTTCCGCTCGGCGTCAGAGGTTGTCGAGGTCGGCGTCGGAGGTGATCGGCTCGCCTTCGGCCGCTTCGCCCTCGCCACCCACGTCGAGCTGAGTCCACACCACGGGCATCCCCGGCGAGAACAGGATGTCGACGCCCGGCCCCTGACGCAGCGGCGGGATGTTCACGTACCCTCCGCCGGCCTTCACAGCTTCGAGGATCTTGTTGCGCAGCTCGGTCACGGGCTCGGGGAGGAAGTAGTCTTTGCCATCGACGGTGAGCCGGTTGACGATCATGTGACGGGTAACCTCCGGAGCATCTTTCTTGCGGGACTGAAGACGACCATACCCCTCGAAATCGCGCGCGCGGTTTGCGGCAGGTAGTGTGCCTGACGTGGCGTTGTCCCGAGATCGGCGCCTCGAAAGGTTTGACAGTGGGAACTCTCTCTTACGACGGTGAGAACTACGAACTCGACGATCGGCTCCTCACCCACCTGCAGGTCGTCATCAGCACCAAGCTCCGCCGTGGCGAGAACTTCTTTCTCTCCTGGGCGCTACCCGTCGAGCGCGGCAGCGGACGGCACGCGATCTGGATCGACAACGGCGTTCCGATCCACTTCTACTTCAGCGGTTCGCGCGCGGTCTCGATCAACCGAGACTGGATCGAGTCCATGATCGTCGCCGCCGGTCGCGCATCGGGTCTCGTGCTCACCGAGGAGCCCCAGGCGGGCTGACCTCCCAGGTCGCCTCGACACGGCCCGGTGCGCGATTTACGCTGGAATGCATGGCCGGCCGCAAGCATCAGAGCGACTCCCCGGTGAACGCCGCCCGCTACGTGGTCGACAGGCTGACGCGCGAAGGCGGCGACGAGCCGGAGCCCGAGCCGGAGCCCACGAACGACGGCGACGCCGGCCAGTCGATGATGGAGGCTCGCGCGCAATACGTCGAGCTCACCATCCAGCAGGCGATGCGGCGCGGCGATTTCGACGACCTGCCCGGCGCGGGCAAGCCGCTCGACCTCGGGCGCCCCGGCGATCCCGATTGGTGGATCCGCCGCAAGATCGAGCGCGAACGCCTCACCGGACTCGGCCCACCCGCGCTGACCTTGCGCACCGAGCACGCCGAGCTGGAGGCGAAGCTGGATGCGACGGGCAGTGAGCGCCGGGTGCGCGAGCTTCTCGAAGACTTCAACGCGCGCGTCGTCGAAGCCAGGCGGCAGTTGCAGGGCGGCCCACCCGTCGTCACCCCCACCCGTGACGTCGAGGACGAGGTGGCCCGCTGGCGCGAGCGTCGCGCGGCCCGGCTCCGCGAGTCGCACGAAGCGCGCGAACGGGAACAGGCCGAACGCGCGACGCTCACCTGGCGGGAGCGCCGCCGCGCCAAGCGCCGCCGTTGAGTCGCGCCGACCTCGACGCAGTGCGAGCCGTCGTCGGCTTGGGCGACGCAACATGAACGGCGCGCTCGTCCTCGTTCGCGCGCACTGGCGTTGGTCAGTCAAGAACGAGTGCGCTCGCGCTCGGGGTGAGAAAATGATCCAATACAAGTTCAGCGGCGCCTTGGGCGGCGATCTCCGCCCCTACCGTTGATCCCACGACGGTGAACTCGTCGCGCGAGACCACTAACTCTCGGCGGACCGCATCCTGGAGTATGGGGAGAAACGCGCCGCTCAGCCGACTCCACGTTGGGCCTCCGAGCACGACACGGGGCACGTCGATGAAGTTGACCAGTACCGCGATGCCAACGGCGACCCGTCGCGCGGAGCGTTCAAGGATGGCGCAGGCTTCCGCATCCCCACGGGCGGCCAAGTCGAACAGTGCGCTGCATGCATCATCGATCGCGAGATAGTCGGTCACGTCGGGTAGGGGTATGAGGGCGGCCTGCGCGGCCTGAATGGCAAGGGCTTCCGGCACGCATGCTGCGGCGAGCCCGCCGCGGCGGCCGCTCCAGCCGAGGTCCTCCGCCGTCGGATCGACGAGGATATCGCCGATCTCCCCGATATTGTTGCTGGCGCCGCGGAGGACTTGGCCGTTCGTCACGACCGAGGCGCCGACGCCAGAGCCTAGATAGACGAAGAGGAAGTCGGGATCGGCTGAGTTCCGTAACTCTGCGGTCGCCGACGCGGTGACATCCTTGTCGAGCAGCACGGGCATCCCTGTGGCGTCGTGGAGGTCGGATCGCAGTCGCACTTGGCGCCATCGGGGAAGCTGCGGCGGGTCGAGCACGACTCCGGTGCGCAGATCGAGCGGGCCGGGCACTGCGATTCCGAGTCCCAGTACCCTTTCGCGGTCGATGCCCGCCTCGCGAATGAGACGACCGGTGTTCACCGCGATGAGGGTCGTCACCTCAGCGGGATTCGTGGCCTGTGGTGTCGGGAGTTGTCGTTGGTCGAGCACCTCTCCAGCGATATCGAGCAGCAGGATGGTGAGGCGGGCCGGATCGACGTGCACGCCGACAGCGAAGGCGCCGCTGCCGTTGGCGACCAGGGGGATGCTCGGTCGCCCTCGCGCGGCATCGCTCGGCGTACTCTCTCGGATCAGCTCTGCGTCGATGAGGCGTCGGGTGATATTGGATATCGTCTGCGAGGCGAGTCCGGAGTTGCGCTGGAGGTCTGCTCTGCTCAGGCCAGGCTCGCGACGGATCAGATCTAGGACGACCGCCTGGTTGTAATCGGCTAGGCGGAGCAGATTGCTGCCTCGAAACACGCCTCCCCCTTCGTTTGCATCGTCGCTGATGTGCTGTCAGTCTGCCACATTCCCGACTAAATCGATCAATTGGATTGGATGCTTGACGCGTGATTGTCCGCGTTCTATCGTGAGCGGGACGCTTTATCCCATCGAATAGGCAAAGTGGCCAACCGGATGAAGCGAAGAGAGGCATCGCAATGAAGCGCAGTCGTGGGATCACCGCCTTCCTCGCCGCCGTGGTTGCTGCGGGTGGGCTGACGGCCTGTACAGCCACAAGTAGCAGTGACGGGCCCGTCACCATCTCGATCGTGGAATTCCAGAAGACCCGCATCGAGGCCATCCAGAAGCAACTCCCCGGGTTCGAGGCGGCGATGAAGAAGCAGGGGAAGAACATCAAGGTCAAGCTCGTAGGGGACGTGCTCACCGACGACCAGTTCAAGACGAAGATGACCCAGCAGCTCATCGCTGGGCAGGCTCCCGACGTCATCGACATGGGCGACAGCCTTGTTCCCGGATTCGCCGGCGCCGGCTATCTTGCTCCGCTCGACGACTACCTCAAGAAGTGGGACGGCTGGGCTCACTATTACCCGCAGTTCCAGAAGGCGATGGTTCGCCAGGACGGCCACATCTACGCCCTCGTGCACGACACCGGAGTGCAGAACCTCTTCTATCGCAAAGACATCCTCACACAGCTCGGAATCAACACATCCCAGCCGAAAACCTGGGACGATCTGATCTCCCGCCTCGTCCAACTCAAAGAGAAAACGGGCGGTACACCGATCGTCATCCCGGCGGGGACCGCCTGGGGCGGCAGCACATGGACCGAAGGCTTCCAGCCGATCCTCGGCGGCACCGACAAGGACTACTACAGCTTGAAGACGGGTAAGTGGGATCTGAAGAGCAGCGGATTCCGCGCGGTCTTCGACCTGTACAGCGAGTTGTACTCGAAGGGGCTCCTGCCTGTGCAGGATCTGGAGAATCCCAATCCCTGGGAGCCGACGAAGTACGTCAAGTTCCCGGCCGGCAAGATCCAGGTCTCGGCTCAGGGCACAACCGGATGGAAGTTCGACTGGGGCCCCAACGGGGCTGCGCCGATCCCGGACTTGACCACCAAGGTCGACACCTGGCAGTACCCGGCACTCCGTACCGGTGACAAGCCGTTCGGCTGGAGCGGCCTCGGCGCCGGATTCGGCATTCCGGAGAAGTCGAAGCACAAAGACGAGGCGATGCTCCTTGCCGAGTACCTCTCCAGTGGCAAGCCGCTGGCCGATCAGCTCGTCACCTCGGGCGCTGCGGCTCCGCGTGACGATCTCGCCGACGTCAAGCCATACGCCGACGAACCGAAGCTGCTGCAGGCAGGACGGGACCTGAAGACCAGCGTCTACGTGCCGACCGGGGACGGTGCCGACCAGGTCGCTCAGGCGGTTGCATCCGCGACCGAGCTCATCATCACGGGCAAGGCGGACGGGGCGCAGGCTTACGCGTCATTCGTGAAAGACGCGACCGACCTGCTCGGACCCTCGTTGGTCAAATGATGTCCGCACTCACTGACGCGCCCGCTTCGGCGATGGCGGCCGCCCGGCCGCCGTCGCCGGGGAGGCGCCGCCGGCGGCGCCCTCGCCCGCTGTTCCTGCTCCTCCTGCTGCTCGGCCCGGCCGCCCTGCTTATCGTGGTGTTCATCGTGGCGCCCGCCTTCTACGGCATGTACCTGAGCTTCACCAATACCCAGCTGACCGGGTTCGCCGCTCGTGACCCGAAGTTCGTCGGATTCGACAACTATGCGTATCTCCTGACCAATTCGGGATTCCTCAGCTCGCTCGGACACACCGGCGAGTTCGTGCTCTACTCGGCGATCATCGGTCAGACCGTTCTCGGCATGCTCGCGGCGATCCTGCTCAGCAGGCCCTGGATGCGCGGCAAGGGCATCTTCGGCGCTGCCGTGCTCATGCCCATGATCGTGCCCGAGGTGGTGGCGTCCCTCACCTGGGCGAGCGTGCTGTCGAACAATTCCTCCGGAACACTCAACCAGCTGACCGGGCTCTTCGGCGCGCCTCCGACGGACTGGCTTCAGGTGGTTCCAATGGCCTCGGTGATCACGGTGAACATCTGGCGCGGCATCGCGTTCGCCATGATCATGTTCCAGGCCGCGCTCGAGGATGTCCCGGTCGAACTCATCGAGGCCGCCCGGATCGACGGTGCGCGTGCGTTGCAGGTGTTCCGGCATGTGACGCTGCCGCTCATCCGCGGCCCCGTCTTCCTGTATCTCCTGCTGACCACGATCAGCACGGTCGGCGCGTTCGGACTCGTCTACTTCCTCACCCAGGGTGGTCCCGGCGGGCAGACCCGCATCACAGCGATCTACATCTACGAACGCGCGTTGCAGTTCTCACAGGTCGGCATCGGCAGCGCCGCATCGATGATCCTCCTGGTCATCGTGCTCGTCCTGGGGTTCGTCTACGTGCGCCTCGCGAAAGTGGAGGTCTGAGATGACATCGACCGTCACCCGTCCCAGTTCCGCTGAGGCGGCCGCTTCCGCGCGCCTCCTCCAGCGGCGACCGCTCAGCCCGGCCGCCCGAATCCAACGGGTACTGGGCTACATACTCATCGCAATCCTGGCCCTCTTTTGCCTGGTGCCGTTCCTGTGGGTCATCCTGAGCGCCGTCGATGCCCATGCCGGTCCGAACGTGCAGCTGCCGCAGTTCTCTTTGGAGAACTTCGTACGGTTCTTCACGGCATCGGGCACTCCGCTGCTGTTGATGAACAGCCTGATCATCGGCATCGGTGCGACGGTATTGAACCTCGTTCTCGGGCTCGCCGGCGGGTACGCGCTCGCCCGGTTCAACTTTCCGGGGCGCCGGACCTTCATGTTCAGCATCCTGTTGATCAGGGTCGTTCCGGCGCCGGCGACGATCGTGGCGCTCTACCTGATCATGGTGAACCTGAAGCTGACGGACAGCCTCGTCGGGCTCATCCTCGTCGAGGCGGTGATCCAACTTCCGGTGACGCTCTGGCTGCTCAAGGGAACGATCTCGGCTGTGCCCGTCGAGTTGGAGGAAGCCGCCTGGGTCGACGGCAGCTCCCGCCTGCAGGCGATCTGGCGCATCGTCTTGCCGCTCGCCGGCCCGGGGCTCGGCGCGGCCGCGATGCTGACGTTCATGGGCGTGTGGGGAGACTTCCTCACTCCTCTCGTGATGCTGCAGAGCCAGGAGCTGTATCCGCTCTCGATCGGCCTCTTCCGGGCCTTCAGCGAGAACCATCAGGTCGACTGGGGGCTTCTCGCCGCCACGTCGATCGTCTATGTGGCTCCGCCGGCGCTGCTCTACATTTTCGTGCGCAAGCACCTGCTCCACTCCAGCCTCGGCGGTGCGGTGAAGGGATGACCATCACAGTGTTCGAACGCAAGAGGGGCCCCGGCACCACCTCTGAAGACCGCCTCCCTGTCGTCGTGGTCGGCGCGGGCGGAATGGGGAAGGAATGGCTCCGGATGCTCGCGACGTCTCCGCACGCGGTACCGGTCGGCGTCGTAGACCTAGACCTCGATCTGGCTGCGGATGCGGTCGCGACGATCGGCCTCGACGACGCGTTGGTGGGGGCCTCGCTCGACGATGTCGCTGAGCGCTCTGGAGCGCGGGCGGTGGTCAACGTGACCGTGCCGCAGGCGCACCGCGTCGTGAACGAGCAGGCTCTTCGTGCCGGGCTGCCCGTGCTGTGCGAGAAGCCACTGGGGCCGACCATCGCCGAAGCGCTCAGTCAGGTCGCGCTCGCGGATCTGACCGGCGGCCTCCTGATGGTGAGCCAGTCGCGTCGGTACTTCAAGCGCCTGACGGCGTTCCGCGACGCCGTCAGCGTTCTCGGCCCGCTCGCGGCGGTGCACGCGCAGTTCTTCCACGCCGATCACGAGCCCGGTTTCCGCGAGCAGATGGCGCATCCGTTGCTCGTCGACATGTCTGTTCACCATTTCGACATGCTCCGCTTTCTCACGGGCGATGAGCCCATCGCCGTGCGCTGCAGCACCTGGAACCCGCCTTGGAGCTGGTTCGCAGGGGATGCGGCAGCGACGGCCGAGTTCGAGCTCGCCTCGGGAGCGCGGTTCGTCTACTCGGGCAGCCGGTGCACTCCGGGTCTGCAGACCTCGTGGAACGCGGACTGGCGCGCCTACGGCGAGCACGGGGCGGCGGCGTGGGACGGCGACGACGTCGTGCAGGTCGATGCCGGGATGAGCGAGCCCGGCGTTCCCGACCAGCTGGAGGGGATCGAGGGTTCGCTCGAAGAGTTCACCACAGCGCTCCGGGCAGAGACGACACCACAGAACGAGGTGCGCGCGAACGTGCTCAGCCTTGCGATGGTGGAAGGAGCGATCCGCAGCAGCGACCTCGGAGGCGAGCGCGTGGTCATAGCCGACCTGCTGGAGGAGTCGCTCGCCGAGGCGATCGCAGACGAGCGGCGCGACGACGTCGCAGAGCTCCTGCGCTCGTGGACCAGCGCTGCCGACGGCATCGCCACCCCGGCCTGGGGATCCGCCCCGGCCGCGATCGCACGAGGAGGCGCTCGATGACCAATACAGAACCGATCCGCGTCGTCGTCTGGGGGGAGAACCGGCACGAGCAGATAAATGAAGTCGTTCGCGGAATCTACCCGGATGGGATGCACAACACGATCGCCGACGCTCTGAAGGACATTCTCGGCGGCGACGTGGCGGTGTCGACTCGGGTGCTCGACGAGCCCGAGCACGGGATGACCGAGGAGACCCTCGCCGTGACCGACGTGCTGCTGTGGTGGGGGCACACGGCGCACGATGAGGTCGCCGATGACGTCGTCGAGCGCATCCATCGCCATGTGCTGGAGGGGATGGGGATCATCGTGCTGCACTCCGGGCACCACTCGAAGATCTTCCGGCGCTTGATGGGAACGACTTGCAGCCTGCGCTGGCGTAACGACGGTGACAGCGAACTCGTCTGGACCGTCTCGCCGCGGCACCCCATCACTGAGGGCATTGCCCAGCCGATCGTGATTCCCGGTCAGGAGATGTACGGCGAGTTCTTCGACATCCCGGAGCCCGACGAGCTGATCTTCATCAGCAGCTTCTCGGGCGGGGAAGTGTTCCGCAGCGGTGTCACCTACCGGCGAGGCTATGGACGCGTCTTCTACTTCAGCCCGGGCGACGAGATCTTCCCCGTCTACCACCACCCGGACGTGCAGCGCGTGCTCGCGAACGGCGTGCGGTGGGCACGACCCGAACGTGCTCGCGAACCCTACGTGATCACTCCGATGTACCTGACGGGAGAGTTCGACCGGCCGGTGCTCACCGATGCGAACGGCGGGTTGATCGACTACTACACCCGCGAGCCCGTCGAACCGCGGCAGCCGTCCGCGTGAAAGGAAACGCAGTGCCCGAGCACGACCACTACCTGAACGATGTCGGTCCCGGACGGGGGCGGCGTCGCGCCGCACGATCGTGGCTGCACTCGGATGCGCCGACTCTCTCGCTCGACGGCGACTGGCACTTCCGTTTGCTCGCCGGCGTGCCGGGGACGCTCGGAGCCCCTCGAGTCCTGCCTGAGGGAGAGGCGCCGGAAGCGTTCGCCGAGCCGGCCTTCGACGACTCCGGCTGGGATCTGCTGCCGGTGCCGAGCCACTGGGTACTCCAGCAGGAGGGCAAGTACGGAGCTCCGCAGTACACGAACGTGCAACTGCCGTTCCCGCAGGACCCGCCCTTCTCACCCGACGAGAACCCCACTGGCGATCACCGGCGCACATTCACCGTGCCGGCGGAATGGATGGATCGCACGGCGTACGAGGCGGTCGTGCTCCGATTCGACGGGGTCGAATCCCGTTACCGGGTCTGGGTGAACGGAACGGAGATCGGCGTCGGCACCGGCTCCCGGCTCGCGCAGGAGTTCGACGTGACAGAGGCGGTGCAGGAAGGAATCAACACCATTGCCGTGCGCGTGCATCAATGGTCGGCCTCCACCTATGTCGAGGATCAGGACCAGTGGTGGCTGCCGGGGATCTACAGGGACGTGACCCTGCAGGCACGACCGGTCGGCGGGCTGGAAGACCTGTGGGTGCGAGCCGGATTCGACCAGCGCACGGGCGCAGGCGTCCTGTCGGCCGAACTGCGAGCCGGAGACGAAGCGTTCCCGGTGCGCCTGCAGGTTCCCGAGCTCGACATCGACGTCACATGGGCGACGCACACCGACGTCGTGCCCGTCGAGATCGGCCAGGTAACGCCGTGGAGTGCAGAGCGTCCACGGCTCTACGACGCGACCGTCGTGAGCGGCGGAGGTGCCGAAACGGTCGCGCTCCGAGTCGGGTTCCGAACCGTCGAGATCGCGGGCGACCGCTTCCTCGTCAACGGACGACGCGTCGTGCTCCACGGAATGAACCGCCACGACACGCACCCGGACCTGGGCCGCGGCTTCGACGAGGACTTCGTGCGCCGCGACCTCGAACTGATGAAGCGGCACAACGTGAACGCGATCCGCACCGCACACTACCCACCGCATCCGCGAGTGCTCGACCTCGCCGACGAGCTCGGATTCTGGGTGATGCTGGAATGCGATATCGAGACCCACGCCTTCCACCACGGCGGCAGCGCCTTCGCACCAGGCACCGACGAATGGATGGACAACCCGAGCGAAGATCCGGCATGGCGGGCGACCTACCTCGACCGCATCGAACGCACCGTGGAACGGGACAAGAACCACCCGAGCATCGTCATGTGGTCGCTCGGCAACGAGTCGGGCACCGGCGCGAACCTGGCCGCGATGGCCGACTGGGTTCACGCTCGCGATCCCGAACGCCCCGTCCACTACGAAGGCGACCGCGCCGGCGACTACACCGACGTCTACTCGCGCATGTATCCCTCCATCGCAGAACTCGAGAGCATCGGAGGCGAATCGACGGCGCTCCTGCTAGACGCATCCGGAGCACAATCAGCACGCCAGCGCACTAAACCCGCCCTGCTCTGCGAATACGTGCACGCCATGGGCAACGGCCCGGGCGGCATCGAACTCTACGAGAATCTGGTCGACCGATACCCCCGCCTTCACGGCGGTTTCGTGTGGGAATGGCGCGACCACGGCATCCGCACCCGCACCGCGGACGGGGCCGAGTACTTCGGGTACGGCGGAGACTTCGACGAGACCGGGGTGACCGACGGCCACTTCTGCATGGACGGCATGGTGTTGTCCGACGGAACGCCGACCCCGGGCCTGGTGGAGTTCGCGGCGGTAATGGCACCGATTCGCTTCAACATCGATGCCGCGCGCACCGAGGGGACTGCCTCGATCACCGTGCACAACATGCGCCACTCGGCGGACGCCAGCGATCTGGCCTTCCCCTGGCGGATCGAGCGCGACGGGGTGGAAATCGACGCAGGCACGCTCGAAGTTGCTGGAAGCGACGGGCTTCCCCTGCAAGCAGGCGACTCCGTGACGGTCGACGTGGAGTTCGATGAGTATCTCCGCGAAGCGCGACCCGGCGAGCTGTGGCTCACCGTTTCGGCGGCACTCACAACCGACGAAGTTTGGGCGACAGCCGGTCACGTGCTCGCCACCGAGCAAGCAGCGGTCCGCTCGACGGCCGCCCGGATCTTTGTCCGCCCCCCTCGGGACAGCACGAGACGCAGCTCCGCCGTTTCCTACCAGGACATCGCCGGGCGCTACGCGCTCGGCCCTGCGGAGTTCGAGGACGGACGACTCACGGCGCTCGCCGGCTCTCCAGTCGCTGGACCGCGCCTCGAGCTCTGGCGCGCGACCACCGACAACGACCGCGGCTCGCACATGGGCAGCTACGATGTCAGCGACCCGATGGAGGGACGCGGGCTCGGCATTCCCGGCCCTTCTCACGCCGCGCGCTGGCGCGAGGCCGGGCTCGACCGCCTGAGCTCGCGCATCCTGGAGCTGCGTCGTACTTCGACAACACTCGAACGAAGAACCCGCTGGGCAGCTGCGGATACTCGCGTTGCGGTCACCCTGGACGAGCGCTGGGAAATTGACGAAGACGGCGTATTGCTCGAACTGAATATGGTCCCAACCTCGCGGTGGAATCTCGTCTGGCCGCGAATCGGAGTGCGCTTCGACCTTCCGGTTGCCGTCGACGAGGCGGAATGGTTCGGCACCGGGCCGGGTGAGTCGTATCCTGACTCGCACCGAGGCGCACTCGTGGGCAGATACCGGGCCGGCATCGAGCGGCTGACCTTCCCGTACGCGTGGCCGCAGGAGAGCGGCCACCGCAGCGGATTACGCAGCCTCGACCTCGCCGCGCAGGGTAGAGACTGGCTCCGGGTAGACGCCAAGCAAGACACACGCGGCCGCCGCCCGGGCTTCACCCTCACCAGGCACACCGCTCAGGAAGTGGACCGCGCCGAGCATCAGCACGAGCTGCCGGAACCTGTTGCAACGTACCTCTACCTCGATGCCGCGCAGAACGGGCTGGGATCACGCGCCTGTGGCCCCGACGTCTGGCCCGACGCTCTGCTTCGCCCCGAATCCCGTTCGATGCATCTCCGATTCTGGGCGTTGTCCTAGAAGGGTCGACAGCGTCAAAACGTCACTTCATGGAACGGAGCGGCGGGCCGATGATCGGCGCGCTGGAGTTCTCTGTCACCTCACCCCGCTGAGGGCGGCCCCATCCGCGCTCCGCTGTTAGCTCACCAGGGCAGCTCGCCCTGGGCGCTGACAAACCGGCCCGTCACTGCGTCATCTCCCAGCAGCGCGTACTTGACGGGTACTGAGGCCGCTTCTGCCGGCGTGAGGGCGCCGTTGCCACCGGTGAGGTCGGTCTTCACGAACCCGGGGCTGACCGAGTTGACCGCGATCGCGGTATCGCTCAGTTCGGCGGCGAGCTGGATGGTGAGCATGTTCAGCGCGGCCTTCGAGGTGTTGTAGCCGATGGCGCGTGCTGCATAGAACGGTGAGCTCGGGTCGCCGTTCACGGAGAGCGATCCCAGCGCGCTGGAGAGGTTGACGATTCGCGCGGCGTCCGAGTTCTCAAGAAGCGGGAGCATCGCCTGGGTTACGGCGAGCGTGCCGACGAAGTTGGTCTCCAGTTCAGCGCGGACGGCGGCCAGCGACGCGGTGCTCGGCGGTCCGTCGTGCCAGTCGGCGATGCCGGCGTTGTTGACGAGGATGTCGAGGCGACCGTGCTTGTCGGAGATTGCGGCGGTCGCGGCGGCGATGTCGGCCTCATCCGTCGTGTCGAGCGGGAGGTAGGAGACGTCTAGTCCCTCGGAGGTCAGCGCCTGGACTGCGGCGGTGCCACGCTCCGGGTTGCGTGTGCCGAGGATGACGTGCACATCGGCCTGGGCGAGCTGGCGAGCGATCTCCAGGCCGATGCCCTTATTGGCTCCGGTGACGAGAGCGATTTTGCGAGAGGTGGTCATTGAGGAGGTCCTTCGAGGTTCGGGAAAAGCGCCCTGGCGCCAGTACGCCATGATGCTGCCGATCTCGCTGCGGAAGAAGGGACGGGTCGACCTCGGACGCAGCGTCCTACCCGCGTGGGGTCCGTTGGTCGTACCGTTGACACCATGGCCAAGAACGCTGAGTTGGGAGACTTCCTGCGGTCTCGGCGCGCACGCCTTCGCCCCGAGGTGGTCGGTATCGCCGCCGACGACACGCGACGTGTTCCAGGTCTGCGTCGCGAAGAGGTCGCGATGCTGGCCGGCGTCAGTCTCGACTATTACGCCCGGCTGGAACAGGGTCGCGATCTGCAGCCCTCCGACCAGGTGCTCGACGCCGTCGGCCGCGCACTGCGCCTGGAACCCGTCGAGCGAGTGCACCTCCGCACCATCGTGCGCTCGACCGTCGCAGCGCCCGGCCCTGACGAACTGGAGCCGGCTCCCCTCGATGCCGGCACGCGGCTGATGCTCGACAGCCTGGAGATCCCCGCCATCATCATGGACCTGCGGGGCGACGTGCAGGCGATGAACCGCATGGGCAAAGCGCTGCTCGTGGGGCTGGAACCGGTCCCCGCCTCCTCCTCCAGTCATCCGCGCTGGCTCTTCCTTGAGCGCTCGACCCGCGATCTCATGGCCGATTGGGAGATGGTTGCGCGCTCCACGGTCGGAGTGTTGCGACAGGCGGCGGCGCGATATCCGCACGACACAGCGCTCCAGGCTCTGGTCGGCGAGCTCTCCATCGCCAGCCCAGAGTTCCGCAGCTGGTGGGCAGAGCACGACGTGAACACCCGATGCCACGGCCCAAAACGTTTCCATCACCCGGTCGTGGGCGATATCGTCATCCACGTCGAGACGATGCAGCTGGGCGACGGAGACCATTGGCTCTACGCCTACGCGGTGGAACCTCATTCCGGCTCTGCCGAGGCCCTTCGCCTGCTCGGCAGCTGGTCCGCCACGACCGAAGCGGAGCGCGGATCGCCGGGCAGAGCCCCAACATAACCGGGGGCCTTGTTCAACCTGGTCATACCGTCAACTCCGTGAGCGTGAAGGCTGGCGACGCGACGACCAGCTCGCTGATGCGCGACTCGCGGCCGTCAGAAGTAGTGGTTGGGTCGCGCCTCGTGACCGCCGATGCCTTTGGTGCGGCGCGACTCCTTCATCTCGGCCTCGTACAGGTGCCGACGCCCGTCGGCGAACTCGTCGCGGGCATCCCGTTCGAGGGCGACGAACTCCGCGTGGTAGCCGTCGTCGTACTCCTCGACGATCTGGAACGTCCAGCGGCCGTCGATCACGTTGCGCCCGATCATGTCGCGTTCGGCTCGCTCGGCGAGGTCGGCGTGGCCCGCCTCGCGCAGCAGCCGTGCAGCTTCGCCGAGAGCGAGGTCGGCCGATCCGGTGAGACGGTGGAAGGCGTAGAGGTGCCCGCGGGCATCCTCGACCGTTTCCAGAGCCTCCGAGAGCTTGCCCAGTGCTTCGACAGTCTTGTCCGACATGCCCGCCGGCCGCTGGTGCGCGTCGTCCGGGTTGTCGCTGTATCCGTTCGCCATGATCCGACGGTGGGCCGTCGTGCGCGCCGAGTCAACCGCTTGTGCGCGGGATGCGTTCATGCGTAGCGTCGAAGAACCAACCCGAGGAGAGCGCATGCCCACCACGACCGGATCCGACGACCGATCGCACGACGACGACCAGCACGCGGCCGCTCGGGAGGATCAGCTGACCACCGCGCCGAAATCGACCGAAGACGACGCCAAGCCACGCATCGACGTCTCCGACGCCGGCTCCGGGCGCAAGCGCCTCGACATCCGCGACGACGCGAACGCCCGCCCCGGCAAGCCCGACACCGAGCGCCGCGACGGGGGCGGCGAATGAGGCGCGCCGCGCTCATCTTCAACCCGGTCAAGGTCGACGGCGAAGGGGATGCGCTCCGCGCCACCGTGCGCGATCTCGAGTCCGAGCACGGCTGGGGCGAGACGCTGTGGCTCGAGACGACGGTCGACGAGCCCGGAGGCGCGCAGGCGAAGCAGGCGCTCGCCGAGAACGTCGAACTGGTGATCGCCGCGGGCGGCGACGGCACCGTCCGGGTGGTCGCCGAGGCGATGCGCGGCACGGGCGTGCCGCTGGCGCTGCTGCCGTCGGGGACAGGCAATCTGCTCGCCCGCAACCTCGACCTCACGCTCGACGATGTGGACAACGCCCTCACCACGGCGTTCACCGGCGAGAACCGCCCCATCGACATGGGCGTCATCGAGTTGCGCAACGGCGACACCAAGACGCAACGTCATGCCTACCTCGTGATGGCCGGGCTCGGCCTCGACGCGAAGATGCTCGCCAACACCGACGACGAGCTCAAGGCGAAAGCCGGCTGGCTCGCCTACGTGAAGGCGATCGGCACGGCGCTGCTCGACCGCAACGAACTGCACATGCGATACCGGATCGACGGCGGCGCAACGCACTCGGTGCGCGCCCACACGATCATGATCGGCAACTGCGGGTCGTTGCCGGCGAACATCCTGCTCCTCCCCGACGCGTCGGTCGACGACGGCGAGTTCGACATCGTCGTGCTGCGTCCCGAAGGGTTCGTCGGCTGGGTGCAGATCGTCGTGAAGATCTTCTGGGAGAACGGCGTGCTGCGCCGCACCACGGCCGGCCGCCGGCTCATGGGTCTCACCAAAGAGGTGCGGGCGCTCAACTATCTCAAAGGCAAAGAGCTGGTGCTGAAACTGAGTCAGGCGGAGGAGGTCGAGCTCGACGGAGACAGCTTCGGCAAGGCGACGGCGATCCGCACCTGGGTCGACCCCAAGAGCCTCGTCGTACGGGTTCCGGCGGACGGGTAGCGCGCCGACGAAATAATTTCGCCCGATTCTGCGGCTGCTGTCGATCTTGCTCTTTGTCGTTCGACCTTGGGATGAGAGGGTCAGACAGACCCTGCAGAGCGAAGGATGAGAACCATGGCGAAATACATGCTGATCTGGCGGATGACCGACGAAGGCCTGGAGGCGATGCAGAACGCCGACTTCACCGAGATGCTCGAATCGGTCGGCCGATTCAACGACGAGCTGATCCGTGCCGGTGTGCTGCTCGCGGCCGAGGGACTCGAGGATGCCTCCCAGGGCGTCGTCGTCGACTTCACGGGCGAGTCGCCGGTGGTCACCGATGGCCCTTACGGCGAGACGAAGGAGCTGTTCAACGGCTACTACATCCTCGACGTCGCCTCCAAGGAGGAGGCGGTCGAGTGGGCGAAGCGCGTGCCCAGCGCGAGCGGAACGAAGGTCGAGATCCGCCGGGTGCCGACCATCGACGAGTTCCCGCAGGACAACGTGTGGATCCAGAAGGAACGCGCCTGGCGCGAGGCCACCGGCCAGCTGTGAGCGAGGCGAGGCGCGCCGTCGAGGCGGTATGGCGGATGGAGTCCGCCCGCATCGTCGGCGCGCTCGCCCGCTACACCGGAGATTTCGCGCTGGCCGAGGATGTGGCGCAGGAGGCGCTCGCCGAAGCCCTGGTGGGCTGGGCGACCGGCGGCATCCCCGACAGTCCGGTCGCCTGGCTGCTCACGGCCGGGCGTCGCCGCGCGATCGACGCGTTTCGTCGCCGTGCGGCCGGGGATGAGCGGTATGCGGTGCTCGCGCGCGACCTCGACGAGACCACTCCCGGAGCCGACCTGTTGTTCGATCCGGATGCGATCGACGACGACGTTCTCGCCCTCATGTTCACCGCGTGCCACCCGCTGCTCCCGAAGGAGTCGCGCATCGCCCTGACCTTGCGTGTGGTCGGCGGACTCACGACGGATGAGATCGCGAAGGCCTTCCTCGTTCCGGTGCCCACTGTGCAGGCGCGCATCACGCGGGCGAAGAAGACGCTCGCCGCAGCACACGTGCCCTTCCAGGTTCCGGATGCGCGCGAGCGGCCCGAGCGCCTCTCCTCCGTGCTCAGCGTCATCTACCTCGTTTTCACGGAGGGCTCGTCCGCCACGGGCGGCGACTCTTGGATCAGAACCGACCTCGCCGGCGAAGCGCAGCGGCTGGCCCGAGTGCTGGCGCGGCTGGAGCCCGAGCCCGAGGTGTTCGGACTGATCGCTCTCATGGAGCTGACCGCGGCCCGCTTTCCCGCTCGCGTGGACGCCTCCGGGAAGCCCGTGCTGCTCGACGAACAGGACAGGCTCCGTTGGGACAGGTCTGCGATCGTCCGCGGCCGCGCAGCTCTCGAGCGGGCGATCGCAGCCGGTCGCGGCCTCGGCCCGTACGGCCTTCAGGCCTCGATCGCCGAATGCCACGCTGTGGCACCGTCGGTCAGGGAGACCGATTGGGACCGCATCGTCGTACTGTACGAGGCGCTCGGCCGCGTGGCGCCTTCACCGGTCGTCGAACTGAACCGCACGGTCGCGGTGGCGATGGCCTCGGGCCCGGCGGTCGCGCTGACCCAGGTGGACGAGCTGGCCGAGGGCGGCGGGCTGGGCGCCTCCCACCTGCTGCCTGCCGTGCGAGCGGAATTGCTCTCGCGCCTCGGCCGCCGGGCGGAAGCCCGGGACGAGTACCTGCGCGCTGCCGAGCTCTGCGGCAACGCCGCCGAGCGCGCCGTGCTCCTGGAAAAGGCCGCCCGGCCGTAGTCGCCCGCCTGGCCCGCGAGGGGCGAGCTCTTGCGGGCCAGGCGGGCGCCCAGGTCGCAAGAACTCGCCCCGCGTGGGCGGCCAGGATGCCCGAGCTCAGTGCCCGCGCACGGTCGCCTCGTCGGCGAACGACCAGGCGCTGCTGGCCGGGGTCACGGTGAACTTCACGTAGCGGCCGGATCCGGAGAGGCCGTAGGCCGCGTAGGTGTACCGCTGGTCGGCGTCGCTCACGTTCGGCGCCGGGAGGGCGACGAGCGGCGTGAACGAGGATCCCGTCGTGGAGACGGAGACTTGGATGCTCGACGGCAAGAAGATGTACAGCGACTTGGTCTGCAGCCAGGATGTTCCGACCTGGGTGACCGTCTTGGTGGCGCCGAGGTCGATGGTGAACGAGTACGGGCTGCCGGTGTTGCGGCCCTGCCAGGCGGCATCCGCGTAGCTTGAGGAGCCCGTGGTGCCGTTGGTGAGCTCCGTTCCTGAGCTGTCGGGATAGCCGGCGTCGGCGGCGAGGGTGCTCGTGTACGCCTTGCCCGAGGAGACCACAGGGTCGGCGGCCGGCGCGGCGGCGGTGGTGGCGCTCGCCGCCGTGCTTTGCGCGGAGACGTTACCCGCGGCGTCGAACGCTGCAAGACGATAGCTGTAGCTCGTGGACGGGCTGAGCCCGGCATCCGTGAACGTCGTGCCTGTGCCTTGGATGACCTTCACGAGCGACCCGCCGCGGTACAGCTTGTATCCGGCGATGCCGACATTGTCTGTGGATGCCGTCCAGCTGAGTGCGACGCTCGTCACGCCGCTCGACGTGGCGCTGAGCGAGGAGGGGACGCTGGGTGCCGACGTCTCGACGGTGCCCGATGACAGGTATCCGCGATACGTGGTGTCGTACACCGCGGGGACGACGAGAGGGCTGTCGTAGTGGTCGTACGAGAACGACAGGGTCTTCGACACGTAAGGGGCGACCGCAGTGAGGTCGGCCACGAGTTGGGCGATCGGCATCGGCGTGAAGTCGGGGTTGAACGTCTCGCTGTCAGCCCAGAGCGCTGTCGCCGGCCGCGCGCTGGTGATCGCGCTCTTCGTCGCGGCGAACCAGGTGGCCAGCTGCGAGGTGCTCGCGTGTCCGGCGCCGATGCCGTCTTGCAGCGCGATGACGTCGATCGGCGCGGATGCCAGAATCGTCGACCACATCGTGGTCCATTGACTGCTCGTCTGCCCTCCGGAGGTGTTGAAGAAGGGGCTGATGATCACGGGCTTGCCCGGGGTGAGAGCGTGTAGGTGGTTGGCGATGGTCGTGTAGAAGGACGCCATCGCGCTCCACGACGACGTCGAGGTGAAGTTCCAGTTGTCGACCTCGAACGGCAGATACCATCCCGCGAACGACGTGTGCGTGCCGTAGTGGTTGTAGAGGTCGTCGGCGAGCGCGTTCGCTTTGGTCGCCTGCCCGCTCAGCCACGTCGTGTCGTTCGCGTAGGTGTTCCACCAGTCGTCGTCGGTTTGCAGCCCGAGGTACTCGACGACGCCGGCCGTGTCGGCGGCGGTGAGCACTCGCGAGACGACGTCGGTCGAGGTGCTCTGGGCGTAGCCGCTCAGGCTGCTGGGGTAGACCGTGGTCGACGCTTTGGTGTCTGCCGTCCACTGCAGCACCTGGCTCGTGATGCAGGCGTTGGTGAGGGTGCTGAACTCCGAGGTCAGCTGCGCGGACGACCACCCGTCGACCAGAGCGGGCTGGATGAAGCTGCCGTCGATTCGCGGGGTGGTCGTACAGGTCGGGGTGGCCGACGCCCCGCCCGCGGGCGTGATGAGGGCGAGGGCGAGGCCCGCGCCGGCGATCAGGGCGGCGGTACGCCGCCCGAGGGAAAGACTCATGCCTACTCCTTCGGTGAGTGGTTCGACGCGATGTCGTTAATGGTGTACACCACTCGGGAGGTATTAAGCAATGCATTGCTTAATCGGCGGGGGTCATGCTCGATTGGTCTTTACCAATCCTCTCGGGCGAGGTCGAGGCCGATCTCGAAGCTGCGGTGCCAGGGGAGCGTCAGCCGCTGGATGCGCCACGGCTCACCGGCCGGTGCGACGCGGTCCAGATACCCCTGGAGCTCACGCGCGATGCGCGCCTCCGCCGCCTCCTGCGCCGACTCGTCGATAGGCCCGATGCGGCCCGCGAACTCGGCCTCGTGCATCCCGAGCCGGGTGTCGCTCTGATAGGCGCGGTCGTCGAGGATGCGGGTGAGCAGTGCGCGGCGAACCGCGACGTCGTCCGCCGTGCCCAGGGAGCGTCCGGCCCACAGCGCCGCGGCCTGAGCCACCGCACCACCGATCGAGTTGCCGGCCGTGTTCCAGCCCCCGTACGACGAAAGGCGGAGGAGCAGTCCCGCGTCGGCCAGGGCGTCGACGAGCTCTGGGTCGCCGCCGTTGCTGAACCGCACGTCGGCCAAGGCGACGATCGCGCCGGTGTCCAGCGCATCCCGCACGGCGGCGACGGTGCTCGCGGTGGCGACCGGGTCGGAGTCGGGACGACGACCGAAATAGTCGCCGCGAGCCGGGTCGGGAGCATGGGCGACCACGATGAGGTCCGGCGTCTCGTCCGCCTCGGCCAGACGCCCGCCGGACGCGACGATCTGGCGGTTCAGGCTGTCGGTCAGGGGAGCATTCTCGAAGTTCGGCACCCGATCGAGGCCGCCCGCCTCGCCGCAGGAGATGCGCCAGGTCGGCGTTCCGACGCGTTCCGAGATCGCACGCGCGACCAGCACCGCGCCCACCTCGTCGGCGCCCGGGTACATCAGCACCTCGTGACCGCGGGGAAGAGCGCGGGCCCAATGCCGCAGCCAGAGTTGCTCCGCGGAGCCGGCGGAGGAGGGGGCGGTGTCGTCGGCGGTCAGCGTCAGTGTCGAAACGACGCCCTCCTCGTGCAAGGCGAGTGCCGCCAGGTTGATCGTGTGATTGCGGAGCCGGCGGAGCTCGAAGTCCCTGCGCACCGCATCCGGCACCGGGGTGTCGACGGGCGTCGTGGTGCGCTCGCCGCCGGTCGCGTCGACCTCGAGCATCCGGTGCAGGTCGCCGCCCAGCGCGTGCAGTTCGCGGCCGTACTCGCTCCAGTAGCTGGGCTCCTCGACGCTGGAGTACGAATTGCTCGCCCGCATGATGAGGGAGGCCGCGGTCAAGCGGAGGTCGGGAGCGGTCGCCTTGAGCTCTCGCAGCAGGCCGAGCCGGTGCAGTGCCGTCGACGTGCTGTCGTCTGTGATGCGCGCGGGGATGATGCCGCCGTGCACCAGGGTGTCGACACAGACGACCAGCTGCTCGACATCGCCGCTCACGACCAGTCGGCGCAGCCAACCGTGCAACGCGTCGACGTCGGCCGGGGCGCGGAAGTCGGGCATCGCGTCATCGGGAGGGAGAAGCAGCTCGACCCCCGCGATCGCCGCTACCTGCCGGGGCAGGTCGACGTTCACGGGCCGTTCGTCGAGCGGAACGAGGGCGATGCGCATGGAGTCTCCAAGTGAGGGGTCAGGCGTGGAACGGCGCACGCAGCCGTGCGGCGACGACTCAGCGGGAACGGTGGATCTGGAGTTCGTAGTGGTACCGGTCGCCGCGATACGTCGACTCGGCATATTCCACGGCCCGGTCTTTGGCGTCGAAGCTGGTTCGGGTGACGTAGAAGGCTGGCGAGAACGCGGGCGCGTGCAGAATGGCCGCCTCGTCGGGCTCGAGCACGCTGGCGTGGATGCTCTGTTCGGCCCACTCGATGCGCATGCCGTATTCGGTCTCGAGAATCTTGTAAAGCGACTCCTCGCCCACGTTGTCGATGAGCCCGGGGAACAGCTTGGGGTTGAGGTAGGAGTCCTCGAGCGCCATCGGCTCACCGTCGGCGGTGCGTGCGCGACGGATGTGGAACAGCTCGTCGGAGGGGCTGACCCGCAGCTTCGCGCCGAGCCGCGCGCCGGCGGCGATGGTCTCGCTGGCCAGGATCGATGAGCCGGGTTCGAGCCCTCGGGCGCGCATGTCTTCGCTGAACGAGGTCAACTCGACCGACTTCGTGATTCGCGGGGCGGCCACGAAGGTGCCGGCGCCCTGAACGCGGTAGACGAGACCGTCGTGCTCGAGCCGGTCGAGTGCCCGGCGCACGGTCAGGCGGCTCACGTCGAACTCCGTGGCGAGGTCGCGCTCGGCGGGCAGTTTCGAGTGCGGCTCGAGCCCTTGATCGATCACGTCGACCAGGTGCTGGCGCAGGCGCTCGGACTTCGTGTGCTGTTCCGCCATCCGGATGCTCCCTCTGCGGGTTGGTGCGATCAATTGGTAGGAACCATTTTAGGGATGCTCCAGCCAATCAGCGCAAGTCCGGCCCGGAATCAGGAAATCTGTTGACACGGTTCGGCGGAATGGAGTACACCAATTGACAGGCAACACAATCCCCCATCCCTCACACCGGTAAGGACCACCCATGAAGTCCAGGAACACCAGGCGGCGGCTCGCCCTGCGGGCGACCGCACTGACGAGCGTCGTCGCGGCGGCGATCGCTCTCACCGGCTGCTCGGGCGCGGCGAGCTCAGGGCCGACCACCATCACGTTCTCCTACCTCTGGGGAGGCGAGGAGGCGAAGGCTCTCGAGAAAGTCATCGCAGACTTCAACAAGAGCCAGTCGGAGATCAAGGTCGTCGGCGTCTCCAGCCCCGACGCGCAGAAGCAGCTCACCTCGATGTCGTCGAGCAACGGCAGCTTCGACATCTCCGACAACTTCGGCAACGCGGTCGGCTCCTGGGCGTCGAAAGGCATCCTCGCCCCGCTCGACGACTACCTGAAGACGGAGAAGGTCGACCTCGGCGATTTCGCTCCGGCATCGATGGAGCAGATGAAGTTCCAGGGAAAGACCTACGCGCTGCCCATCGCGGTGCACACCCAGCAACTCATGTACAACAAAGACCTGCTGGCGAAAGCCGGGGTGCAGCCGCCGACCACGATGGATGAGCTGGCCACGGCCATCCAGAAGCTCACCGTCACCGACTCCAGTGGGGCCATCACCCAGATCGGTCTCGGCAACCCCTCCACGTCGACCCTGCTCACGACCCTCGGGTATGCGTTCGGCGGAACCTGGGACGGAGACGACAACAGGACGCCGTCGCCCGACGACCCGAAGAACATCGATGCGCTGAACTGGTATGACTCGACGCTCACCGACAAGTTCGGCGCCGACAAGATCGTCTCGTTCACCAGCGGTCTCGGGCAGTACATGTCGGCCCAGGACCCGTTCTACACCGGCAAGGAGGCGATGGTGATCGACGGCGAGTGGCAGGCGGTGAACATCCCCAAGGTCGCACCCTCGCTGAACTGGGGCGTGATCGACATCCCGGCCCTCGACGACTCGCTGGCCGGAACGACCCAGGTGTCGACGAGCACGCTGTTCATCCCGAGCAACTCGAAGCACAAGGCGGAGGCCGCCAAGTTCCTGGCTTACATCGTGGGCGACAAGCCGATGACCGACTTCACGCTCGCGCTCGGCAACCTGCCGTCGAAGACCTCGCTGCTGACCGATCCGGCGTACAGCAGCATCCCCAACTTCGACTCCTGGCTGAAGGCGCTCACCAGTAAGAACGCCCACGCGCTCGCGAGCCAGCCGTACAGCGCCCACTATGCGACCGACCTCGGCACCGCGTTCGACGACGTGGTTCGCGGAGTCGCCAAGCCGCAGGCGGCCATGAAGTCGGTGGCAGACAAGGTCTCCTCGTACGATGCCGGCTAAGACCGCAAACCGCGTCGCGCGACGCCAGACCCTTCTGGGTCTGGCGTTCGCGTCGCCGTTCATCGTGGGCGCGGCCGTATTCATCGTCTGGCCGGTGCTCGCGTCGGCCGGCTACAGCTTCACGAACTTCAACCTCTTCCAGGCGCCGTCGTGGGTCGGGCTGGACAACTACGTGCACATGTTCCAGGACTCCACGTTCTGGAAGTCGCTCTGGAACACGCTGTTCCTCACTGTGTTCGGCGTGCCCCTGACGATCCTGATCTCGATCGCGGGCGCTCATTTCCTGAACCTGCCCGTGCGTGGTCAGCCCTTGTATCGGGCACTGGTCTACCTCCCCACCATCGTTCCGGTGGTGGTCGGCGGCTACCTCTGGCGCTGGTTGCTGAACACGCAGTATGGATTCGTCAACTACTTCCTCGGGGTGCTTCATCTGCCGCAGCCGGAATGGCTCGAACAGCCCGACTGGGGCAAACCGGCCATCCTGCTGATGTGCCTCTGGACCATCGGCGGCACGATGATCATCTACCTGGCCGCCATCAAAGAGGTGCCCGCCGAGCAGTTCGAGGCGGCGGAGCTCGACGGCGCCGGATGGTTCAAGCGGTTCCGCTACATCACCTGGCCCACGATCTCGCCGGTCACGCTGTTCCAGGTGATCGTCACGGTGATCGCCTACCTGCAGATCTTCACCCAGCCGTACCTCCTGACGCAGACGCGGCTCAACGAGGCGAGCGGTGGCCCGGGGCAGTCGATGATCAGCTACGCCATGTACCTCTACCAGAACGCGTTCGTGTTCCTGAAGATGGGCTACGCCTCGGCGATGGCGTGGGTGCTGTTCCTGATCACGCTGGTGATCACCCTCTTGCTGCTCTGGTCATCGAAGAAATGGGTTCACTATGGTGCTGAACGCGACTGACACGCGCCCGGCGACGCTGGACGGTCCTCCGATGCGGCGGTCGGCTCCCCCGGCCAGGCGCACGCGCCGTCGACGCCCGGGCCGAACCACGGGGCGCTACGTGCTCGTCTGGGTGCTGACGCTGGCGTTCGTCTTCCCGTTTCTCGCGATGCTGAGCACCGCGTTCAAACTGCCCGCAGACATCTTCAGCGCGCCGCCCAGCCTGTGGCCGAAAGAGTGGACACTCGACAACTTCGTCGCGGTCTTCGAGCAGATCCCGTTCTGGCAGTACCTCTGGAACACGATCGTGATCGCGGCACTCTCCGTGCTAGGGATGCTCATCGCCTCGCCGCTGGTGGCCTATTCGCTGTCGAAGATCGGCTGGCGAGGGCAGAGGCCGCTCCTGATCATCGTGATGGCCACGATGATGTTGCCGCCTCAGGTGACGATGATCCCCCTGTTCCTGCTCTGGAACGGTGTGGGCGCGACCAACAGCATCATTCCGCTGGTCGCTCCGGCGTTCTTCGGCACACCGTTCCTCATCTTCATGCTGCGACAGTTCCTGATGTCGGTGCCGAACGAACTGCTGCAGGCGGCGCGCATCGACGGAGCATCCGAGTTCCGCATCTACTGGTCGATCGTGCTGCCCCAAGCTCGTCCCGCGCTGATCACGGCCACCATCTTCCAGTTCGTCTGGGCGTGGACCGACTTCCTCAACCCGTTGATCTACCTCAACGACGCCTCGAAGTACACACTGTCGATCGGGCTCTACTCGTTCTTCGGCGAACACAACGTCGAGTGGGGTCCGCTGATGGCCGCATCCGTTCTGTTCACCATTCCCGCGCTCGCACTGTTCGTGGTGTTCCAGCGCTACTTCGTAGGGGGTATCAGTGCTGGCGCACTCAAATAGCGACGAGCAGGCCGTCGACGCGCTCGGTGGCCTCCTGTCCACGATCGAAGGGGGCCTCATCGTCTCCTGCCAGGCGTCGGCCGGCTCTCCGATGCGCCACACGGAGACGATCGCGCGGCTCGCCGAGAGCGCGTTGCAGGGCGGCGCCGTCGGCCTTCGGGTCAACGGTGCTGCGGACATCGCCGCGGTGCGTGCGCTCACCGATGTGCCGATCATCGGGCTGGACAAACAGCAGGGCAGGCGGCGCAGCGTGATCACCGTCACGGATGCGCAGGTCGTCGCCCTCGCGCGCGCCGGCGCCGACGTGGCGGCCGTCGACGCCACGGCGGAGGTGTTCGACGACGTCGGTGCCCGTGTGCGCGGCGCTGTCGCTGCGACGCGCATCGCGGTGATGGCTGACGTCTCCACCCTCGACGAGGGGCTCGAGTCGTGGTCGGCGGGCGCATCCTTCGTGGGCACGACGCTGTCGGGGTACACCCCGTACTCCCGCGCCGACCTGTCGCCGGATGTCGGGCTCGTCGCCGAGTTGGCGTCTCAGGGCGTCCGCGTGCTCGCCGAAGGGCGGTTCGTCACCCCGGATGACGTGGCACGCGCGTTCGACGCAGGAGCGTTCGCGGTCGTGGTCGGTGGTGCGATCACCGATCCGGTGCAGATCACGCGCAGATTCGCGGCCGTGACGCCGCGCGCCCGATGAGCGCCGCGCGATCGATGAGCGAGGCGCGTGGCGGTGACGACCTCGGCGTCAGCGTCGGCATCGACATCGGAGGCACCAAGACCGCGGCGGCAGCCGTGTATCCGGATGGCAGCCTCGCCGGTCGCATCGACGCGCCGACTCCCGCCCACGAGGGGGCGGCGGCGGTTCTCGACTGCGCGGCCGGGCTCGCCGAGCGCGTGTCGAGCGAGCTCGGGATCGTGCCGGTCGGCTTCGGGATCGGCAGTGCGGGCGCTTTCGACACGGTCGGCCGAGTCGTGCACGCGACCGACCACCTCGCGGGCTGGACGGGCACCGACGTCGCGGGATACCTGCGCGACCGATTCGGTGCACCGGCAGTGGCGGTCAATGATGTGCACGCGGCCGCGCTCGGCGAACTCTGGTCGGGCCCGGTGCAGCGGGCACGCTTCCTCTTCGTCGCCATCGGCACCGGAATCGGCGGCGCGGTGGTCTCGAGCGCCCGGGTGCTGCACGGCAGGTCGGGCCTGGCCGGATCCGTGGGGCACGTCTCGATCTCGTCGGCACACCGCCGCGTCTGCTCGTGCGGCGGGGTGAATCACGTCGAAGCGTTCGCCAGCGGGCCCGGCATCGAGCGCACCTACCTCGATTTCACGGGCGACAGGCTGGGGCTGCGCGACATCGGGCGGCTGGCCGCGGGCGGCGACATCGTGGCCGCGCAGGTGATTCGGGTTGCAGCCGAAGACCTGGGGGAGTCGCTGGCCGCATCCGTCACCCTGCTCGATCCGGGAGAGATCGTTCTCGGCGGAGGAGTGTCGGGGCTCGGCGACCTGTTTCTCGCGCCGATCGTCGAAAGTCTTCGCAGCAGTCTCCGGGCGCCGTTCGACGAGGTCGCGGTGTCGATCGCGCGCCTCGGGCCGGACGCGGCGATCGTGGGCGCCGGCGGACTCGCCTCGCGCATCGCGGCCGGCGCCGCGGCCGCCGATCACTTCGTCTGACCACTCGCCGGCCCCGGGCCCCTCGCCCGTCCCCGGCCCCCCCCCTCCCGCAGCTCCGCTTGCCGCGAGGGGCGAGTTCTTGCGAGCTGACGCGTTCTGAGGTCGCAGCTTCTCGCCCTTCGCGGGCGCGCGTGCGCGGGAGCGCGGCGGGCTACGCGCCGGGGCCGGCCTCTTTGCGGGCGCGGAAGGCGACCATGTTCATCCTGTTGCCGCAGCGCACGCTGCAGAAGCGCTTGGAGCCGTTGCGTGAGAGGTCGAGCAGCAGGCCGGTGCAGTCGTCGGCGGCGCAGACGCGCAGACGGCCGGTCTCCGAGGAGCGGATCACGTCGACGAGCGCCAGCGCGACCTCGACCCGGATGCGCTCGGCGAGCGGCGCATCCTGAGCCGTGGCGTGCAGGTGCCAGTCGAACCCGTCGTGCCGCATCAGATGGGGGAGGGCGCGGGCGTCGGCGAGCATGGCGTTCACTTCGTGGGCGGCATCGTCGCGGCTCATCGTCCAGGCGCGGCGCAGACGGTCGCGGGTGGCGTGCACCTCGGCGAGTTCCGCCTCGTCACCGTCGACCCGGCCGGAGTACTGGTTCGCGGTGATGAGGGCGACCAGCTGGTCGGGTGTGGCGAGCACGTCGTCGCCGCTGCGGGACGCGGAGGGCACCGTGTTGCACAGCGTCACGGCGAACTCGAGCGCATCCTCAGTGTCAGGGGCAAAACGCAAGTTGACTCCTTACTCGCGACAAGACTACCGTCAGGAGCATCATCTACCTAGACCCTGACAAGGGGCTCACCATGCAGCGCAGATCGACGTCACTCGGGCTCGTCATCGCCGTCATCGCGGCGGCGACCTTCGGACTGTCGGGTGCGTTCGTGAAACCGTTGCTCGAGGCCGGATGGTCGCCGGTGGCGGCGGTCACCGTGAGGGCTCTGACAGGCGGAGTCGTGCTCGCACCGGTCGCGATCGTCGCACTAAGGGGCCGCTGGTCCGCCCTCTGGCGCGGACGCTGGCGGGTACTGGGGATGGGCGTGCTCGGTGTGGCGGCGACCCAGGTCGTCTATTTCGCCGCGATCCAGCGCATCCCCGTGAGCACGGGCATCCTGATCGAGTATCTGGCGCCGCTGCTGCTCGTCGCCTTCGTCTGGGTGACCACCCGCCGCGCGCCGAAGCCCGTGGTGCTGATCGGTTCCGTGATCGCCATCGGGGGGTTGATCATGGTGGTGTCGCCCGACGGCTCCACGCAGCTCGACCCGCTGGGGCTGACGCTCGCGGTGCTGGCCATGATCGGATGCGCGGGTTTCTACGTGATCGCCGGCCGCCCGAGCGACGGTCTGCCGCCGGTGGCGCTCGCGGCGGCGGGGCTGCTGCTGGGTGGCCTCATGCTGGCCGTCGTCGGCGCGACAGGGCTCCTCCCTTTCACGGCGACCTTCGGCGACGTGGAACTGTTCGGCCAGGCATCGCCCTGGTGGGTGCCGCTCGTCGTCGTCGGTGTGTTCGCGACCGCCATCGCGTATGCCACCAGCATCACAGCAACGGAGATGCTGGGCTCGCGGCTCGCATCCTTCGTCGGCCTGCTCGAGGTCGTGGCTGCGACGTTCTACGCCTGGCTGCTCCTCGGCGAGGCCCTGACGGTGCCGCAGCTGCTCGGCGGCGTGCTCATCCTGGCGGGCATCGCGTTCGTGCGCGCCGAGAAGCCCGAGCCGCAGCCCGCCGCGCCCGCGCCGAGGCCGCGAGGGGCGAGTTCTGGTGACCCGGATGCGGCTCCAGCCCGCAACGACGCGCCCCTCGACACCCGGCGAGGTTAGGCAGGCACAGGGGCAAGCACGGGGTACCGCCTACTTTCCTGCGGTGTTCGCCGGTTCCGGGATCTCGTGCGGCCGGTACCGCGGGAGCCGGCTCGCGGGCAGGATGGCGATCGCGCTGATGCCGCCGAGGATGAGCAGCCCCAGCTTGAGCGCGGTCAGCCGGGCGTCGGTGTTGATCGCCACGGCGGCGTCCACCTCAGCCGCGCTCGCGTCGGTGCTGCTGAGCACCTCTTTCAGCTGGTCGTTGCTGATGAAGTTGACGTCGTCGAGGTCGACCTGCGCCACGAGGGCCGGTGAGAGTTCGACGTTGTTGACGACGGCCTGGCCCACGTTGATGCCGAGGATCGTCACCAGCATCGCGCCGGCGAGGGCGGTTCCGACGGCGGACGCGAGGTTCTGCGTCGTGCCGCGCACCGACCCGACGTCGCCCGCGAGTTCTCTGGGCGCCGCCGTCACGAGCACGTTGAACACCAGCGTCACGAGCGCGCCCTGGCCGATGCCGAACACGACGAGTCCGAGGATGGTCGGCAGCGTCTCCCAGTTGTTGGTGACCACGAACGAGAGCCAGATCAGAGCGATCGTCGTCAGCGAGAACGAGAAGACCCCGATCGTGCGGGGGCTGAAACGCTTGTAGAAGCGCACGACGAGTGTCGCGACGATGAACACGGTCAGGTTGAACGGCATCATCGCGAGCGAGGTGTCGAACGGCGTTCGGCCCTGCACGATCTGGATGTAGAGCGGAACGGTGAAGTTCAGTGCGGCTTCGAGGGAGACGACGATGAACATCGCGTACACCGCGGCGCGCTCGCTGGACGACCCGAGCACCGACAGGCTGACGAGCGGAACCTTTCCGGCCTTGGTGCGCCGCCTCGTCCAGAGGAAGAACGCCTGCCCGAGAATCAGGCCGAGCACGATGAACACCGGCGCGGGCGAGAGGCCGAAGATCTCGAACGGCGCCGTCGGCCGCGCGACGAGCACGCCCCAGGAGTTGAGGTTGTTGAAGCCGAGCGTGAGCAGGATGATCGCCGCGCCGATGAAGACCGCGGCCACGACGTCGATCTTCACCGCAGGGTTCGCGCCATCGCTGCGCAGCCGGAAACTGAACAGGAAGACGGCGACGGCCAGCGCGAGCACGATCAGGAACACCGGTCGCCAGCCGACCAGCGTCGCGAGGGTTCCACCGATGAGGAAGGCGCTCACGCCCGAGAGGGCGCGGGCCGAACCGAGCGAGCCGATCGCGGTTGCCTGCTGGGCGCCGTGGTAGTTCTCGGCGATCAGGGCCACGAGCGACGGCACGATGATGGCGGCGGAGGCGCCCGCCAGCGCCTGGCCGGCGATCACCCAGCCGATGGTCGGTGCGAACACCATCATCAGGGCGGAGGCGGCGAACAACGCGACGACGATGCGGAAGATGAGCACCCAGCCGATCCGCTGTCCGATCTTGGCGCCGACCATCACCAGCGCGGCCACCGCGATGCCGTAGGTGACGATGGCCGTGCTGACCGTGGTCGGCGGTACGTTGAAGTCGTCGACCATCCCGCCGAGCGACACGGGCAGCGCCGAGACGTTGAACGACATCAGCACCTGAGCGAGGAAGAGTCCGACCATCGGCACCCAGGATGCCTTCTGCTCGGTCTGCGACGCGGTCGACGTGTTCGTTGTCATGGCTGCTCCTCATTGTTGGCGTTGCCGGCGCTGCTGGAGGCGAAGATGTTGAGGCCGAGGGTGCGGGACAGGTAGGCGGTGGCCCGCTGTCCGCGCACGCTGTTGCCGGCCCGGTCGAGTCGAGGGGAGAACGTGCCGATCGCTCCCTTGCCGGGCGCGATCGTGACGATGCCGCCGGCGACTCCGGACTTGCCCGGGAGGCCGATCTCGAAGAGCCATTCGCCGGAGCGCTCGTACAGGCCGTTCGTTGCGAGCACAGCGAGCGTGTCGCGGCAGACCTCGGCGGAGACCACGCGCTCGCGCGTTACCGGGTTCACCCCTCCGTCGGCCAGAGTCGCACCCATCACGGCGAGGTCGTGCGCGCTCACCCGCAGTGCGCACTGCCTGGTGTAGATGTCGACGATCTCGAGCGGGTCTTCGGTGATGCGGCCGTAGCTCTGCAGGAGCCGCGCGATCGCCTGGTTGCGCTGATTGGTCTCGGCCTCAGACCGGTAGACCACGCCATCCAGTTCGAGATTGCGGCCCGCGAACGCCGAGAGGCCGGTGCGGATGTGCTCCCATTTCTCCGCCGAGGTCGTGCCCGGCATCAGCGCCGTGGTCGCAATGGCCCCGGCGTTCACCATGGGGTTCATGGGATGCCCGTCGTTGAGCTCGATGGCGACCACCGAGTTGAACGCAAGGCCGGTGTTGTTCACGCCAACGCGCTCACCCACCTCGGCGTGCCCGAACTCCTCGCACACCAGTGCGTAGACGAACGCCTTCGAGATGGACTGGATCGAGAACTCGACGGTCGAGTCGCCGGCGTCGTGCACAGCTCCGTCGACCTCGGCGACACAGATGCCGAACAGTTCCGGGTCGACCTCGGCGAGCACCGGGATGTAGTCGGCCACGGCGCCATCCGAACTCCCGCGGTTGCGCTCGTAGGCTTCGGCCACCACGGCGTCGACACTGCCGCGCGCCGGGAGCCTTCCGGTAGAAACGGTCTGCTCCACGCCTTCTACGTTCGTATCGAGCACGCTTCTCCTTCAACATCCCACGCGACAGCGATGTCGGACCACCTGTTCTCGGACCTTATCGCGCCGAGCATCCTGGCCGGAAGAAAATACTGGTATGCGTCAATCGAGCCCGAGTTCCTTGCGCCAGTGTGCGAGGAACTCGGCACCCGCGGTGTCGTGGATCGCATCCCCGATCGTGATCACTTCGTAGGGGCGGTCGAGGATGCCGTCGGCGGGCCGCACATCGACGTGGGCGACGTCGTAGCCGGCGTCGTGCACGAAGTCGGCCATCTTGTAGTCGCTGCGTGAATCTCCCACCGAACGCCAGCGTCGTGGCAGCGGCCCGCGCGCGGCGAAATAGTCGAAGGCCCGCTGGGCGCCGCGGTCTTTGTCGAGCAGCACCGATTCGATGTCGGTGGAGATGATCGTGGGGTCGATGCGGAACGGCACCTCGCCCGCCGCATCGGGCGAGACGCGCTCGCCGTAGCGCAGGCCGATCCCCTGAGCGGTCAGCAGGTCGAAGGCTTCGTCTTGAAAACGCGATTGGGCCTCGGCGAACGTCGACGCGTCGATGTCGGTGCGCTGCTCGACCGAGATCATCGCGCGCTTGGTCTCGTCGAAGAACACGGTGTCGGCGAACCGTTCGCGCACGAGCCGCCGGATGCTGTCGACCGCGTCGGGCGCGAAGGCCACCGACTCGTCGACGGTGACCTCGCCCATCCCGTCCCCGGTGATCGGTGCCCACGCCCCGCCCTTCTCGAACACGCCGAACATCCGCGAACCCTGCTGTTCGAGGGCCTCCTGCAGCCCGGCATCGCACAGCGGGGCGACCACCTGGTGCCGGATGAAGTCTCCGGATCGCCCTGTGATGAAGGCGATCGGCACCCCGGCTGCCGTCATCGACACGAGGTCGGTGACGATGCTGCGGATGTTGATGGTGCGGGTGATCGGGCTCGCGATCGGCCCGTCGACGTCGAAGAGGAGTCCTAGGTTGTGCACACCCCATTGTCGCCGGTCGCCGGGCCTTCAGCTCTCCCAGCGCACCGGTGTCATGGCTCCCGCCTCCCAATCCCGGCGGAGCATGGCATAGGCGACCGAGTCGGCGAATCCGTCGCCGACCGGCCAGCCGTCACGGTAGTGGGCCTCTTTGACGTACCCGTTGCGGGAGAAGACGGCGCGCATCGCCGCGTTGTCAACGCGGGTGTTCCTCTACCGCGCCCGACCCGACCCCGGCGAACGGTGCTTCAGGCGCGAAGCAGGGCGCGCAACGTCTGGATCGTGTCGGCCTCGGCGGGCGGTTTGTCGTCGCGGTAGCGCTTCACCCGGGCGAACCGGAGGGCGATGCCGCCCGGATAGCGGCTCGAGCGCTGCACACCGTCGATGGCGATCTCGACCACCGTCGTCGGGGCGACCCAGACCGTGCCTGCGGTGCGGCGCACCTCGATCTCCTGAAAGTGCTCCGTCTGCCAGCGAAGCAGGTCGTCGGTGAGCCCTTTGAACGTCTTGCCGACCATCACGAAGCCGCCGGGCTCGCCGAACTCCCCTGTCGGATCGAGGGCGCCGAGATGGATGTTCGAGAGCCAGCCCTGCCGTCGGCCGGAGCCCCATTCGCAGGCGAGCACGACGAGGTCGTAGGTGTGCACCGGCTTCACCTTGATCCAACTCGACCCGCGTCGGCCGGCGGCATAGGGGGCGCCGATCGCTTTCACCACCACGCCCTCCTGCCCGGCGGCGAGCGCGTCCTGTGCCACGCGCTCGGCGACCTCAGGGTCGTCGGTGACCTCGCCGGGGATGCGGTGCTCGCCTGCCACGCGCTCCAGCTCGGCCAGCCGGGTCGACAGCGGCTCGTCGATGAGGTCTCGACCGTCGACGTGCAGCACGTCGAAGAACCACGGATGCAGCAGCGTCTCGCGGGCGGCATCCGCGCCGAACCGAGACATCGTCTCCTGGAACGGCCGGGGTGCGCCGTCTTCGTCGAGCGAAAGGGTCTCTCCGTCGAGGATGACGTCGCGCACGGGCAGGCGACGCACCACTTCGACGACCTCCGGCACGCGGTGCGTGATGTCGGCGAGGCTGCGCGTGAACACCCGCACATCGTCGCCCCGACGATGGACCTGGATGCGCGCGCCGTCGAGCTTGAACTCCACGGAGGCCATGCCCGTCGTGTCGAGCGCGGAGGCCGCGCTGGTCGCCGAGGAGGCGAGCATCGGGAGCACGGGGCGGCCGACGACGAGCCCGACGGCGTCGAGCTCCGCTGCCGTGCCGGTGAGCGCCAGCCGTGCTGTCTCGCCGAGATCTCCCGAGAGCATGGCGGCGCGCCGCACGGAGTCTCCCGGTCTGTCGGCGGCGCGGGCGACGGCATCCATCAGCACCCCCTCCAACGCCCCCGTGCGCATCTCGCCGAGCAGAACGCGCCCGAAGAAGTCCTGCTCACGCTCGGTGGCCCGCTCGCTGAACTCGCGCAGCTCCGTGCTGCGGCCGATGGTCGATCCCGTCCCGGATGCGGCGGCGAGCCGGTCGAACAGCGCGTCGAGATCGCCCACCGACAGGGTCGGCGACGCGGCGGGTGCACCGAAGGCAGCCGAGACGCCACGCCAGCCAACGCCGACCCGGCCCTGGTGGGCCTTGCCGATCAAGAATCCGACGGCCGGCGCGATCTCCTCCGGTTCGAGCCGGCTGAGCAGGGTGGCGAGCGCATCCACCTTGGCCAATCGTGACCGGGTGGATGCGACGGTTTCTGAGGTCTTGACGAGCTCGTCGAGCAGCACGGCACCAGTCAACCACCGGCCTCCGACGGCCACGAGTGGCGCCGGTATTCCCGCCGTCTGCCCCGCATTTTTCCGTCACGCCGGACGTCTCACCCGCGTGTCGCCCCAAAACACCGGCTTTTCACACAGGGCATCCGTCCACAGCCCTAGAAGCCAGACTCCCCGAACGAACTCTCGCCGAACACGTTCTCCTCGCCGACCTCTTCGGAACCGGTGAGCCGGTAGCGGTAGCGCGCGCCGCCCGCCTCTTCCGGGTCTGCCAGCTCGTAGGTCTCCTCGAGCTGATTCCCGTTCAGCAGGATGGTCGTGCGTCCGTACGTGCGTTGCGGAAGGCCGTTGCCGGTGAAGGCCACTCCCGGCACGTCGATGTCGGCCCCGTGGGAGCGCTGGAGCACCGCGGTATAGGTACGAACGTCATCCATGCTGCGACGCTAGTGCCGAACGGCGCACCCGCGCTACAGCCCAGGGTGCGCGAGCGCGAGCGCACCCGCGGCGCTAGCGTTGAGGCCATGGCGCACCTGCTGTTCTCTTATGGAACCCTCCGATTGCCGAGCGTGCAGCAGGCCGTCTTCGGCGGCCCGATCCCTGGTGAGCCGGATGCGGTGATCGGTTTCGAGCTCAGCGAACTGCGCATCACAGATCCGTCCGTCATCGCCGCGAGCGGGTCGGATGTGCATCCCGCCCTCATCCCCAGCTCCGACCCCACCGCCACCGTCGATGGGACCGTCTTCACCCTCGACGACGCCCAGCTCGCCGCCGCCGACGCCTACGAGGTGGAGGCTTACGTGCGCGTGAGCTTTCCCTTGAGGTCGGGCAGGCAGGCGTGGGTCTACGCGCTCGGCGACACTGCGTCGTAGCGCCGTGCGTGCGGGTGAGCGCGGTCTCCCCGCCACCTGAGGTTCCCTGCCAGTACACGTCTCGACAGAAGCTCCCTCCTGCCCACGCGGCGGAGTTGACTGGAGGGCGTCCGACGAACAGACAGAACGAACCAACAGAAGGAGCACATCGATGCGCGGAGTGATCATGCACGCCCCAGGGGACGTTCGCGTCGAGGAGCGCGAAGACCCGACGATCGAGCAGCCGACCGACGCGATCATCCGGGTCGAGGCCGCGTGCATCTGCGGCTCCGACCTCTGGCCGTACCGCGGGATCGAGCCGGTGAACGGTCCGACGCCGATGGGGCACGAATACGTCGGCATCGTCGAGCAGGTCGGCGATGAGGTGACCACCGTGAAGGTCGGCGACTTCGTTGTCGGTTCGTTCTTCGCATCCGACAACACCTGCGAGATCTGCCGGGCCGGCTACCAGTCGCGGTGCGTGCACGCGGTCGGTATGGGCTCCCTCGGCACGCAGGCCGAGCTGTTGCGCGTGCCCCTGGCCGACGGCACCCTCGTCGCCACCCCGAGCGCGCCGACCCCCGAGCAGATCCCGGGCCTGCTGGCGGCATCGGATGTGCTCGGAACCGGCTGGTTCGCCGCTGTCGCCGCCGAGGCGGGCCCCGGTAAGACGGTCGCCGTGGTGGGCGACGGTGCGGTCGGCCTGCTCGGCATCCTCGCGGCCAAACAGCTCGGAGCGGAACGCATCATCGCCATGAGCCGCCACGCCGACCGGCAGGCTCTCGCCCGAACGTTCGGGGCGACGGATGTCGTCGAAGAACGCGGCGACGCCGGCGTGGCGAAGATCAAGGAACTCACCGGTGGTCTGGGCGCCCACTCCGTCATCGAGGCGGTCGGCACGCAGGAGTCGATGATGCAGGCCATCCGTTCCACCCGGCCCGGCGGTCATGTCGGCTACGTCGGCGTCTCGCACGATGTCGAGCTGCCCGGCCTCGAACTGTTCTTCTCCGGGGTGCACCTGCACGGCGGGCCGGCTCCCGTTCGCCGCTTCCTGCCCGAGCTGATCGGGCTCATCATGCACGGCGCGATCGACCCGGGAGCCGTTTTCGACCTGACTCTTCCGCTCGAGGATGCGGACGAGGGCTACCGAGCGATGGATGAGCGCCGCGCAATCAAGGTGCTGCTCACCGTCTGAATCTGCGCGAACAGAAAGAAGGAGCCCCATGAACATCGAACCCACCCAGCCGACAGCGAAGAACCCGCCGGAGCAGTTCGCCGGCGATGTCTGGCTCGACGTGATCGCCGTTCCCCACGAGGGCGATCAGCGGATGACGGTCGCGACCGTGCGCTTCGCACCTGGCGCCCGCACGGCCTGGCACTCGCACGCGCGCGGACAGTATCTGCGCGTGACCCAGGGCGTCGCGCGGTTCGGCGACCGCGACGGCACCATCATCGAGGTTCACCCCGGCCAGACCCTCGACACGCCTCCCGGCCAGGACCACTGGCACGCGGCGGCGCCTGGCTGCTTCATGGAGCACATCGCGATGCTCGAGAGCGCCGACGACCCGGCCGCGACCACGGTGTGGAAGGAACACATCACCGACGACGAGTACAACGGCACGGCTTCGGCGACCTGAGGCCTCCCGCCGCCATCCGGTTCGCACGCCTCCCTGAGAGTGTCGACAGCTTCGTTCCCCGTCAATTGTTGACGGTTTCTGTCCACCAAATTGAGGACAGCAGCCCCCGCGCCGTAGTGTCGTTTCTGCCCGGGATGCCCGGCCGGCCATGGATACGTATCTCCTTGCGAAGACGTCTCAAACCCGACATGGATTCGGCCGGCATCCCTGGGGCAATTTCCAGTCTGCGGTGGTTACGCTCTCCGATGCCCGCACTCGCGGTCTCGGATCGGAGTCATCACGCCACCCGCCGCAACCTTCATCGCCACCTGGTCGTTCGACCCGGCGGCGGCCGGTCTTCTCATCGTGGCCGCCGCCCTCTACCTGATGGGGGTGGCCCGGCTGAGACGCCACGGGCACCGGTGGCCGGCACGGCTGACGGCGGCTTTTCTGCTGCTCGGTCTCGGCTCGTACGCGGTCGTCTCGTTCGGCTTTCTGGGGACGGAGAGCACGGACCTCCGATGGGCCTTCACCACGCGGATCGCGCTGCTGATCTTCGTTGTGCCTGCTCTCGTCAGCATCGGCCGTCCGATCGCGCTCGCGCGGGCGGCTCTCGAAACGCTGGGACGGCTCCGCGTCGAGCGCGTGCTGCGCTCCCGGCCGGTGCGTCTGTTCGGCAATGCGATCTTCGCGCCCGTCTTCGCCTGCGCCGTGTTCCTCGTCTTCCTCACCCCGGTCGCGGCGGTTCTGCGCGACTCCCCCTGGTCGGAGTGGACGATCTCGGTGATCACTCCGCTGGCGGGCCTGCTGCTCGTGCTGCCGATCGCGGCGCACTCGGTCATCCGCACCGGCTTCTTCGTCACGGTGGAGTTTCTGCTGGCCTTCGTCGAACTGCTCCTCGACGCCGTGCCCGGCCTGGTGCTGCGGCTGAACGACGGCATCCTCGATCACGCGCCGGCGATCGTCGGCCGGATGCCGTTCTGGTTTCCCACCGCTCTGCACGACCAGCATCTCTCGGGCGACCTGCTCTGGTTCATCGCTGAGATCGCCGACGTGCCCATCCTGATCATCCTGTTCGTGCGCTGGATGCGTCTCGACCGTCGCGAAGCCGACCGGATGGACGGGCTCACCGACGAAGAGCTGGACGCGCTCAACCGCGCCCACCTCGAGCGCCGCGGGTGAGGCGCGCCCGGCGACCGCACACCGTTCTGGCGTCGGCGCCGACGCGGGGCGTACGATGAGTTCTCATCACTCGGGGGTGCACGTGTCCAAGCGTTCGAACGGCGTATGGAAGTCGTTGGGCCGTGTTCTGAACCTTGCCGCAGCCCGCCTGGGCGCGATTCTCTTGATTCTCGGGAGCGGTTTCAAGGGTTCCCATTCGGCAGACGAATCGGCCCGGAGGCTCTACGAGAAGCCCGAGGACTACAGGCCCTGACCGGCGGCCTTTTGCGAGTGTGCCTGTTCCGGTCGAGTGCGGCAGGTGTGCCTGCCACACTCGACCGGAACGGCCACATCCGAGGGCAACGGCAAGGGCAACGGCAACGCTCGCCGCGACCGGGCGCGGGTCAGGCTTGCGCGGCCTTCGCGCCGTCGTGGGCGCGACGACTCGCCTCGATGCCCGGATTGTGCTCGATCGCCCAGCTCGCCAGCGCGAGCGCCGGGCTGATGAGGCTGGCGCCGCGGTCGGTGAGCTCGTATTCGACGCGCGGCGGCACCTCGGCGTAGGCCGTGCGGGTGATCAGCCCGTCGCGCTCGAGGTTGCGCAGGGTGAGTGAGAGCATCCGCTGCGAGACGCCGGGGATGTGTCGCTGCAGTTCCGTGAACCGCATCCGGCCGTTCTCGAGGGTCGTCACGATGAGCAGGGTCCACTTGTCGCAGATCCGGTCGAGGATGCCCCGGATGGCCGCGCCGCCGTCACCGCGGATCATGCAGCTGTGTTCGTAGCCGGACGCGTTCATTCGTTGTTCCTTCCTTACACCCGTGTGCCTTTTGTAAGCGTCCCGCCGATCACGCACGATGGGGTTGCTTACAAACCGTAACCGAAGGAATCGTCAATGTTCGTCGCCTACTGGATCGCCGCCGCACTGCTCGCCGTCTTCTACCTCTACTCGGGGGCGGTGAAGGTCGTCCGCAGCCGGGAGAGCCTCCGGCCGATGATGAAGTGGGTCGACAAGACGCCGATGCCGGCCGTGCGCGCGATCGGCGCGCTCGAAGTGCTCGCGGCGATCGGCCTCATCCTGCCGCCCCTGACTGGCATCGCGCCCTGGCTCGCGCTCCTCGCCGCCTCCGGCCTCGTGCTCGTGCAGATTGCGGCGACGGCACTTCACCTCGCACGCGGCGAATCCCGGCAGATCGGCCTGAACGTCGGACTGCTCGTGCTGGCCGCCGTCACGATCTGGCTCGCGACCGTCTGGCTCTAGCTGCCGGATGCACTGCATCCGCCGACCAGAGCGCCGGCGGCTCAGTCGCCGACCGAACGCACCGTGTCGTAGTCGAGCAGGAGCGCGCCGGTGTCGATGGTCCGCGCCGACACCAGGCGGTGGCGATCGAGATCCCGCCCACCGCGACGATCTCACCGTCATGGCTGTGCTTGATTCGCCCGACGGCCTCCGCGAGGGGGCCGCGCTCGACGGTGGCGTTCCAGCCGACCTCGCCGAGACCGTTGGAGAGAACGACCTTCGGCAGCGCGTTCATGGTGCGAGCGAATGCGCGATAGTCGTCGGGGTTGCTGTCGACGTCGGCGGTCGGCCAGTAGGCCGAGTTGAACTCGAACGCAGTGCGCCCGTACAGCAGCGGCTGGCCTTCGTGCGCGTTGGCGCCCGACCAATACTGTTGCATCTCGTCCGACCAGTCCGGCGAGATGAGGTCGCCTTGCGGCGTCTCGGTGAAGCCGTCCAGGGTCATGAACATCGCGACGGTGAGAGTTCCCATGATTGTTTCCTTCTCTTCGGTTGATGGTTGATGGTTCGTGGTCACGCAGCGGGGGCGCGGCGGACCAGGATGAGCACGAGCGGTAGCGCGAGAGCGAGGGCGAGGAAAGCCGGAGCGTCGCCGATGAGTGCCCCCAGCGTGCTGATGCCGAGGGCGCCGACGGCCATGCCGCCGTCGTAGCCGGCGTTCCAGAGAGCGCTGACGGTGCCGTACTGCGCGTCGTCGGCGCGCTCGTACATGGCTGAGATCGTGGCATTCTGCAGTGCGCCGAAGCCGACACCGAAGAGCGCTGCGCCGATCAGCACGAGCGTCGCGTCGGCCGTTGCCGCCATCGCGGCGGTGCCCGCGGCCGAGAGCAGGATGCCGGGCACGAACAGGCGCCGATGGCCGACTCGGTCCCCGTAACGGCCGGCGACCCAGCGGCCACCGGCGGCCGTCGCCGGTGGCAGCAGGAGAACCGCGGGGGCGAGGGAAACGGCGCCGCCGGCAAGCGCGCCGGGAAGGCAGGTGACGACCGCACCGGCCACGGCGGCGGAGGCGGCGAACACGATCGCCGGCCGGAGCAGTCCCGGCGACCGGAGACCGGCGACGATGCCGGAGGCGCGCGAGTCCGCAACGGGGCGACCCGCGCGCTGCACGCGGCCGGGCAGTCCGACGACGCTGGCCACGGCCAGCAGTGGTGCCGCTCCGGCGATGATGAAGACGGTGGCCGGGCCGGTGGCGGAGGTGATCGCCATGCCGAGTGGCAGGGCGGCGAGGGATGGGACGGCGCTCACCAGTCCGGCGATCGCGAGCCCTTCGCCGCGACGCTCGGCGGGCACCAGTGCGGCGGTGACCGCGCCTCCGGCGACGATCGCGAGGGCGAAACCGAGCCCGCGGAGCACTCCGATGCCCACGAAGGACTGAACGGAGGTCGAGGTCAACAGCAGAAACGTCGGGGCGCCGAGCAGAACCAAGCCGGCCGCCAGCACGGCACGCGCACCGAGTCGCCGCATCAGCCAGGGAGAAGCAAGCTCCCCAGCGACCGTCGCGCCCAGCAGCGCCCCGTTGGCCAAACCGCCCGCGACCGGGGAGGAGCCTTCGGCGAGCACCGGCACGACCGCCAGCGGGAGGAAGAAGCTCACCGAGCAGGCGACGATCGACACGAAGCGCAGCAGAAGTGCCCGGCTGATCAGCCGGGGCCGGTGGGCGGAAGGAGCGGTGGTTCCGAGAGTCATCGTGGTCATGAAGTCGACACTAGGAACGTGGTGGCCTGGCGGTAAGATCCAATGCCATGGCGGTGGAGTGGTCCAATTCCGGTCCCGAGCTCCTGATCCAGCTGAATCGCGGGTCGACGGAGCCGTTGCGCGCGCAGCTTCAGACCCAGCTCCGCAGCGCCATCCAGACCGGAAGGCTCGGCCCGGGCGAACGGCTGCCATCGTCGCGAGACTTCGCGAGCAGCCTCGGCGTCTCGCGGGGCACGGTTCAGGATTGCTACGAGCAGCTCCGCTCCGAGGGATACCTGGTGGCGCAGACCGGAGCTGCCACACGGGTGGCCGAGTTGCCCCGGGAATCGTTCACGGCGGCTCCGGCGGGCGAGGCTCCGGCAGGCGATGCCGACCCGTCTCCCGCAGCCGCCCGGCTCTGGGTCGCGGATTTCGCATCCGGTGTCCCCGATCTCGGCGCTGTCCCGCGCGACGACTGGATGTGGGCGCTCCGGGAGGCGACGCGATCGGCGCCGAACGCCGCGTTCGACTATGGAGACCCGCGTGGCGATCCGGCCCTCCGCACGGTGGTGTCAGCGTATCTTCGCCGGGTGCGGGGGATGAGCGCCGGCCCCGACCAGGTCGTCGTCTGCGCCGGATTCGCCCAAGGCCTCGTGCTGACCCTTCGGGCGCTGTCACGGCGCCGGATGTCGCTGGTCGCGGTCGAGGATCCGGGCTCGATCGGCACGGTGACCCGGGCGGCGGAGGCGGCGGACGGTTCGGCCGTCCCCGTACCCGTCGACGACGAGGGCATCGACGTGGCAGCCCTCGACGCGAGCGGCGCACGCGTCGTCGTGCTCACGCCCGCGCATCAGTGGCCGACGGGCGTCGTCCTCGCCGCCGACCGGCGGCTGCAGTTGCTCGACTGGGCGGAACGTCGCGACGCGATCATCGTCGAAGACGACTACGACGCCGAGTTCCGTTACGATCGTGAGCCGGTCGGCTCCCTGCAAGGCCTCGCACCCGATCGCGTGGTCACCCTCGGCACGGTGAGCAAGTCGATCGCTCCCGCGCTTCGCCTGGGCTGGGCGGTCGCGCCCCGCCACCTGGCCGGCGATCTGAAGGCGGCGAAGGAGACCGCCGACCGCGGTGCGCCCTCCCTCGACCAGATCGCGCTCGCCCGGCTGATGGAATCCGGGCGCTACGACCGTCACCTTCGACGGATGCGGGCGCTCTACGGCGCGCGCCGCGACGCGTTGGCGACGGCCCTGCGTGCGCGGGCACCCCACATCCGGCTCACCGGTCTCGCCGCCGGGTTCCACGCTGTCGCCCACTTGCCCGACGGAGCGGACGAACAGCGGATCGTCGGCGCGGCGCGCGAGCGGGGCGTCGGCCTCTACGGGATGAGCAGCTACCGCTCCACACGCAGCGATCAGCCTCCGCAGCTCGTCTTCGGCTTCGGCAACACCCCGGTGGAGGCGATTCACGCGGGGATCGACGCCGTCGCCGACCTGCTCCGCTGACGACACGGCGTTCCGCTCAGCTCGGCCGTGAACCGTCCCTGCCCGCGGTCGCGGTCGCGACCGCGTCGATGAAGTCGCGAGCGATCCCGGCGCCGGCCGATCGCCGGGTGACAGCCCACACTCTTCGGCGCGCGTTCGGCAGCGGGCTGGCGGAGAGTCTCCGCATGTCGAGGGAGCGGAGGGCGGTTCCCGGCATGGTGATGACGCCGAGCCCGGCGGCGACGAAGGAGGCTTGGATGTTGATGTCTTCGGTGCGCAGCGAGATCCTCGGCTGGAACCCTTCGGCCAGGCACACGGCTTCGATGCCTGCCTGGCAGCGGTCGCAGCCGGCGATCCAGCTCGAGTCGCGGTGGTTGGCCACCGAGTCGTTCGGCGTCGTGCTCAACAGGTAGACCGGGTCGTTGTAAAGCTTGACGGCCGCGAACTCGTCGCCGACGGGTGCGTCGTCCGGTCGGTGCATGAGGGCCACATCCACCTCATTGCGGCGCACCAGGTCGAGCGCGTCGATGGGGTGGCTCTCCCTCAGCTCCAGAGCGATGTCCTGGTAGGTGCCCTGCAACTGCTGGAGTGCCGGCGGAACGAGTTCGAGAAGCGCCGACTGGAAGGCGGCGATGCGGAGCCTGCTGCGCAGCTGTCGGCTGAGCGCCGTGACCTCGGACTCCGTCTCATCCAGGCGGCGGAGAATCTCGCGGGCGCGCACAGCCAGCAGTTCGCCTTCGGGGGTGAGCACGATGCCGCGCCCGCGGCGGGCGGTGAGGGCCGCACCGACGTGCTCCTGCAGCCGAGCCAGGTGGTGGCTGACCGAAGCTTGGGCGTAGTGGAGCTCTTCGGCGGCGGCGGTGATGGAGCCTGTTCGGGCGACGGCGTCCATGACGCGAAGCTGGTTCACTTCCATTCATCGACTATACCGATGGATGCGGTGGAATCCTTGCCTTGATCGATGCGAGCGCCGGCGGAAGCATCGAGGTATGGACGGATCGAGTACAACGAGCGCGAGCGGATACGGCGACCTCTTCCGTCGCCGCGAGTTCCGTGCGCTGTGGGCCGGAAGCGCACTGAGCACTGCGGCAACCTCGATGGCAGGCCTCGTTCTCGGACTCCTCGTGCACGCAGAGTCGGGCTCCGCCTTTCTGACGGCCCTGGTCGTCTTCGGGCCGTCGCTTGCGCAGCTGCTCGGGGCGAGCACCCTCATGTCGGCGGCCGACACCGTGTCGCCCCGGGTTCTGTTGACGGCGGCGGCAGCGGTGATGGCGGCGGCGTTCACGGCGCAGGCCGTGCTCGATGTCGCGCCGAGCGCACGGCTTCTCCTGGTCGTCGCGACCTCGGTCGTGCTGTCGATCGCGAGCGGCGCCCGCTGGGGACTGCTCTCTGAGGTCGTCCCGGCCGGGCAATACGCGCTGGCGCGGTCGGCCATGAACGTCTCGGTCGGCGCGATGCAGGTCGTCGGTTTCGCGATCGGCGGCGCGCTGTCGGGTCTGGTGCAGCCGTCGACCGGGTTCTGGGTCGCCGCTGCGACCTCCGTCTCGGCAGCGGCCGTCAGCTGGTTCGGGATCGGTGCGCACCCCGCTCGGCGCGCGGGTCGTCCCGGCTTCCGCGCCACCTGGGCCGGCAACGCCATCCTCTTGCGGCAGCCCTCGACACGTTGGTTGCTGATCGCCCTCTGCGTTCCCAATGGCCTGGTGGCCGGATGCGAGGCGTTGTTCGTCTCCTACTCCCCGGGCTCGGCCGCGGTGTTCTTCATGACGGGCGCGGCAGGGATGCTCGCCGGCGATGTGTTGATGGGCCGAGTCCTCACGGCCCCGGGACGACGGGTGGCCACCGTGTGGCTCCGTTTCCTGTTGCCGCTGCCGTTCCTCGTCTTCTTGTGGCATCCACCTCTCGCGGTCGCCGCGGCGATGGTGGGCCTCGCCTCCCTGGGGTACGCCGCGTCGCTCGGCCAACAGGAACTCCTGGTGACGCTCACCCCGCCGCGCCTGACAGGTCAGCTGCTCGGAGCCGAATCGTCCGCCCGCGTCGCCTTCCAGGGGCTGGCCGCCGCCCTCGCGGGTGCCCTGGCCGAGTTCATCCCGGCGGGCCAGGCCATCGCGGTGCTGAGCGTATGCTCGGTGGCCGTCTCCCTGCTTCTCACCCCGGGTCTCCGCCGAGCGGCGCAGACCGTCTCACCCCGACCGCCGATCGCAACCGCGACGCACTGAAAGGATCACAACCATGCGAAAACTGATCGCCCAGCAGTGGGTGACACTCGACAACATCGTGGCCGAGGAGGATGGCGGCCTCAGCTTCGTCTCGGGGGAACCTTTCGACGACAGCAGAAGCACGCCGTTCCGTGACAGCTCCATGGAGCTCATCAACTCGGTCGACACGATGATCCTCGGTGCCACCACCTACAAGCAGTCGACCGGATGGGCCACCGCCACCGACCAGGGGGAGTACGGCCGCAAGCTCAACGAGCTCACCAAGGTCGTCGCATCCACCACCCTCGACGAAGCACCGTGGGGTGATTTCTCCGCCGGCACCGTGACGCCCGATCCGGCCTCGACCATCCGCGAGCTGAAACAGCAGGACGGCAAGCACCTGTGGCTGTGGGGCAGCCTCACCCTGATGCAGTCGCTTTTCGACGAGGGCCTCATCGACGAAGTGCGGATGCTGGTGTGCCCGTCGACGCGCGGCGCCGGCCGCCGCTTCTTCCAAGACCGGCGCGACCTCGCCCTCATCGAAGCCTCCGGGTTCGACAACGGCGTGGTGCTGCTCCGCTACGAGGTGAAGAACTGATGGCCATCAGACTCGACAACGTCGGCATCGCCGTGCGCGACATCGAAGAGGCGATCACATTCTTCACCGACCTCGGCCTGACCATCCTCGGCCGCGACACCGTCAGCGGTGAGTGGGCCGACACCGCTGTTGGTCTGGACGGCAACCACGCCAAGATCGCGGTACTGCAGACGCCCGACGGTCACGGCCGTCTCGAGTTCTTCGAGTACATCCACCCGGATGCGATCGGTACCGAGCCGACGCTCCCCAACGAGATCGGGATGCACCGGGTCGCCTTCACCGTCGACGACATCGACGAGGCTCTCGCCATCGCCGCCAGGCACGGCTGCCATCCGCTTCGGGGTGTCGCAACCTACGAGGACTTCTACAAGCTCACCTACCTGCGTGGGCCGAGCGGAATCCTCGTCATGTTCGCTCAGGAGCTCAAGCGGAGCTGAGGCCGGCTGGGCGGCGTTCTTGTTCAGTCCAGATCGACGTTGCGCACGAGAGCGTTCTCTCCGCGAAGGTCACTGTGTCGAGCCCACGACAGCCGTACCCGAACGATCGTCACTCCGGATGCCAGAGACGCTGCGAACTGCGGAAAAGCCGACAAGTACGCAGCAGCGCACCGCTCGAGTTCTTCGCCTCCGGGCTCATCGGCGACGCCCTCGCATTGCAGAGTCGTGCCGTCGGCTCCGCCGATCACCACGGCAACGCGCGGGTCGCGCCGTATATTCGCCACCTTCCGCGAAGACGGACGGGCATCGAAGACCAGGTCGCCGCCATCCGTCGCCGCAACAGACAAGTACGCCGCTTGCGGAGCACCGTCGGCGTCGACCGTCGACACGACACCATCGCCGTGCTCCCGCACGTACCCAATCAGTTCGGATCGATCCATGGATGCAGTGTAACCAGTCGCTGATCCGTGCCTTTCTCGTCTCAGTCCGCTGGCGGCGAGGGAGATGAGCATGTCCACGAGTGTTCCTTCTCAGCGCGAAGCAGCGAGGGCGGTCACGGCGTCGGGTTACGGATAGCCGAACTGTTTGCGGGTGAGCGCGTCGAAGGTGCGGTCGGGAAGAATCGTCGCGAGGGCGACGGCGATGTTCGAGCCGGGGCCGATCCGGTAGCGCGTGCGCGGCTTCTTGGCCAGCGCGGCCTTGGCGATCAGCGCGGCGACCGCGTCCGGGCTGGTGAACGGTTTGGCGAGCGCCGGGTTGGCGAAATACCGGCGCATCGCGGCGGCCATGGATGCGTACGGTCCGTGTGCGGATGCCCGCTCGAGGTGCTCCATCGCGTCGTCGTGCCAGCCCGTCGCCACGTAGCTCGGCTGAACCACCGCCACGTCGATGCCGAACCGGGCGACCTCGCCGCGCAGCGAGTCGGAGAGTGCCTCGATGGCGAACTTCGACGCGTGGTACCAGCCGCCCAGAGGTGCGGCGAACTCTCCGGCGAGCGAGGAGACGTTGACGATCCGGCCGCGACGCTTCGCGCGCATCCCCGGCAGCACGGCCTGGATGAGCCCGACGGCGCCGACGACGTTCACCTCGAGCTGTCGTCGTGCGTCGGCGAGCGAGGTCTCCTCGACGCTTCCGAATTCGCCGTAGCCGGCGCAGTTGACGAGCACGTCCACCCCGCCTGCGAGCCGGGTCGCCGTGTCGACCGCAGCCCGGATCGAAACCTCATCGGTGAGATCGACGGCGAGCGGGGTGACGCCCGGGATGCTCGCGATCGCGCTCGTGGTGCGGGCGGCGCCGTACACGGTGGCGCCGCCTGCGGCGAGCAGTGCCGCGGTGCGTGCGCCGATGCCGGAGGAGGCTCCGGTGATCAGAATCCTGGTCATGAGAAAGTCCTTATCTGTGAATGTCGTTCACAGATAAGGACGTTACAGTGAATGGTATGCACAGTCAAGAGGATCGCGCGCTCCGGCAGCTCTGGGGTCTGGATGCTCCCGCCGTCCGCGGCCCGAAGGCGCGCTGGAGCCCCGCCCAGCTCGCCGCGGCAGCAGTCGAGCTCGCCGACGAGGCCGGACTCGACAGCATCTCGCTCGGCAGGGTGGCCGACCGCCTCGGCATGACCACGACGGCGGTGTATCGCTACGTCGACTCCAAGGCGGAGCTGGTCGAGTTGATGGTGGATGCAGCGGTCGGCGATCCTCCGCCCATCCCTGGCGACGACTGGCGACAGCGCTGCCGTGCGTGGGCGTCTCTGCTCGCCGACCGCTACGCGGAGCACGCCTGGTTGTGCGAGGTCACGCCGAAGCGGATGCCCACCCAGCCCCGCGCGTACGCCTGGATCGACGCGCTGGTGGGTGCGATTGCGGATCAGAGCGATATCGACGCGCTCCGCCTCGCGTTACTGCTGGACAGCCTCGTGCGCACGTATGCGTCGCTCGAAATGAGCCTGCGCGGCGCCGCCCCGACGCCCTGGCTGGCTGAGGCGGTGGCGGCCCGCTTCCCACGACTGGCCGCGGCGGGCACGCAGGACGTCTCGGATGCTCGGCTCGAACTCGACTTCGCCGTCGACACCGTGCTCCGCGGCATCCGGGCGTAACCACTCGGCTAGCTCACTTCATCGCCGACCGCGGACGGCGAGGGTCCTCTTTATTGCTCGACGAGGTGGGCCAGGTTGTCGAGCTCGTTCGTCCGGCCGGCGATGAGCCGCTCGGTCCAGACATCGTCGTGCAGCGGCTCCATGTGCATCACGATGCGTGTGCCGCCCTCGGCCTCGACAAGATCGATTTCGGTGAGTTGTTCGTAGGGTTCGTGATCGGGCACGAAGTCGATCAGGGAACGGTAGGCAAGACGGTCGGGGCCGGCCACCTCGGTGAAAACCTTCCGCGACTGCGTGGCTAGGGGCATCCCGTACTGCTCCATGAAGGCGATCTGCTCGGGCGCCACGGCTGTCATCGTGTAAACCAACTCGCCACCTGCGTGCAGCTCGAGTTGTTCGACGTCTGTGCGGAAGCCCTCGGGTGCCCACCAGCTGCTGATGCCCTCGGGCGTGGTCCACAGCTGCCACACACGGTCGCGGGTGGTGGGGATGAGGCGTTCGATGGTGTGCATAGCGTGTCGTCCATTCATCTCGATTGGCATCACGATATATTCGTCACAACGAATATGTCAAGGAGTGGTCTCATGGATTTTCAGCAGGTGCTCGTGGCCATCGCCGAACCGCAGCGCTACCGAATCGTGAGTCTGCTGGCTGAAGGTCCACGCACCGTCGGCGAGATCGCATCCGCGCTCTCGGCGTTGCAGCCGCAGACCACCAAGCACCTGCAGACGCTGGAGTCTGCCGGTGTCATCGCTCTGCACCGGCTGGGGCGACGGCGGCTCGCCTCGCTTGAACGCGAGGCGCTTCGATCGCTCGCCGAGCACCTCGGTGAGCTTGCCGAGCCGGGAGCCGACGACGATCTGCTGCGCGATTACGCCGCTTCTGTGCACCGGGAGACTCACCGAGCCGGGAGCGGAGTGGGCGGTGCCCGAACACTGCAGCTGCGTCGCCACCTCAACGCTGGACAGGCGGAGGCGTGGACGGCCTGGATCGATCCTGGCGTTGCGTCACGCTGGTGGGCGCCCGATCACTTCGTCGTCTCGGAGTTCGCGATGCCGCTTGAGCCAGGCGCGGAGGTGCGAATGTCCCTCCGCGAGGGTGACGGCGCAGAATACGACTCCGCCGGCCGGATGCTCGCCGCCGAGCCGGGGACGCTGCTGGAGTTCGAACTCGCCCCCCTCGGGCCAGACGGGTCCCCCCTCTTCTCGGCGGTCTACCGTGCCGAGTTCACGAGCGCCACAGACAACACGACCGACCTGCTACTCACCATCCGCGTCGACGACACCAGCCCGGATGCGGCATCGGCGCTGGGCGGACTCGAGATCGGCTGGGGACAGCTGCTCCAAAACCTGGCCGCGCTGCTACAAGATCGGCGGCTGCCTTAACGAGGACCGAACAGACGATGTGGCCGCAACCTGCCGGCCGATCCTTGGCCCGCCTATCCGGCGGGTTGCCCGACCCGGTCTCGCTCCAGCGCCGCGCGCAACGCGGCAAGTGCCTCACCGATGGTCGAGACCTGGTCAGGAGTGAGCGTAGATATGAGCTCGGACAATCGCTCGTGGAACGTGTGCTCTGCCGCGGCGACCAGATCGGCGCCTGCGTCGGTGAGGCTGACCAGGGATGATCGTCCGTCCGCGGGATTCGGGTGCCGAACGACCAGGCCTCGTGCCTCGAGGCGATCGACGCCTTTGCTGATAGCGCCCATCCCGGCCGCGAAGTTCGCTGCGACGTCCACCACGCGCGATCCGGGATGATCGCGGAAGTAGCGCAAGAACTCCAACTGGGAGGTGGCGATACCGTGCTCACGAGCCAAGCTGTCGCCCAAACCGTTGTACAGGCGCGTTTCACAACGCACCAGATCGTCAAAGAAGCGGTCCGCCGCCTCGCGTGCCGATTTAGTTGCCATGGCATGTAGTTTATAGGTACATGCCTCGGCATGCAGTTGCACGCGGCGATCAGGGAGAGACGATGAACAGAGAACAACGGCGGGCACTCGACGCAGACCTCCGGGCCATACCAGCGGCGAGCGGTCCCACTTCAGTGGAACAAATGCGCGTGGGATTCGAGCGCTTCATGAGCACTTTTCCGGTCCCGGCCGGCGTCGTCCGCACCCCGGTGAGGCTCGGAGGTCGTCCAGCGGTCCAGGTGGATCCCGCAGAGAGGGCACGCCCCGGCACTCTGCTCTACTTCCACGGCGGTTCCTTCTCGCTCGGGTCGCCGGAGACCGCTATGGCGTTGACCGCCCACCTGGTCCTGCGGACGGGCGTACGAGCCGTCTCGCTCGACTACCGACTCGCCCCGGAGCATCCGTTCCCCGCCGGCATCGAGGACTGTCTCGCTGCCTATCGAGGTCTCCTCGACAGTGGCCTCGCTCCCGAGTCGATCATTCTGGCCGGTGACTCCGCGGGCGGTGGACTCGCGATCACTTCGCTCCTCGCTGCACGGAACGCGGGACTGCCGATGCCGGCCGGAATCGTCGCCTTCTCGCCCGGCTTGGACCACACACGCTCCGGCGCATCGGTGACCACGAAGAACGGCGTCGACCCACTCTTCACCGGGGAGGGTCTGAAGCGCACCGGAGATCTCTACCTGAATGGGCGCGACCCGGCACGCGATCCGCTTCTCGCACCAGCAGTCCTCGCCGACCTATCCGGTTTCCCGCCGATCCTTCTGCAAGTGGGCACCAACGAGTTGTTGCTCGACGACTCCGTGCGCCTGGCAGCGCGAGCCCGAGAAGCCGGCGTCGACGTGATACTCGACGTCGTAGCCGACGTGCCCCATGTCTTCCCCGCATTCGTCGGCACGATCGACGAAGCCGACCAAGCCCTGGACCGGGCCGCCCTCTTCATCACCCAACGCATCGGCGCAGCGGTGTAGATCAGCCCGTCGATGAGCTCCGGATGCCGATGAGCGGCCACGGTTATGGTGAGTCCACCGAGGCTGGTCCCGACGAGTCGGTGCCATAGTGGAAGCCGACCAGCAGACAGGGGATGTACTAGGTGCGCGCGATCGTTGTTGAGCAGTACGGCGGACCGGACGTTTTACGCCTTGCAGAAGTCCCGGTGCCTGCGCCGGGCCGGGGCCACGTGAGTATCGCGGTGCAGGCGGCGGCAGTGGGTCTCATCGATGTGTTGTTCCGCCGCGACGGCCTGGGCGGCCTTGTCCCTGTTCCGTTCATCCCCGGCATCGAGGTGGCCGGCCGGATCGTCGGGGTCGGAGAAGACGTGGAGGGACTGGTCCCGGGCCAGCCGGTCGTCACACTGAGTCGCCCCGGCACGTCGGGCTACGCGGAGATCGCCGTAGTCCCAGCAAGCATCGTTCTTCCACTCGACGGCGAGGGCGTGGAACCGATCGCGCCGGCCATCGCTGTCGCCACCCTCCCGAACGTCATCACAGCACTGGCGGCGTTGGACAGCGCGGCACGTCTGCGTGCGGAGGACGAAGTGTTGGTCCTCGGCGCCACCGGCGGTCTTGCGAGCGTGTTCCCTTCGGTTGCGAAAGCGCTCGGCGCAGGCAAAGTGACCGGCGTCGTCACCCGGCCGGGTAGCGTCGAGCAGGCCGTCTCTCTGGGATATGACGAGGTTCTGCTCACCGACCAGTTGTCCAGCGAAACTGCACGGTTCGACGTCGTCGTGGATCCCGTCGGCGGTGCCACGAGGGTCGTCGCTCTCGGGATGCTGCGGCCCCTGGGGCGTTTGGTCGCGGTCGGTAACGCGTCAGACTCGGAGCAGGTGCTCGTCGGAACCAACGACCTGTGGCTGAGTAGCACCGGGGTCGTCGGGTTGAACATCGCGGCGCTTCTCGAGGCCACGCCTGAACGTATGCGCCCTCTGGCGGCCCGAGCTGTCGAACTCGTGCGCTCAGGATCGGTGAGCGTGCCGGTCGAGAGTCTTCCCTTGGAGGCAGCTGGCGAGGCCCACCGCCGCCTGGAAAGCCGAGAGGCCTCGGGGAAGATCGTGCTGACGCCCTCGGCCCAGCGACCGGACTGATGCGAGCCGAGCTGAGAGCGATGCTGGTGTCAGCGCCCACAGGTGGAAGCATCGTGAACGTCAGCAGCATCGGAAGCACATTCGGAGCCCCGGGTCAAAGCATTTACGGCACCGCCAAAGCCGCTGTCGTCGCGATGACCTGCGCAGCGTCAGCGAGTACGGACACGGCGGGATCCGGATCAACGCGATCGCTCCCGGAGCGACGATGTCCGACATGATGGTCGGTTGGCAGCAACTCCGAGCATCATCGACCACCTCAGCTCGCTCGCGGCGCTGGGCCGAGTCGGGCAGCCCGACGAGGTTGCCGAAGCGGCCGCCTGGTTGCTCAGCGATCGTGCGAGCTATGTCGCGGGGCAGTTTGCTCACTGAGGCTGTTGTGCACTCACTGACCCTGTGCGAGCGACCAGTTCGTTCTCGAGCCGGGCGACGTCTCAGGAGCATCGCGGCTCCCGCATCAGTCACCACTTCGTGCGAGGTATCGGCCGCGTGTTCAGGGAAGACATTCTCGCCCTCACACCGGCCCGGATGACGACGGGCGAATCCGACGAGCTCGTCGAGGACATCGTCAAGTTCGAGGGCCTGCTCCCGCTCGGCAGGCGGTAGCGGCTCGCCACTGCGACCGACAGCCGAGGGGTCCTTCCGCTCGTCAGAGGTTCGGCCAGTCGCTGGTGAGCAGCGCCTCGACTGCGCGGTGACGGAACGTGTAGGGGCGGCCGCGCTCGATGATTCCGCGGACGGTGTCGAGTCGCTGCGAGGTGGGACCGGCGTCGGTGGCCTTCGCGAGACCCATCAGCTGTGCGATATGGGTAAGGGTGCGGTCGGCGGCTGGCAGCCCGGCCATCGTCTGCAAGAACTGTCGTTCCTTGCCTGGCAGGCGCTCGAGGATGCGCTCGACGTGGGCGGTTGCCTCGCGCTGCGCGCCACGCCATCCGGCGCGAACCTCGTCGGCGGTGATGGTGTCACCGCGACCGGCGTACCAAGCCTGCTCGCCTGCGAGCTGGAACAGGAACGGCTCGCCGCGGCAGATCTCGGTGATGAGGGAGGCTGCCTCTGGCTCCATGCGGATCCTGGCGGTGCCGCCGGCGCCGTCTGCGACCTCCCAACCATCGAGCACGAACTCCTGCAGGGCCTCAGCCAGGTCCAGCTCGTCGATCGCGCTTAGTGTGGCGGTCTTGAACCGGCGAGCGAAGGTCGCCCCCTTGCGGGCGCCGGCCATGTCCTCGAAGTCGGGCAACCCAGTGAGGTAGACCGCGATAGGGAGTGAGCGGCTGACGAGTGCGCCGCCAGGCACGGTGACTTCGACTTCGTGGGTGAGCGCGTCGCCGAGCGCGATGAGCAGCTGAGAGAGGGCCTTGTCATCGGTGATGTTCTGGATCTCGTCGATGTGGATCAGCACCATGACGTGCCCGCTCGCGATTGCCGCGATACCCACCTCTACGAGCAGCTCAGTGAGCGATGTGTATGGTTCGGGCCCGTCCGTACCGCGGAGGGTGAGCGAGACACCGGCGGCGGCCACAGCCTGCACCCGGGAGATGGCCTCGCCGATGCGCTTCTCACGCGAGGAGGCGAGGCCAGCCTGCTCTGCGAGCTTCAGCACGGCGGTAGCGACAAGCTTCAACGGGTCTGTGCCGGAGGGGATGCGCAGCTGGGGCGTGACCCAGTCTCCCGCGGCACTCGCTTCCTCGGCTATGCGGCGTATGAGGGTGGACTTGCCGAGCCCCGGTTCGCCGAGGATGGTGCGTCCCCGTTCGGGGAGCCCGGAGAGCCTGCGGGGGCGGACGATGTCCCGCCAGTCGCTGAGCTGTTCGGTGCGGCCGGCCCAGACGGCTGGAACGGTGTCGGAGCCGGGGCTGAACGGGTTGTCGAGTGAATCGCGCACGTTGATAAGTTTATCAGGAGAGGGGCTGTTTGATAAAGTTATCAGCCCGTTGACTCCGGCGTCTTCGGTTCGGAGCGCGATCAGGACTCGGATAGCTGCCGCTCGATGTCATCGAGACGCCGCCTCGCTACCGCGGCCTTCTGGCGGAATCTGTCGGCCAGGGGATCCACAGGGCGGTTGTAGAGGCGCGCGTGGTCATCGGCGGCCTCTACGTCGTCGTCGCATCGACTCGCGTATTCGGCTAATGCCGCCGTGATGACGTTGTAGGCATCATCACTCGTCAGGTCGAGGACGGCCGGAAACGGCGGATTCTGGTTGCTCATCGCACCCAGGACAACTATCTGACCCAGTGCTGCGGCTTGGTGCGCAGGGCGTTGTAGTTCACCGTGGAGAGCGTCGTGCGCGAAGAGGACGTCGATCTGGTTGATCGGGGCGATGAGGGCGAGTGCTTCATCGTCCGTGGGGACCTCCTCGGGCCACCAGGTGCGCCAGGAGATCCGGTACGGACGATCGACCGACCCGGCGCCCGGCCAGAAACCCGTCCCCTCGGAGATGAAGAGCGCATCCGGTATGTGAATGGCTTCTTGAAGTGGATCGATCGCGCGGTCGGGGAGGGATTGGACGTGCGTCGGCTACTACCTGTTGAGCCTGATGGACAACGTCGAGTGGGAGCTGGCTTCAGCAAGAAGTATGGAATCGTCAAGCTCGATTTCTCCACCCTTGAGCGCATCCCGAAGCGCTGCGCCCATTGGTACCGCGATCTCATCGATGAGCATCGCATCCTGAGCCTGCAGGAGACTGTGACGGTTCCCGCCGGCGGCTAGAACTGCTAGACCCGCTTCGAGCTTTGCCGGACGATGAGATCGGGCTGAATGACGATCTTGCGCACAGGAAGCCGCTCCGACGACTCCGCCTGGTCGTTCACCAGGTCAACCGCGCTCCTTCCGAACACCTCGCGGGGCCGGCGGACCGTAGAGAGCGGGACAGCCGCCGACGCGGCGAAGTCGATATCGTCGTAGCCGACGATGGCGATATCCTGCGGGATTCGCAGGTCGGAGTCGCGTGTGATCGCCTGCATGATCCCCATAGCGAGTGAGTCGTTCGCGGCGAAGATCCCGTCCGGCCACTGCCGTCGAGGTCTGCTGAGGATCTGGTCGCCTGCGGCGAGCCCCGCGGGCACTGATCGCTCGACGGTCGGGATCACGTCGAGATGAACACCGGGGTGCGCTTCGGCGGCGGCGCGCGCGCCACGGAGGCGCTCTGAGATCTGATGGATCTGCACTTCGCCTCCGACGAAGGCGATCGAACGGCAGCCCTGCTCGATCAGATGCGTTACGGCCCGCTCCGCGCCGAGGAAGTCGTCTACCGACGTTGACGAGAACCGATCAGTCTCCCGGTACGCATCGACCAGGACGGTGGGTATTCGGCGGTCGAACAGCAGATCGAGCTCCCGCTTGCGGGTGATCCCCGAGGCGAGGATGATCCCGTACGCGCGCTGCTGCACCAGCATCTCGATGTACTGGCCCTCCCGTTCCGGATCGCCGTTGCTGCTCGCGATGAAGAGGAAGAGACCGCTCTTGGCCGCGCGCCTCTCGATGGCGTCCGCAACGTCTCCGAAGAACGGGTTGTTGAGTTCGAGGGCGACGAACCCGAGCGTTCTGCTCTCGCCGGCGCGGAGTTGCCTGGCTGCCTCGTTGCGGATGTAGCCGAGATCCTTGATCGCTTTACTGATCCGAGCCTTCGTCTGCGGCGCGACGCGATGGGGAGTGTTCAGGTACTTGGAGACCGTGCCGACGGACACGCTCGCCCTCGACGCGACATCTCGAATGCTCACCACTGTTTTCGCTCCCGTTTTTCTTGCGGCGCGCGCCGAGGACTGACTGGCGCGGTCGAATGATCATATCGATTACGGAGGCCTACTGCGCGGTTTTACGTACCTTCTCGTCCATAGCTGGGACGATTTCTATGATACGTTTCACCGCACGTTCACCGCGCTGACGACGGCGCCGATCGGCAGGGGAAACACCGAAGATGAGTCTCGCTAGCGCGCCTGCCGCACCAGACGCCGGCCCCCCGGACGCCATGGGCCGACGTCCGCTCGCTGCTCCTCACGGCCTGACGGCCGACGGTCAGACCCCGGAGCGGCCGGCAGGCGAACGGGTCGTCGCCACGGTGGCGACGCGGACCCCCGTCCTCACCTGGAAGACGGCGCCGGAGCCCGGTTCCCGCGGCGCCTGCCGCTATGAGGTGGAGGTGCTGAACTCCGACGGTCGACGACTGTGGGGCTCAGGAGAGGTCGACTCGACGGCCACCGAGGCGGTCATCGGCAGCGAACTGTCTCCGCATTCCGCACACGAGTGGCGGGTGCGCGTTGCCGACGATGACGGGCGGTGGTCGCCCTGGGCGACATCGAGCCTGGAGACCGGCCCGTTCGAGTACGCGCACTGGCACGCGCGCTGGCTCGCTGTGCCGCACCTCGCCTGGGTCGTCACGCCGGTTCGCCTTGAGCGTCCCATCGAGCGAGCGCGACTCTACCTGACGGGACAGGGTGTGGTCCGTGCCCGCATCAACGGGATCACGGTCAATCCCGACAGGATGGACCCCTCGCGCACGGACTTCACGCGAGCACTCTTCCGGAGCTACGACGTGACCGACCTGCTCGCCGTGGGGGACAACACCCTCGACGTCGTCGCGGGGCTCGGTGAGTGGGCGCGAACGGAGCACTCGCCGCGGCTGCTTGCCGAAGTGATGGTCTGGCACGACGACGGTTCGGTGCTCAGGGCAGCCCCAGGTCCGGATTCGCTTATCCGCCCGTCGGAGGTCGAAGTCGACGCCCCGTTCTATCTCGAGCGCCATGACGCGATTGCGTCCGTAGTCGGAGCCGACCGTCCGTCGCCTCCCATCGTGCTGGAGGCGGCGGAGGCGCCGGCGTCGGCCGCGACTCCGCCCATGAATGTCTCGGCGGACCCGACTCCGCCGCTGCGCACCGTGCAGACGTTCATCCCGACGGAGATCGGGCGTCCCCCAGGAGCGCGGATCTTCGATGTAGGGGTGAACATTGCAGGGAGGGCGTCGATCACCCTTCTCGACAGGGTGCCCAGAGGCACGGCCATCCGGGTGCAGCACGGCGAGTACGTTGGTGCAGACGATCACATCGATACGACGAACCTCACCATGCCGTACGACCACGGACGCGAGCGGCAGGTGGTTGAATTCGTGGCGACAGGCGAGCAGGGCGAGGTGCACGATGCCTGGTTCGCATATTTCGGATTCCGCTACCTGGAGGTCAGGGGTCTCCCCGACGACGCGGCCATCGCCGTCACTGCCTTCTCGATGCACACGGACCTTGCAGCATCCGGCACGATCGCCACGGACAGCAGTGTGATCGACAAGCTGCTGGCCACGGCCAGGAGGACGCTCTTGAACAACGTCCACGGAGTGCCGGAGGACTGCCCCACCCGCGAACAGGCGGCGTGGACAGGGGACACCGCCTCTGTGGCGGAATTCGAACTCGCAGCCCTCGAGAGCGCGACGTTCTTCGACAAGTGGATCGCCGATCTCGAAACCAGCCAGCACGCGGACGGGCGTCTGCCGGCGGTCGCCCCCGACCTGCACGCCACCAGGATGCCGTCCGATCCGGTGTGGGGTTCAGCTCTGCATCGCATCCTGCTCGGGCACCTGCTCCACTACGGAGACATCAGGCTCACTAGGCGAGCGCTTCCGGCACTGCGCCGATGGGCGGACTTTCAACTCAGCTGCGCGGACGAAGACGGCATCATCTCCCGCGCTCCGATCAGCTACGGTCACGACTGGCTGGCGCTGGAACAGACTCCGCCCGCCATCCATCACACGGCAGCGGTGATCGACTGCCTGTCGGCGCTCGCGGCGCTCGAAGAGGTCCTCGGCGATCATCGCGAAGCCGAGCGTCGCCGGGCGACCGCCGATGAGCTCCGGGCGGCTGCACGTCGCGCCTTCTACGACCCGGCGAACGGAACGTTCGGGAACGGCTCGCAGGGCTCGTATGGCGTCGCCATCGAAGCGGGGGTCTTGACCGGCCGGGATGCGCGTGAGGCGGGCGACCGGCTCGTCGAGCTCATCCGAGGGCGGGGTGACAGGGTGTCGAGCGGGTTCGCGACAACCAGGAGTGTCGTCAGAGCGCTCACGATGCTCGGCGAGGCGCAAGTGGTCTACGACGTCCTCTCCCAGCCGGAGGCACCCGGAGTCGGTGCCATGCTGGCCTCGGGCCCAGGAACATTCTGGGAGTGCTGGTGGATCGACCCGGCCAACACAGGCACCGGATCGCTCGACCACGTCGGGCTCGGCGGTCCGTTCGCCGCGTGGGCCTGGGAGGGCCTCGCCGGAGTCCGGCCGACCGCGCCGGGGTACACGGCGTTCAGGGTCGCACCGCAGTTCATCGATGGCGTGACGCGGCTGGAACTCCGCACAGAGACGGTCCGCGGGGAGGTGGTCGTTGCATATTCCAGGGAGGCGTCGACGGCGCGTCTTGAGATCACCGTTCCCCCCGGCAGCGAAGCAACGCTTGCGCTGCGAGGCCGCACGGACACGACCCTGACAGCGGGCAGTCACGTGATCGAGGTCGAGACGCCGGTCTCCGCAGCACCGACCTCGGCGATGGATGCGGTGCATCGGTCCTCAGTGTCGGTGGCACCCGTCGCCGCGGATGTCGTCGGCTCACGAACCCTCCTGGACGCGTCGGAGGTCCAACCCGGGCCTGCGGCTCCTACCCTCGAACCACTGCAGACGTTGACGTGCATGCCCGTTCCTCACGAGCAGCCGACGCACCCCGTTCTCCGGGTCGTCGGCTCCGTCTCCGGACCGGCCGACTTGGCACCGACGGTACTGCTCACGTTGCGCGACCCGCTGCCGCTCGACGGGGTCGAGTTCGTCTACGCGCTCATCGATCAGTGCATCGAGGCACCGGAGCGCGCCGTGACCCCGATCCTGGTGCTTCGGCTCAGAGACGGACGGACGATGGAAGGTTCGTCGGATGGCTGGCCCGCCGGCTGGAACCGGGTCGCGGTCGACACGAGGGGCCTCGGGGACGGAATCGCCGTGGTTGCGGTCGAAGTCGGCCTGGCGTGGGGCGATGCGCCGAACGATAACGCGCTCGCGGTGTATGCCAGCGGCGACGGCATCCAGCCGGGATTCCACCTCGGAGAGGTCGGGTACAGCATCCGTCCACGCACTTGGTGACATGGTCCGAATGAATCGATTTATTTAGACGAATAGGCTTGACCCGACAGCAAAGAGAAGGCAAAGTAATGAAACGTTCTATTCGTGTTCAGAACTCGATGGTGAGGTACTGGTTTTGGCAGTAACGCTCGACGCCGCACACCGCGACATCTCAACGGCTGCGGAGCCGACGAAAAACGTGCGATCCCCGCGCAAGCGGGTGTTTCGATGGCAGCTCTACCTCGCGCTTCTTCCCCTCGCGCTCATCATCGGGTACTTCGCGTACTACCCCGCGCTGTCCGGCATCTTTTGGTCGTTCTTCCACTGGCAGCCGGCCGGGGTCTCGACGCCGATCGGATTCGACAACTACGTCACGATGTTCAATGACCCGATCTGGTGGTCGTCGTTCAGAAATCTCGGCTTCATCTTCTTGTTCGCGGTGGTCTCCTGGGTGCTGCCCCTGTTCGCGGCGGAGCTCCTCGTTTCGCTCAAGAGCATCCGCTGGCAGTTCGTGATGCGCACCCTGCTCATCCTTCCGATGGCGTTTCCCGGCGTCGTCACAGCCCTGGTCTGGGGCTTCTTCTACAGCCCCAACGACGGAGTGATCAACCAGACGCTCAAAGCGCTCGGCCTCGGCGCACTCGCGCAGAATTGGACCGGTCAGAACAGCACGGCGCTGCTCTCGCTCCTGTTCGTCGGTTTTCCCTTCATCGCAGGCCTGCCGTTCCTGATCTTCTACTCCAGCCTGCAGAACATCCCGACTGAGGTGCTCGAGGCTGCACAACTCGACGGCGTCGGTCGTGTTGCACGGTTCTGGCGCATCGACCTTCCGCTGATGGCGGGCCAGGTGCGGATCCTCGTGTTCCTCGCGATCGTCGGAACGCTCCAATACGGCTTCGTCGCATACGTATTGACGGCAGGCGGTCCTGACAACGCGACGATGGTCCCAATCCTGAGAATGATCAACGTGGCGTTCCAAGGCGGCGACTGGGGCTACTCCGCGGCTCTGTCCACGACACTGTTCGTTATCACCATCGCGATCAGCGCCGTCGTCGTCTCAGCGCGAAAACGCGGCACGGCGACCACAGATGGAGGTGCGATGTGAGTATCACGCGCCCTCGGACATCCCGGCAGTTCGGCTTGAAGACCACCCTGATCGTCTTCGCCATCGTCTCGCTCGCGCCGTACCTCTTTATGGTCGTCACCTCCACGAAGACGAACCAGCAGTTCGCGAACAGCTTCTGGCAGATCTCGTTCCCGCTGCATCTCGAGAACTACGCGACGGCCTGGAACCAGGTCGCGCCATACCTGGCCACCACCGTCGTGGTCGCGGTGATCTCCATCGTGCTGATCCTCGTGGTCTCGTCGATCTCCGGATTCGTGCTCGCCCGATACCGCTTCGCGGGCAGGTCGTTCGTCTACGGCGCAGTCCTGGTGCTCATGATGGTGCCGGGTCTAGCCAATCTCATCCCGCTCTTCATCATCATGAAAGACTTGAACCTGCTCAACACCTACGTCGTCCTGGTGGTGCCGTACACTGCTGGCGGCGTTGTGCTCGGCACGATCCTGATGCGCAATTTCGTGGAAGGAATCCCTCAGACGATCTTCGACGCGGCGCGCATCGACGGTGCGGGTGGACCGCGCATGTATCGGTCGATCATGCTTCCGCTGTCGTTGCCGGTGCTCGGCACGATCGCCCTCATCACCGTGAGCAGCGTGTGGAACGACTTCTTCTGGCCGTTGCTGGTGATCTCCGACAACAGTCTCCGCACCGTCTCGGTCGGGCTGCAGTTCTTCCAGGGTCAGAACGTGACCGATTACGGTCCGCTGATGGCGGGTTACCTCATCGCGAGTCTGCCGCTGATCCTGTTGTTCACCTTCCTGTCCAAGTACTTCCTCGCCGGCGTCCAGGGAGGCGTTCCCGGCGCCCATTGATCCGCGCTCAAGGCTGCACAGTATGCGGTCTTCTGCGGGCTGTGAATGAAACGATATACCGACAATCCCGAACCACCCCAAGAGAACGAGGAACGATGAACGTAACGACGATGTTGCGAACGAAGCGGTTGAGGCGAGTAGCGGTCACGACCGTTACGGCGCTGGCAGCCGGCGCTGTGCTTGCCGGGTGCTCATCGGCAGCCGACTCAGACAAAGTGACCATCACTCTGTCCGGGCCCAACCAGTTCACAAGCGATACGCAGACTTTCGGCCCGGCCTGGGACGAGCTGGTCGCCAGCTTCGAGAAGGACAATCCCGACATCACTCTGAAGACCAACGTGCTTCCGCTCAGTTCGTGGGCGCAATCCTCTGCGGCACAACTGACGGCAGGCACCGCCCCGGAGCTGATCTTCAACCAAACGACGCACACGCCGGAACAGGTCGTCTCGCTCGACAGTGCACTGAAAGAGAAGAACGCGTTCTCTTCGTCGGGAAAAGCCTGGATAGACGACTTCAACGCGAAGTACTTCGGCGGTGCTGACCGCCTCGGCGCGAACGCGGCGGGGAACTACGAGTCGATCCCGTTCAACCTGGTATCCGTCGGCATCTACTACAACAAGAGCGTGCTCGCCAAGGCGCACGTCGACGTCGCGAGCCTGTCGACCTTCGACGGGTTCACCAAGGCGTGCGCCAAGATCAAGGACGCTGGATACGCGCCGCTCGCCACGGACAGCGGCAACCTGCCCGCGGGCTGGGCGGTCACCGCGCTGTCGTCGATGCTCCTCTCCGCCGAAACCGAGAAGGCCAACCAGTTCAGCGCGGACGGCAATCCCGGCACCAGCACGCCCGTCACCGTGAAGAGCGTGGCCCACGCGTACCTGACCGGCGAGGTCAACCCGACGACGGACCCTGGGTTCGCCGCGACGTTGACCACGCTCAAGAAGTTCTACGACAACTGCGCGACGCCGAACTGGTCCGGCATCCAGTCGCAGGGCGCCTTCACCGGTGGCACGGACTTCACCGGCGGCAAAGCCGGGATGGCCTGGGGCACGAACTTCGCCTCGTCAGGACTCGCGACGGCGGGCTTCAAGTACGGCACGGTGCCGTTCCCGAAGGTCTCCACGAGCGACTCCAGTGTCGCTACGGGAAAGTCGGCCCAGTTCGGGGTCAACAACGGCGGAACCGCGTACATGATCCCGTCATACATCAAGGGAAAGCAGCGCGATGCCGCGATCACTTTCCTGCAGTATGTCTCGAGCCCGAAGGTGCAGACGTGGCTCGACAAGACCGGCGGCATTCCCGCGATCACCGGAGTGACGGCGCCCAAGGGGCTCGAAGCGATGAACAGCGGAACCTGGGCGGATGTCTCGCTCGGCGGGCAGAACGGCGGACTGTTCCGTGCGCCGGCGGCGCTCGCCGCTCAGAACAAGTACGAAGGCTACCTACTCGGCACCACCTCCCTCAAAGACGAGCTCACCAAGCTCAACGACTACGGGATCGCCTGGGCGAAGGAGCAGGCCACGCAGGCCAAGTGGACGGAGCCCTGGGCGAAGTAGCAGGAGCGCACGGCTAGCGCCCGCTCAACGCCGGCGGGCCACGTCTATCG